>JBNMMB010000062.1:0-20560 GCA_050875105.1 Prevotella sp. | reverse complement strand
CCTTATTGTTGTATTTTTGCACCGTCACAATCATGTGATGGCAAGAAAAATAGTTTAAGAAATATTATGGGATTATTATCTAAGATTTTCGGCTCCAAGCAGCAGGAGGCCAAGACGGGCGGCATGGAAGACTACATGACGCTGGTGCGTGTCTATTTCCAGGCGGCGCTTGCAGCACAGCTGGGCATCACCAACATTGGCATGTTGCCCGACCTCAGACTCTTCAAGTCGACCCTGCACGTGCCCACACAAAACAACAAGCTCGGCGTGGGCGAGAAGAGCCATTGCAAGAAGATGATGAAGGAGATCTACGGCACCGACGACTCCTTCTTCAAGGAGATCGACCAGAGCATTCGCCGCAACTGCCACAAGTTGCAGGATGTGCAGGTCTATCTCATACAGTTCCAAAACTTCACGCAAGACCTGATGATGCTCATCGGCAACCTGATGAAGTTTAAGCTCCGCGTGCCCTCGATCTTCAAGAAGGCCATCTTCACGATGACGCAGAAGACAGTGGCCGACATCTTCGACCGCAACGACTTCACCGATCCCGGCGTGGTGAAGGCTGTGCTCGGCATCCGCAAGTACAACCAGCGCCTGGGCTTCAGCCGCGAGTGGGTCACGAGTTTTGTCTATCAGGTGGTGATGCTCGCCAAGAAGGAGCCGCGCCCCAAGGACGAGGACGTGGAGAAGGCCAAGGCCAAGCTCGGCAAGTAAGCCGGCGCCCATGAGGCGACAAAACGCGGAAAGGCGGTCAGCGAAGCACAACCAGGGTGTGTGCGTCGCTGACCGCCTTTCTTATGTTTAGTGCGTGTTCTCGCACCATGCCTCACGCGGAGCCAGCCTCATCTCGCGTTGCGCCCCTATGGGGTAGGTGCTGAGTCATTGGCGCTTTCGACCTCTTCTTTGGTGAGGGCCGTAGCAGCCGCAATGATGTCTGTGCTGATTCCCATGGCGAGCATGCGGTTGGCGGTTTCCCGTTTTTCATTTTGTGCACCTTCCGCTAATCCGTCTTGCTTGGCTCCTTCGAGCACGGCGAGGGTGTCGCGGTACTTGCGGAGTCCCTCGTCATATTTCACTCGCTCGGCCTTGGTGAGCGAGGCCACGTCGGCAATCTGTTCCAGCCTTTGGAACACGGCGCTCTTGGCCTTCCACGGCAGTCTTGTTAAGGGTTTCATATTCTTGAGTGCAGGCCGTGTCGCTTTACAAATCGCTTTCGATTTCGTCTTTTGTGAGTCCTGTGGCAGCTGTGATGACATCAGTGCTGATTCCCATGGCGAGCATTCGCTTGGCGGTTTCCAGCTTTCCTTTTTTTACGCCTTTAACCATTCCTTCGGTCAATCCCTCAGCTCTACCCTCAGCTCTACCCTCAGCTCTACCCTCAGCTCTACCTTCAGCTCTACCTTCGGCTCTACCTTCAGCTCTACCTTCGGTCAATCCGTCTTGCTTGGCTCCTTCGAGCACAGAGAGGGTGTCGCGGTACTTGCGGAGTCCCTCGTCATATTTCAGTCGCTCGGCCTTGGTGAGGGAGGCCACGTCGGCAATCTGTTCCAGCCTCTGGAACACGGCGCTCTTGGCCTTCCACGGCAGTCTTGTTAAGGTTTCCATATTCTTGAGTACATAAATCCATTTGTCAAAATCATTTTCACACTCGTCGGCTTCCTTGTTGAATAAGGGCAGTTGCATGAACGTCATGCGCACCTTGTCGGTGAAGGGCTTGTGGGTTTTCTTGTCGGCCAGCACCACATCCGTGCGGAATTTCTTGTCGAAGTCCGACTGGGTGAAGTTGAGAAAGGCCACGAGATACACGGCATCGATGTTGTATTTCCATTCTACCCCACGCTCACCCTGCCTGGAGATGGCCTCGGCGATGTAGTAGACGCTGCGGTTCTTGAAGTAGGGCTGCGACTTGTTTTGCATCTCCACGATGATGTTTTCGCCCTTGTCGGTCTCGCAGTAGATGTCGTAGATGAGCGAGCGGTCGTCCTCATAGAGGGCGGGCTGCTCCTTGTCGAGAAACGTGATGTTCACGATGTGCTCCTCGCCAGCCAGAAGACTGTTGAGAAAGTCGATGATCAGAGGCTTGGATATCTCCTGTCCGAAGATTCGCTTGAAGCCGATATCGGTGAAGGGGTTGATAAACTTGGCCATGCGCAGGACGTTTTAAGAGTGAGTGGTCATGTTATGGGCTCACATATTGCCTGTTGCAAAGATACCTAAAATCTCTTGCTGCGCAAAATATTTGTGCTGTAATCTTTGTTTTTCAATCTTCTAAACGCATGTTTTGACTCAGAAGTAGACATCTTCATCGTTCATTCCCGTGGCGTCGATGAACATCACGTCATAGATGGGCATGTAGGTCACTTTGCCTTCCTGTCTCACTCGTCGCTCGTTAGACAAGACCAGGCCCGACGCCACATGATAGTCGCCCACGGCAAGCAGTTTGTTCAAGGCGCTGTATACGGTGTAGTCCTTGCCCGATTTCACTTCGATGGGCAATACTGTCAACGAAGAATAGTCGTCGATGAGATAGTCCACTTCGCCATTTTTGCGGTTGTCATAATAGAAGAGGTGATGCCCGTGGGCCTTTAGCTCCTGTGCCACCACATTCTCGTAGACTGATCCCAGGTTGATGCTTCTCTCATCTTGCAGGATGGGTCTAAGGTTGTTGTGGAAGAGCTCGGCGGTAAGCATGCCAACATCATTGAGGTAGAGCTTCAGCAAGTTCTTTTGGGCCGATTCCTTCAGCGGGTATTTGGGGTTGGATATGGCATGCACATCCAGTGTGATGCCCGACGAGATGAGGTATTCAAATTCTTCGGTATATCTGCTGAAACGGTCGCCTTCCTTGTCTCGGATGTCTTTGGCAACAATACGCTTCTTCTTGTTTTCCATTTGTGAGGGAATCATGTCGAAGATCCTGTGGATGAGAAGATTCCGCCCACAGTCGTGCTCATATTTGGAGGCGTCCTCGCCATACATGGAGTGGATGGACTCCTGTATCTCCCTAACCCTGACGATGTTGTGCGTGGCCAGGTATGTGTTGACGGCGTCGGGCATGCCGCCCACCAATAGGTATCTCTTGAACAAGTCCATGACGCGCTGGTGCATCTCCTCACTGAGGCTCTCCCTGGCGATAAACTTCTGTCGCATGACATCTAATGCTTCTCTTCCAAATTCATTGGCAATGAGAAATTCCTCGAAGTCCAGCTGGTACATCTCTTTGCATATGATGCTCCCGATGGGAATAGACGTGGTGGAACGCAAGGTGATGCCAAGCAAACTTCCACTGGCGACGAAACGATAACGTTTGTCTTGGCGAAGAAATTTCAGCATGGTGAGGTATTGGGGATACTGTTGTATCTCGTCCAAAAAGATGAGTGTGTCCTCGTAATTGCCAAGCTTCTTGCCGGCCATCATGCTGAGGTTGAGATAAAACGCCTCTGTCGTCTTGATGTTTTTGAAAGTCTGCTCTCCCTCATCGTCTTTTACGAAGTTGAGTTCCACAAAGTTTGGGAACAAACGCTTTCCGACTTGTCTGATGATATACGACTTGCCTATCTGGCGAGCTCCTTCCAAGATGAGTATCTTGTCGGAGTTCGTCTTGAAATGGGCTTCTATGTAAGCTTCAATTTTCCTGTACAGCATGGGATTTACACTTTTCAATAACTTTTGGTGCCTTAAAGTTACACTTTTCAACAACATTGGTTGCTTGAAAATGACACTTTTCAATATAAATCAGTGCCACAAAATTACACTTTTCAAATGAGACGGCCAAATAATTGAGGTGTAAAAGAAAAGGTTCATTCCTCATTTTTAGGCTGATGCAATCGTTTATGCGCTATTGCGTCAACGTGGAAATGAGGGATGAACCTTATGGGATGCGCGTGGGTCCCGCGAGTTTTTCTTTCTTACTTGGTGCGCAGGGCGCGGGTGGCGTTGAGCACGGCGAGCACCATGACACCCACGTCGCCAAAGACGGCGAGGGCCATGCCAGCCAGACCACAGGCGGCCAGGAGCAGGATGCCCACCTTCACGAGGATGGCAAACCAGGCGTTCTCGTGGGCGATGCGGATGGTGTGGCGTGCGATGCGGATGGCCGTGGCGATTTTCGAGGGCTTGTCGTCCATGAGCACCACGTCGGCGGCCTCGATGGCCGCGTCGCTGCCCAGGGCACCCATGGCGATGCCCACGTCGGCCCGGGCCAGCACCGGCGCGTCGTTGATGCCGTCGCCCACGAAGGCGAGGGTCGATCCTGCCGTGCGCTCGCGGAGGAGGCGCTCCACCTGCTCCACCTTGTCGGCGGGCAACAGGCTGGCGTGCTCCTCGTCGATGCCGATGGCGCGCGCCACGTGTTCGGCCACACGCTGCTGGTCGCCGGTGAGCATCACCGTGCGGCCCACGCCCAGTGTCTTCAGCGCCTTCAGCGCCTCGGCCGAGTCGGCCTTCACCTGGTCGGAGATGACCACATGGCCAGCGTACCGGCCGTCCACAGCCACGTGGACCACGGTGCCCACCAGGTCCTTGCATTTCTCGCACGCTGTGACCTCGGCGCCCACGGCCTCCATCATCTTCTGGTTGCCCACGCAGACGGTCTTGCCGTTGACCTTGGCGCGCACGCCCTGTCCGGCTATCTCCTCCACCTGGTCGATGGTGCAGTTGTCGTGCTCATTCGGATAGGCCTCGCGCAGGGCGGCGGCGATGGGGTGGGTGGAGTGGCGCTCCACATGGGCTGCGAGGTGGAGCAGTTCGTTGGCGTCGAGCTCAGAGGGGTGCACGGCGTCGACGGCAAACACGCCCTTGGTGAGCGTTCCCGTCTTGTCGAACACCACCGTGCCCAACTTGGCCAGCGTGTCCATGTAGTTGCCACCCTTGATGAGGATGCCTTGGCGCGACGCTCCGCCGATGCCGCCAAAGAAGGTGAGGGGCACCGAGATGACCAGGGCACACGGACAGCTCACCACGAGGAACGTCAGGGCGCGATAGAGCCACACGGCGAAGCCCTCAGCATAGCTTGCCGAGAAGAACGGCGGGATGAAGGCCAACGCCAGGGCCAGCACCACCACGATGGGCGTGTAGACGTGGGCGAACTTGTGGATGAAGGTCTCGCTCTTCGACTTGTTCTCGCTGGAGCTCTCCACGAGTTGGATGATCTTCGAGGCCGTCGACTCGCCGAAGGCCTTGCGCACCTCCACCTGGATGACGCCCGAGAGGTTGACACAGCCCGAGAGGATGTCGTCGCCCTCCTTGACGTTGCGCGGTACGCTCTCGCCCGTGAGCGCCAGGGTGTTGAGGCTCGATGCGCCACGGGTGACGACGCCGTCGAGCGGCACCTTCTCGCCCGGACGGACCACGACCGTCTCGCCCACGGCCACGGTGTCGGGGGCCACGACCCGCTCCTCGCCGTCGCGGACGACGGTGGCCGTGTCGGGCCGGATGTCCATCATCTTCGAGATGGAGTCGCGGCTCTTGTCCTCGGCATAGTCCTCGAAGAGTTCACCCACCTGGAAGAAGAGCATCACGAACACCGCCTCGGGAAACTGCGTCTCGGCGCCCGGCAGGAAGCCGATGAGCAGCGCGCCGATGGTGGCGATGGCCATGAGGAAGTCCTCGTCGAAGGGATCACCCTCGCGGATGCCCTCCCAGGCCTCGGCCAGCACGTCGTGGCCGATGAGCAGATAGGGGATGAGATAGACGACGAGCTGTGCCCAGACGGGCATCGGCACACTCCTTGTGAGCAGCCATGCGCCCAGCAGGAGCACGGCCGTCAGGATGACTCTGAGTAGTTTCTTGTTCATAGCAGATGCTTGTTTTGAATTCTGCTGCAAAGTTACACATTGCTGCCTGCAACCCGGTTGCAAAGTGGTCGTCAATCGAATGTGGGGCACGTCTGCCTACGGAGTCTGCCCACAGGTAGATCGACCTGTCGTTGGCGTGTGAACAAGCCCGCTGTTGTTACTCCAGCCGCCGCCGCCTTTGGTTGATCGCAGCAGTACTTGATAGAGAAGCCAGCAGTACTTGATAGAGAAGCCGGCAGTACTTGATAGAGAAGCCAGCTGTACTTGGTAGAGAAGCCAACAGTACTTGATATCGGGTACTCAGTGGTGAGCCGTTTCAGTTGTCTCGTTCCCTCCAAACCCGCTTGAGAAGGTGGTCCTGTTGTGTGTGATCGAAGGAAAACAAAAACAGCCCGGCTCCCCCTTTGCGTGGTGGGGAACCGGGCTGTAGAGATAATCAAAGAGGTAGGGTCGTTACTTCACGATGGTCTTGTTGACGATGGTCTTGCCGCCAGCCAGTCGTGTCTTGACGATGACCACGCCCTTGCGCGGCTGAGCCAGTCGCTGTCCGTCGATGGAGTAGAACTCCTGGCCAGTCACCTCCTGCGTGCCATCGTTGGCGATGCCGCCGATGCCGCTGACATGGCTCTCCTCGTTGACGAAGAAGAGACGGAAGTTGTCCACCTTGAACCATCCTGCGCCATTGACGGCTGTGCCTTCAGCGAAGGTGCCTCCGTCCTTGTTGACGCCATTGGTGCGGAAGCCGATGGTGGCCACACCGTCAGCCTGCACGTCGAAGTAGAGCATCATGGGCTTGAGCAGTGCCGTCGACGCGTCGCCATTCTCGCAGGTGTAGCCCGCGTAGGTCATGTGCTTCAGCGTGTCGAGGCCCTTGGCGTCAAACTCGGCGGCTGCCAACATGTCGGCTGTCGCGTTGCTGGTGTAGTAGTCCACCTCACCCCACATCTGCACGCATGAGTTTCCGAAGATGCGCTGCGTGGTGATGTTGTTGCCGGCCCAGTTGTGCTGCACCATCACGTCGGCCTTGAGCAGGTAGGTGCCCTGAGGCAGGCCCTTGATGGTCTGCGAGAGTTCCACCTCAGGCATGTTCGAGGCCCAGATGCCCCAGAGATGCTCGCCGTCGGTGGGCTGCTGCGTGTGCACTGTGCCCGAGTTGTCGATCACGTCGATGGCGTCGCCCGTGTTGATGGCACACCAGTTGAGGCCCTGGCTCATGATGGTCGACGCGTCCTGCACGTCGCCGTTGACGGTCAGCGTCCAGCCCGTCGGTGGAGCGGCCACGCCGCCCGACTCAGAGCCTTCGCCGCCCTGTGCGGTGAGGTCCTCGAAGCTTGGGTTCTTGATGAGCGTTGTGGCCTCGCTGCCCACCTTCACGCCGCCGACCTTGCAGGCCTCCAGTGCGGCGTTCATCTTGGCGATGACCGCGTCGATCTCCTCTTCGCCAGCCGTGCCGTCGTCGAAGATGCCTTGTGCCTCATCTTCCACTACCTGGCGGTAAGCGTCATAGCCGTCGTAGAGGGCATACTTGTCGAGGTTGTTGTAGTGCTCCTCGAGGGCGTCCTCCAGTTTCTTGTAGAGCTTCACTGAGTTGGTGGCCGGCTCGAGCATGTTCTTACAGGCCATGATGGCCGCGTCGATGGCCTCGGGTGTGGCGTCGTCGTCGATGTAGTTGTTGTCGATGGTTGTCTGCAGGCTGTTGGCCACCGACTCCTGCATCTTCTCGTTGTTGAGCGCCATGAGCTTGTCGAAGTAGAAGTTGTAGATGTTGAGCGCGTCCTCCTTGACATAGCCCATCTTGGCGATGCGGAAGTTGTCGATCTTAAACCATCCGTCGCCGCCCTGCGCGTTGGCTGCCGTGCGCTTGGCCGCCGCGAGGTTGCCGCTGGTGCGGAAGCCGAAGGTCAGCGTGCCGTCGTAGACGTAAGCGTCGCAGGTCATGTTTTGCATCTCGCGGTCGGTCTTGAGCTCCGTGTTGTTGGCGTAGGCCAGCACCTCCTGCGGGTCGAAGCAGGTGGGATCATAGTCGCTCTCGAGTCCGAAGAGCGTGGAGTTGAGGTTGCCGAAGATGCGCTGTGTGGTGCGTCGCGACCCTTGGTTGTTGGCGCCCACCATCACGGCTGCCTCTATGCGGTAAGTGCCGTTGTCGAGTCCGGTGAGAGTCTGCGAGAGCTCAAACTCAGGAATGGCCTGGTTCCAGATGCCAAACGACTCGTTGCCGTCCTTGGCGTCGCCCTCGCTGTCGCTGTTCACGCCATACCAGGCGGTGAAGCCCGCAGCCCTGGCGTCGTCGGCGCTGACGATCTGCTTGCCGCCGGCATAGGCGTTCCAGCCTGTGGGCGTGGCGCCGACGCCCGAGGTCTCCGCGCCACCCTGTGCCGAGAGATCCTCAAAACTCATGTTCTGTCCGAAGTTGGTGATGTCGCCCTTGCCGCCGTTGAAGACCACCTCGGCCTCGACCAGCGTCTTCTGTGCCTCTTCCTGCTGTGCGGCGTCGGTCACGGTGGTGAAGACCTCGAGCGCCTGGGCGATGGCCGCCTCGAAGGTGGCGTCTGAGGCATCGTCGAGCATGGCCTTCGCCTTCTTGATCTCCTCATAGAGCTTCGTCTTGGCGTCGAGCATCTGCTTGGCCGCTGTGTTGTCGGCCTCGGTCACCGCCTCCTTATTATATAAGGTAGTTGCCGCGTCGACCCAGGCCTGCCAGCCGGCGGCATATCCCTCCTCGGGCACGTCGAGCTGTTGCTTCTCCAGGTCGGTGATGAGCGTGTAGAGCTGCATGCGCTGCTGATAGGGCGCCACGTCGGCCGTGTCGGCGAAGGCCCACAGCTCATGGCTGGCGTCGAGGGGGTGTATCCATCCCGTCTCGGTGTCGATGACGGGCGTGGTGCTGTCGTCGACGAGCTCACAGCCGCCCATGTAGTCGGGGAAGTATTGGTTGCCGTTGAAAGTGGTGACGAGATATTGTCCGCTTGAGTTGAGGTGCACGGGCAGTCCGTGTGTGCCCTCGCAGGGCTGGTCGTCGGCGCTCACCAGTCGGTAGTAACCCGGGTGCTCGTCGCTGGCCGTCACGATGAAGTGTGCCTTCTCGGTGAGGTTGCCGTTGAGGTTGGCGTTGCCGATGTTGAAGCCGATGTAGGTTGTGTCGGTGCTGGCGAAGTACCAGCCCGTGTCGTCCTTGTGTGCCACGAAGGCATACTTCTTGTAGTTGGATGCCGAGAGGTCGAGCAGGTAGTAGGCGCCGTCCCACGACGTGCGGCTGAGGAAGATGTTGGGCTTGGCGTAGTTCACGAGCGTGAAGGTGCCTCCGTCTGTCTAGTTGGTTCTTTCCGCCTTACGGCACTATGCGTCAGCGCTTTTGCAAGTGCTGCGTGATGGTTTTTAGGCTTCAAAGGTAATCAATATTCTTAAAACACGAAAGCGCTTATGGATATTTTTTTTCGATTTTGTTGATGAAAAGAGAAAATAGGAAACTTGAGTCTTTCGATTTCTATGCGAGAGTGAGCTGTTCGTGCGCCGTCAGCCGATGGCGTTGAGGAAGAGGGTGATGATGCCCGTGTTGATGAGGTCGACAAACATGGCGCCGATGATGGGCACGATGAGGAAAGGCTTCACCGAGTAGTGATACTTGTAGCAGACGGCACTCATGTTGGCCATGGCGTTGGGCGTGGCGCCCAGTCCGAAGCCACAGAAGCCCGCCACGAGCACCGCGGCGTCGTAGTCGCGTCCCAGGAGGCGGAACGCCACGAAATAGGTGAACAGGGCCATGACCACCACCTGGGCCACCAGGATGAGGATGAGTGGCAGGGCCAACGACTCCAACTCCCACAGTTTGAGCGAGATCATGGCCATGCCGAGAAACACCGACAGGCTGATGTTGCCCGTGCTGACGATCTTCTCCATCTCCAGGTATTTGCGCCAGCGCGTGTGCTCGATGACGTTGCGGGCGATGGCGGCAGTGATGAGGGCGCCGAAATAGGTGGGGAAGGTGATGCCCGTGTGCTGGAGGAGCTGGCTGGCCACGGTGCCGAGGGCCATGACGAGCAGCAGGGCGTAGGTGGCCGAGGCGTATTGCTGAAACTCGTGCTCGTTGGTGCTCAGGTGCTTGGCCTGTCCGGCGGGCAGCGACTCCTCACTCTCGATGCCGGCCATGGCGGGGTCGATGGTGTAGTCCTTGGGTTCCATGTGCTCCGAGGTGAGCTTCTTGCGGATGAGTCGCTCGGCGATGGGCCCGCCGATCATCGATCCGGCGATGAGGCCGAAGGTGGCCGCCGCCAGCGACACCGTGGCCGCGCCCTGGAGCCCCATGTGTTCCAGCACGCCACTGAAGCCGCCTGCCGTGCCGTGGCCGCCCGCCATCGAGATCGAGCCGGCGGCCATGCCCACGAGCGGGTTGACACCCAGCGCCTTGGTGATGCACAGCGGCAACAGGTCTTGCAGGGCGATGATGGCCACGAGCAACAAGAGCATCGTGACGAGCGTCCGGCCGCCCTGGCGGAGCACCTTGAGGTTCGACTGGAAGCCCACAGAGGTGAAGAAGGCGAGCATGAAGACGTCTTTCAGGGTGCCGTCGAACGTGATCTCGACGTGGGCGAAGATGTAGATGAGGAGCGTGGCGATGGAAAACAAGATGCCGCCGGAGACCGGAGAAGGGATGCAAAACTTCTGGAGCCAGCTGATCTTGCGGGTCATCACCATGCCCACAATGAGGGCAAGGGCGCCGACGCCAGCCGACTGAAGCATATTGAGAGTGATGGTCTGTGTCATAAAAAGAGCGCTTAATGGTTGCAAAGATGATGCAAAATTACGAATTATCTTTCAAAACACCATGAATAAAGCCGTATTTCTTACGCTTCGCCACCATAAAAGTTTATCTCTGCGTCCAGTGATGGAGATGATGGCGCGCTCTGGCAGAAGCGTCGTCGCGCGTCGCGTCGCTTGTTGCGGCCGATGCGCCTTGCGCAGTCGGTGGGGCCCGCAAGACCAGTTTTTTTTCATTTTGTGGGGCCAATTACCCGTATTGGTTCAGTTTTTTCGTAACTTTGCACAAAAGGTAAAATAAACACTGTATCAGATGAATATAGAACAAGAGATCAGCTCCGCGGCACTGGCTGCCGTGAAGGAGCTCTATGGAGTCGACGCCGCGCCGTCGATGGTCCAGTTGCAGAAGACCAAGCCGGGCTTCGAGGGCAACCTCACGCTCGTGGTCTTCCCCTTCCTCAAGCTGTCGCACAAGAAGCCCCAGGACACCGCCGCTGAGCTCGGCGAGGCCCTCGTGCGCCTCTCCCAGGCCGTGGCCGGCTACAACGCCGTGGGTGGCTTCCTCAATCTCGTCATCGCCCCCGAGGCATGGCAGAACCTGCTCGACACCATCGACGCCGACCCCACCTACGGCATGCGCCAGGCGGGCAAGGACGCGCCGCTGGTCATGGTCGAATACTCATCGCCCAACACCAACAAGCCCCTCCACCTCGGACACGTGCGCAACAACCTCCTCGGTTGGAGCCTCGCCAAGATCCTGGAGGCCAACGGCAACAAGGTGGTCAAGACCAACATCGTCAACGACCGCGGCATACACATCATGAAGTCGATGCTCGCTTGGCTCAAGTGGGGCAACGGCTGCACACCCGAGTCGACCGGCAAGAAGGGCGACCACCTCATCGGCGACTTCTACGTGCTATTCGACAAGCACTACCGCGAGGAGATCGCACAGCTCAAGGCACAATATGTGGCCGACGGCATGGACGAGGAAAAGGCTGAGGAGAAGGCCAAGCAGGAGGCGCCCCTCATCCAGGAGGCCCACCGCATGCTCGTCAAGTGGGAGCAGGGCGACCAGGAGATCCGCGACCTCTGGACGAAGATGAACAACTGGGTCTATGCCGGCTTCGACCAGACCTATAAGGCCCTCGGCGTCAGCTTCGACAAGATCTACTATGAGAGCAACACCTATCTCGAGGGCAAGCGCAAGGTGATGGAAGGTCTCAAGAAGGGCCTCTTCTACCAGCGCGAGGACGGCAGCGTGTGGGCGAACCTCACCGCCGACGGCCTCGACGAGAAGCTCCTCATCCGCTCCGACGGCACGTCGGTCTACATGACCCAGGACATCGGCACCGCCGAGATGCGCTTCAATGATTTCCCCATCGACAAGATGATCTATGTCGTGGGCAACGAGCAGAACTATCACTTCCAGGTGCTCTCGCTCCTGCTCGACAAGCTCGGCTTCAAGTGGGGCAAGGACCTCGTCCACTTCTCTTATGGCATGGTCAACCTGCCCAACGGCAAGATGAAGAGCCGTGAGGGCACGGTGGTCGATGCCGACGACCTCATCGCACAGATGGTCGGCGAGGCACGCCAGACCTCAGACGAGCTCGGCAAGTTCCACGACATGAGCGAGGATGAGAAGCAGGAGGTGGCACGCATCGTCGGACTGGGCGCCCTGAAGTATTTCATCCTCAAGGTCGACGCCCGCAAGAACATGCTCTTCAACCCCGCCGAGTCGATCGACTTCAACGGCAACACGGGTCCCTTCATCCAGTACACCTACGCCCGCATCCAGAGCATCAAGCGCAAGGCCCACGAGGCTGGCATCGACGCCCTCAAGGCCGACGCCGCCTATGCGCCCAACGCCAAGGAGGTGGAGGTCATCCAGAAGCTCGACGCCGTCAAGGTGGCCGTCAAGGACGCTGGCGAGAACTACAACCCGGCCGGCATCGCCAACTACTGCTATGAGCTGACCAAGCTCTTCAACCAGTTCTACCACGACTACAGCATCCTCTCTGCCGACACCGACGCCGAGAAGGCTTTCCGCCTGAAGCTCGCCGCCAACGTGGGCAAGACCCTGCGCAACGGCATGGGCCTGCTGGGCATCGAGGTGCCCGAGCGCATGTAAGGCCATGGCCCGAGACAACCGACGCCAGCCTGCGGGCGCCCCTCGGGTGCCCAGCGAGGCGGGCGATCCCTCGCGCCAATGGCTGGAGCGCCGCGCCCGCGAAGACAAGCTCTTCATGACCGACGACGAGCGTGCCCTGTGGACCATCCTCCGGGGCTTGCCGCCGTCGTGCCATTTTGTGAGGCAGCACATCGTCGGCCCTTACATCGCCGACTTTGCCTGTCCCGTCCGTCGTCTCATCGTGGAGCTCGCGGGCAAGTACCACTTCCGTGGTGAGCGCCCCGTGGCCGACGAGCAGCGCCGGGCCGACCTCAACGCCATGGGCTACACCGTGGCCACCGTCAGCGCCGAGGAGCTCGCCTCAGCCCCGCGCCGTGTGGCGCGACAAATCCAAGACATCATCCATCACATGGAAATATCCTATCCCTCTCAGTCGAAGGCCGCCTCGACCACGCCGTCAGCGCCGTCGTCTGCGGCTCCGTCGTCTGCCGGACCCGCGGCCACGCCCACCGCGGCACCTGCTGGCCCGCCGAAGGTCGCCCTGCAGTTGCCTCCCGAGGTGACGCCCAACGCCTGGGCCGTCGACGCCGCCTGTTCGGGCAACCCCGGCCCCATGGAGTATCAGGGCATCGACCTCACCACCGGCGAGCAGGTCTTCCACTATGGCCCCGTGCATGGCACCAACAACATCGGCGAGTTTTTGGCCATCGTCCATGCCTTGGCCCTCTGGGACAAGCAGGGCGTCACCGACAAGACGCTCTACTCCGACTCCTACAACGCCATCCTCTGGGTGAAGAAGAAGCAGTGCCGCACCAAGCTCGTGCGCAATGCACAGACCGAACAGCTCTACCAGGTCATCCAGCGAGCCGAGCAGTGGCTCCGCACTCACACCGTGCGTGTGCCCATCCTGCAGTGGGACACCCGCCGCTGGGGCGACATCCCCGCCGACTTTGGCCGCAAGTGAGGTGTGGCCCCATGCAATAGGCCCAATAGGCTCCCCATGCCTATTGGGCCTATTATGCCTATTATGCTTATTGGGCCTATCATGCCCATTATGCCCATCGTCCCCCTTGCCCCTTCCCCTCAAAAAACCGCCCTTACCCTTTAAAAATATCTAAAAGTTAACCTAATCTACCGATTATTTATCCTCTTATTAATAAAAAAGGTGTACCTTTGCCCCCAAATTACAATAGGTAAATTACAATCTTCTAAATCATTTATTAACAACAACGTATGAGAAAAGCATTACTGCTCTCGCTTGCAACGATGTTGGCTGTTCCAACATTCGCGCAAGATCAGGTTGGCGACGACTGCACGAAGTACATCGTCAATGCTGGTTTCGATGAGGACTTGACGTGGAACGCCGACGGCTCCACCAAGACCATCGTCGACAAGTCGTTTAATTTTAAAGGCAACAGAAGCCAAAGATGGCTGGCCGAGGACGGCACAGGCTATGCTTGGGGTGGCATCAGCTCCAAGAAGCGTAAGGACGGCCTTACGGCTTGGAATGGCTTCTTCGGTGTCGTGAAGGGTTGGAAGGGTGCCAATGGCAACAACAACTCTTTGGCCGAGTGGACCTACTTCGGCACGCTGCCCTATGGCCTGAATCCCAAGGCTGTGGCTATCGGCGATGATGGCACAGGCTTCCTTGAGGCTCCCACCAGCAAGCCCGATGAGGCTCAGGGCGACGACAACAAGGGCTTCCTCTATCTCCGCGCCGGTTGGGGCGGATGGGCCACTTACACACAGAACGTGCACGTGCCCGTGGGCAAGTACACCCTGTCTTACTGGGTCTACAACACCAACTACGAGGGCAGTAAGGATAACAACAAGGTGCAGAACCTCACCCAGGTGATCTGCCGCCGCGACACCGTGAAGGACGATGAGGGCTTCAACGCCCAGAAGTGGACCAAGCACTCCATCGACATCACGGCCACCGACTCGCTGACCATCACCTTCGGCTTCAAGTCTGACGGTGGTTCGGTGAAGAACCCCTATGTCTGCATCGACGACATCCGCCTGACGAAGACCGACGATGTGTCGCGTGCGGATATCCTCTCAAGCGACCTCGACGTGCTCCTCGCCGACATGGACGAGGTGGCGTCTGGTCTCCAAGACTACCAAGGCGTTGCCCAGGAGGTTGAGGACGCCAAGGATAAGATCTACGACGCGCAAGAATCTACCGACGTGGCCACGCTTGAGGCTGCCTACGACGAGGCTGCCGCCGCCCTGGCTCGCTTCAAGGCTGTGAAGGGGAATATCAGCAAGGTGCAGGCTCTTGAGAACAAGGCCAACAAGATGCGTGAGACTGAATATCCTGGTGTCGACGCCCTCGACGCTGCCGTCAACGCTGCTGAGGAGGCCATCACCAACGGCACCACCGCCGACATCGAGGCTCAGATTGCTGCCCTCGACAAGGCCATCAAGACTTATCTCGCCAGCAAGGAGGCCACTGAGGCCGATCCTGCCGACTTCACCTACTATGTGCAGAATCCTTGGTTCATCAAGGACGGCCTGGAGCCCACTGTGGCTGCCGACGGCACCTGCACTTATCCTAACGCCACCAAGGAAGACGGTTCTGCCAACTACACGAATGGTAGCGGCAGCAACGCCGACTTCGACGCCACTGGCTGGTACAAGGGTTCATTCACACAGGGCGACCAGCGTCTGAACTTCGCTCAGAACCGTACTTGCTGGAACGCTTGGGCCACCAACTTCGCCGAGATCAGCGTCAACCAGGATCTCGTCAACCTGCCCAATGGTTATTATAAGGTCTCTGCCGACCTCATCACTCAGGCCGCATATGTCACCGACCAGCACGTCTTCGCCAAGAGTCCGCTGGAGGAGGCTGCCTCTGAGCCTCTGGCTACTGGCAACTGGGTGGAAGGCACCAACGATGGCACATGGACCACACTGACTTCTGGCAAGGTGCTCGTCTCTGACGGCCGCCTCACCATCGGCGCTGCTGGCACAGGTGCCAACGGCGACCAGAGTGGCTGGTTCTGCGCCACCAACTTCAAGCTCTACTATGTCGGTCCTTGCACCGCTGAGGAGATCGCTGCCGCTACTGTCAAGAAGGAGCAGGCCGCTGCCGCCCTCGTGGCTGGCATGCACTACGCTGCCGACAAGGCTGCCGTGCAGGATAGCATCAACGCTTACAACGCCGACAAGAACATCGATGTGCTGAACAACGGCATCAAGCTCGGCAACACTTCTGAGGCTAAGTACACGGAGGTCATGGCTGAGGGTAAGACCATTCCTACCGTCGCTGCCAAGATCGCTGACGAGACTTCTTACGCTCCAGTCCACAACATCGCCGCTTACGCTTGGGAGAAGACCAACAGCTACCTCACCTCTTCTGAGGCTACCTATACCGCTGTCGACGGCAAGATCGCTGAGCTGAAGCGCTACGTTGACACTTACTATACAGCCGCCCAGAAGGTCGACTCTGTGTCTAACTCTCTGAATTCTGCCATCGCCAAGGAGGCTCTCGCCAACACGCTCGCTAAGCAGGTTGAGGTGCTCACACTCGGCGACACCATCCAGAACGCTAACACCGTGAACGCCCTCATCGCCCAGCTCAACAACGCCATCGCCAAGGCTGAGGCTCAGGAGGCTTACGAGAAGAATCCTAACGCTACCGACTACACCGGCAACATCCAGAACCCCGACGCTGCTGCCGAGGATGGTTGGAACCTCAACAAGGGCAACGGTAACACCAACACCGCAAGCGGCCAGTACTACGACAACCGTCAGACAAGCCACCGCTACTTCGACTCTTGGAACGGCACGAAGGGTGCTCTCAACTACTACGCTGACCAGAAGGTCGTGGGCCTGCCCAACGGTACCTACGAGGTTTCTGTCTACACTCGTTCTTCAGGCGCTGGCGCCTTCGTCTTCTCTGTCAACGGCGAGAACAAGGCCGACACCACATGGAATGAGATTCCTTTGAACTATTTCAACGTCACGCACAACGACTTCGGCATCGGTGGTCAGACTGCCGCCGACGGCTCCGACTCTATCATCGTGGCTTCCGACAAGTTCGGTCCGCTGTGGGAGGAGGCTACCCGTGGTTACAACACTGATCCTACCAACAACGAGCTCGGCGCCATCCACCTTGCCAACAACGGCAATGGCTTTGGCTGGCAGAAGCAGACATGGACAACCGAGGTTGTCAACCACGAGTTGACCATTGGTATGACTTCTGACTCGCTCCGCACTCCGAAGGCTTTCGAGGGCACATGGTTCTCAGTCGTCGACTGGGGTCTGAAGCTCCTGCAGACTGGCGACAACAACGGTTGGAATGGTCCTATCACTGGCGTGAAGGAGATCAACACCAACGCTGCCCTGAAGACCGATGCCATCTACACCATCAACGGCCAGCGCGTAGCCTCTATGGCTAAGCCCGGTCTCTACATCGTGGTCGAGAACGGCAAGGCCAAGAAGGTCATGAAGAAGTAATCATCAGCGGTAAGCTGAAACAATAAGAAGGGGCTCCCCAAGCACAAGAGGCTTGGGGAGCCTTTTTAATTTCTGGCCTATGATGCCCATGATGCCCATTATGCCCATTATGCCCATTATGCCTATTGGGCCTATTATGCCTCTTATGCCTATTATGCCTATTGGGCCTATATGCCCAATCTGCCCAATCTGCGTTTCTCTCTTCTTTTCCTCCTTTTTCCCTCTCTCTTCTCCCAATTATTCCCTACCTTTGCCCCGACAAAATCAAGAATGATCATGACCCAACAACAACTCGACGAGACATTCATGCGCCGCTGCTTGCAGATCGCCCGTGGCGGACAGCTGACCGCTAAGCCCAACCCCTCGGTGGGCGCGGTCATCGTGGCGGCCGACGGCCGCATCATTGGCGAGGGCTTCACCTCGGCCTATGGCGGGCCGCACGCCGAGGTCAACGCCTTTGCGTCGGTGCGCGCCGAGGACGAGACGCTGCTGCCTGGCGCCACCATCTACGTGTCGCTGGAGCCTTGCTCCCACTGGGGCCACACGCCGCCCTGCTGCGACCTCATCATCCGCAAGGGCGTCAGGCGCTGCGTCTGCGGCTGCACCGATCCCTTCGCCCAGGTGCAAGGCCGCGGCATCGAGCGCATGCGCCAGGCTGGCATCGAGGTCACGGTGGGTGTGCTGCGCGACGCGTGCCTGGCCTCCAACCGTGCCTTCATGACGGTCAACGAGCACCATCGGCCCTTCATCTTGCTCAAGTGGGCTGAGACGGCCAACCATATCGTGGGCCATCGGCCATCGGCCGACGCCACGGTCCCCATGCCTGCTGACCACGAGGAGGCGCCTGCCTGTCACACGCCCCTGCGCCTCTCCTCGCCCTTCACGCAGATGTTGGTCCACCGCCTCCGTGCCCACAGCGACGCCATCCTCGTCGGGCGGGGCACGCTCCAGGCCGATCATCCACGGCTCGACGTGCGCGAGTGGAGTGGTGCGTCGCCCGAGCGCTTGGTCCTGACAAGTCATCCCGAGACGGTGCCCGAGGGCTTCCGCGCCTTTGCCGACATCCCGTCGGCCCTGGCCTACCTGACCGACCACCATCGCCAGAGCCTCCTCGTCGAGGGAGGCCCACAGACGCTCCAGGCCTTCATCGACGCCGACCTGTGGGATGAGATCCGAGTGGAGACCGCACCCTTCACCGTCGCCGACGGCGTCGTTGCGCCCTCGCTGCCCACCACGGCTGTGCTCCACAGCACTGAGACCTACGACGGCCGCGTCATCCGCCACTACGGCCGGGCTTGGTAGTGGGTGACGTGTCTCACGTCACCTATTGCATATTTTTATTGAAATGTGGCGACTGGCAGAAAATATCGGGGAGAAAAGGGGGATGGTCTGCGATTTTATTTGTATTTTTGCTCAGATATCACACAAAAACCCATTATGATGCATCGTTTTAGAACCACATTGCTGTTTCTCTTCTGCATGGCCTTCACATTGGCGGGCCATGCCGCCACCCCCGACCGCAAAGTCTTCCATGTCGACAACCCCGACTACAAGCTCAGTCCCTACACGGGCATGACACGCCAACACTGGATCGAGGCGGGCGAATACCTGCTCAAGGGCGCCTTCAGCTACATCCACTGTCTCGACGACCAGATGTACTTCCCCAAGGAGCTCGAGAAGACCTATCCGCGCAATGAGGGACAGATACCCGTGGCCAAGATCGAGGGGCTGGCGCGCACGCTCTTCATCGCCGCCCCGCTGCTCAAGGACAACCCCGACCTCACCATCCACGGCATCCGCGTGGCCGACTACTACCGCCACCAGCTCGTGGGACTGACCGACCCCAACAGCCGCAGCTACATCGCCCACCGCACGGGAGGCCCCAGCCAGACACTGCTCGAGCTCGGATCGCTCTGCATCTCGATGAAGGGCGCGCAGAGCGTGCTCTGGGACCCGCTGACCAAGCAGCAGAAAGACGCCCTGGCCTCGCTCATGCTCAGCTATGGCGAGGGCCCGACGATCGGCTCCAACTGGATGTTCTTCAACGTCTACATCCTCAGCTTCTTCAAGGACCAGGGCTACAAGGTCGATGAGGGCAAGCTCACCGACTGGCTCCACAAGCTCCTCGACCGCTATCGTGGCGAGGGCTGGTACAACGACGCGCCCGCCTACGACTACTACAGCATGTGGGCCTACCAGAGCTATGGTCCGCTGTGGGCCGAGATGTTTGGCAACCGCATGTATCCCGACATCGCCAAGCAGTTTATCGACCATGAGCACGACCTGGTCAACAACTATCCCTATATGTTCGCCCGCGACGGACGCATGAACATGTGGGGCCGCAGCATCTGCTATCGCTTTGCCGCCGTCACACCGCTGCCCCTGCTCGAGTATGCGGGCTTCAGCGACGTCAACTATGGTTGGATGCGTCGCATCGCCTCGGCCTCGCTCCTGCAGTTCCTCACCCATCCCGACTTCCTCGAGAACGGCATCCCCACGATGGGCTTCTATGGCCCCTTTGCACCCGCCGTGCAGATCTACAGTTGCCGCGGCAGTGTGTTCTGGATCGGCAAGGCCTTCCTCGGCCTGCTCCTGCCCAAGGACTCCAAGTACTGGACCGCCACAGAGAACGAAGGCCCCTGGAAGGACGAGTTGCAGAAGGGCAAGGTCTACAACAAGTTCCAGCCTGCCTCGACACTCCTCATCACTGACTATCCCAACAGTGGCGCAGCCGAGATGCGCTCGTGGTGCCACGAGTCGGTAGCCAGCGACTGGCAGAAGTTCCGCAGTTCGGAGAACTACAACAAGTTGGCCTACAACACGGAGTTCCCCTGGATGGCCGACGGCCAGAAGGGCGAGATCTCGATGAACTATGGCACCGTGAACCAGAAGGGCCAGTGGGAGGTGCTCCGCCTCTACACCTTCCGCGACTATAAGGACGGCATCTACCGCCGCGACGCGGTGCTCGAGACCGACACCACCGTGCGCTATCAGCTCGCCGACATCACACTGCCCGACGGCATCCTGCGCGTGGACCGCGTGGTTGTGGGCAAGCCCACCGACATCACCCTCGGCCACTACTCGCTGGCCCAGCAGGGCGCCGAGCGGCCCGTCGTGGCGGAGCGCACCGTGGGCCGCCAGCAGGTGAAGACCGTCAGCAATGGCGCCTACACGCTCGCCATGGTGCCCCTCTACGGATGGGACCAGCCGGCCGACGTCATCTTCCCCCAGGGCCTCCACCCAGCAGCGAAGACCTGCGCCCTGCCCACCCTGCGCCAGCATGTGGAGGGCGCGCGCGTCCTCGTCACCCTGCAACTCTGGAAGAAGGGCGAAGCCTTCACCGACCGTGAGCTCCAGCCCGTGAAGAGCGTCAAGGTGTCGAAAGACCAGCGCACCGTCGTCGTGACCCTCGCCGCGG
>JBNMMB010000061.1:0-20572 GCA_050875105.1 Prevotella sp. | reverse complement strand
GGAATGGCCTTGGCGCAAAGTCAGGTTTCCGGCACAGTCACCTCTTCCGAAGACGGATCGCCCGTGGTGGGCGCCTCTGTCAAGGTCTTGGGTACCCACACGGGAACTGTCACCGACGCTGACGGTAACTTCTCACTGAAGACTCCCGCTGGCGCCAAGTTGCAGATTTCCTACATCGGCATGACCCCGCAGACCGTGAAGGCCGGACGCAACATGAAAATCACGCTCGAGCCCAACAGCGAGTCGCTGAATGAGTTCGTCGTAACAGGTTACGGTACAGCCCGTAAGCTCGGCACCATCGCCGGTTCGGTGGAGACCGTCTCTGGCAAGACGCTGGAGAACCGACCCATCGCCAACATCGCCGACGCCATGCAGGGCCAGGTCGCTGGCTTGCAGGTGTTCACATCATCGGGCGAGCCCTCGGCCACTGCCAGCATGCGTATCCGTGGTGTGACCTCCATCAACGCATCCACAGAGCCCCTGTTCATCCTCGACGGCTCTGAGATCTCACAGCAGACCTTCCTCTCGCTCAATCCTAACGACATCGAGAGCTTCACGACCCTGAAGGACGCTTCGTCTACCGCCATCTATGGTTCACGTGCTGCCAACGGCGTCATCATCCTCACCACCAAGAAGGGTAAGTTTGGCGAGGCTCCCACAGTGAGCGTCTCCGCCCAATATGGCATCTCGCACTACACGGGCGACAAGGCCGACATGATGGACGCCAACCAGTGGCTGGAGTTCCAGCAGATCCTGGATCCCTCACTGGCCAACAGCGCCAACTTCCAGGCTGAGCGCGCCTACTACAAGAAGTACGGCATCGACACCGACTGGAACAAGGAGCTCTTCGGCGACAGCAAGCCCACCTCACAGATCGACGCCAGCGTGCGCGGCGGCAGCCAGAACGTGGCCTACCTGATTTCTTTCGGCCACTACAAGTCAACAGGTGTCATCGACGACTCCAACATGCGTCGTGAGACCCTGCGCGCCAACATCGAGTCGAACATCAACCCCTGGTTGAAGATCGGCGCCAACACCAACCTCGCCTTCACCAAGTATCGCGAGACACTGTGGGGCTCCAATGCCAACAGCGTCTACAACAAGACGTTCGCTGCCCGCACCTACCTGCCCACGCAGTCCACTCGCGAGGTCATCGGCCTCGACCCCTCCGACTATGCCAACAGCACCTTCAAGGGCTATGGCGACAAGCTCGACTTCTACGACCAGATGGGCTACTACAGCCCCTACTACATCTCGTCTTGGCAGCCCCGCCACTCTGACCGCGTGCGCCTCAACGAGAACATGTTTGTCAACATCAACCCCATCAAGGGCCTCAACCTGCGCTCTGCCCTCGGCCTCGACGCCAACGACATGCGCGGCTCTTACAAGTGGACCATCACCGATGATCCCGACGTGAACCCCACCGGAAGCGCCGCTGAGAGCTTCTCTCGCTTCTACCGCTGGACGGTGACCAACACCGCTGAGTATAAGTTCAACGTGGCCCGCAAGCACGACTTCACCGTCCTGCTCGGCCAGGAGTCGATGACCTCGAAGACACAAGCTTTCAACGCACAGGTTGACGGTCTGACCGACAACCGCCTGATGCTCCTGTCTGCCGGTGCCACCGCTTCCATCCCCTCTCACTCCATCAGCGAGGAGGTGCGCAACTCTTGGTTCGGCATGCTCAACTACGCTTACGACGACAAGTACTTCATTGACCTCTCGCTCCGTCGCGACGGTTCTTCACTCTTCGGCGCCAACAACCGCTGGGCTACCTTCGGCGCTGCCGCTGCCATGTGGAACGTCACCAAGGAAGACTTCATGAAGAGCACCCGCAGCTGGCTCAACGACCTGCAGCTCAAGGTGAGCTACGGTTCGACCGGTAACTCGGGCATCAGCCCCTACATGGCTCTCGGCCTTGTGGGCTCAGGCCCTCTCTACAACGGACAGAGCGGCACGGCCATCAAGAACGCCTCCAACCCTGACCTGACATGGGAGACGGTGAAGACCTTCAACCTCGCCCTCACCGGCAAGGTCGTCGACCGCGTCACCTTCGACTTCGAATACTACGACAAGACCACTTCGAACATGCTCATGCAGGTGCCCTACTCTTACACCACTGGCTTCTCAGCAGGTTGGGGTAACATCGCCGAGATGTACAACCGCGGCTTCGACTTCAGCATCGGCGTGGACATCATCAAGAACAAGGACTGGTACTGGAACGTGAAGGTGAACGGCAACTACAACAAGAACCGCATCACCAAGCTGCTCAACGGCGCCGACTCTTACACCACTTCTTCTGGCCTCCGCCTGGAGGTGAGCCGCAACCTGCTGACCTTCACCGGTTACAAGGGCTTCGATCCCGAGGTCGACAGCGACTACACGCTCGGCAACTACCCCAACACACGCCAGATCTCATTTGGTGCTGAATTCACATTCTAACAATTTTAAAAGCAAACCATCATGAAGAAAACATATTTGATGTTGGCTTTGGCTGCCGGCCTGCTGGCGTCGTGCGACATGGACAAGGAGCCCTACAACGCACTTCCCGACACCGAGGGCATCTCCACGCCAACCGACTACGCCAACGCTCGTGTGGGTCTCTACAGCGGACTGCGCAGCAGCATCGGCGGCAACTTCTACAACGCACCTGAAATCCAGTGCGACGGTTTCGATGCCGTGACAGGCTTCTCCAACACGCTCGGTGACATGTACCGTTACACGTTCACCTCAAGCACGGGTTACTTCGAGACAGTCTATGGCAACTACCAGGCCATCATCAGCCGCGCCAACTACATCCTCGACGGATGGAAGAAGTTTGAGACCAAGAGCTCTTACACGGCTGACAACATGGCTACGGTGAAGACGACTGTCGGCGACGCTTACTTCACTCGCGCCTACGGCATCTTCATGCTCGCGGAGTATTTCTGCGCCGACTATGAGCCCGAGACTGCCGACGCCGCCAACAGCGGTGTGTCTTACCGCCTCGACTACGCTCCCTCATCCAACGCCAGCACCTATCCTGCTCGCGCCACGCTGAAGGAGACCATGAAGCAGGTTGCTGACGACCTCGACTCTGCTGCCGTCTACATCACGGCTGCCGGCGAGGCCAGCTACGCCTACTACTCACAGGACGCCATCACAGCACTCCGCGCACGCATGGCCCTCTACACACACGACTATGCCAACGCTGCCAGCTACGCCAAGCAGCTGATCGACGGTGGCAAGTACACCTTGGCCGAGGACGCCGAGGAGCTGGAGGACCTCTGGCACAACGACGGTGGCAACGAGACCATCCTGCAGCTGGCCGTGCCCACCAAGGATGAGCTCCCCGCACAGACGGGTATCCGCTACCAGCCTTACAGCGACGGCGCCGTGCCCGACTACGTGCCCACACAGACCCTGCTGGACCTGTACCTGGCCAACGAAAGCGACACGACTCATGACACACGCTTAGACGTGTTCTTCAACCAGATCAACATCACCACCAACACCGGTGCCACAGGCAAGGTCTACGCCTTCAACAAGTACACCGACCACGGTGGTCTCTACACCAAGCTCCAGGGCTACGAGTACGCTCGTTTCGCCATTGAGCCGAAGGTGTTCACCATCGCTGAGATGTATCTCATCGCTGCCGAGGCCTACACACAGGCTGGCGACCTCGCCAACGGCGCCAAGTATCTCAATGAGCTGAAGAAGGCCCGCATCGAGGGCTACAACGAGACAGCCTTCCCCTCAAAGAACGCGCTGATGAACGAAGTGAAGAACGAGCGCGAGCGCGAGATGATCGGCGAGGGCACACGCCTCTTCGACCTCAAGCGTTGGCACGAGGGCATCAAGCGTGGCACTCCGCAGCAGCGCGACCTCTGCCTGCTGCCTGGCGCCACCACCACCGACTTCTCACTTCCCGCCAACGCCAACAAGATGACTTGGCCGATCCCGAAGCACGAGACCGACGTGAACAAGAAGATTGCCCAGAACCCTGGCTATTAATCGAGAAGAGTTAACAACAAACTGAAAAAAGAACAAGACATGAAATATATCAAATTATTCATGCTGCTGGCTGTGGTGTCGCTGTTTGCCGCTTGCTCGAGCGACGACGACTTCAACACCAAGGAGGCTACCGTTAGCTTTGCCAGCGATTCCATCGTGACCAAGGAGAGCGCCGGCATTGTCGAAATCCCCATTAACGTGGAGGGTCTCCGCAACGGCAACGTGACCGTGCGCGTGCAGGCTGAAGAGGTGGGCACCAACCCCGCCAAGGAGGACGTGAACTACATGATCACCACAAAGACCATCAACATCAAGGCCGACACTCTCACAAGCGGCACCATGAACGTTGAGGTCAAGATGGTGGACGACACCGAGATCAACGAGAACCGCACCTTCAAGCTCACCATCGTGAGCGTCAACGGTGCCAAGGTCGGCGAGAACGCCTCGACCGTCATCACCATCCGCGACAACGATGCCGCCTTCTATGAGAAGTTCTTCGGCAAGTGGACACTCTCTGGCAACCTGGAGTCTAGCTCAGGCGTCAGCGCCTTCAGCAAGGTCGTGACCATCAGCGGTGCCACCGACGAGGACGATCCCGACTACGACAACGTGCTGACCGTCTCTGCTCCTGGCCTCATCAACGTGGGCGCTGCCATCGACTGCGAGTTCCACATGAACTACAGCTTCGACCTGGCCACCAAGAAGGGCACCGTGGGCATCGTGTGCGGTGAGATCATCGCCACCTACGGCAGCAGCTACCAGTGGATGTGGGTAACCGACGACGGCCACAGCTACACCACCGACGACGTGACGGCTCCTTGGGCACTGGGCGAGGGCGACACCTTCCCGACAACCATCACCTTCCCCGCCAGCCAGTCACTCTACTTCTACCAGCCCGGCGCAGGCGCATGGGGCGTGCTGAGTGGCCTGACGCTCACCAAGAAGTAAACTCCCAGTTTAAACACTGATCAACGATAAGCAGGTTGACAAGGCTCAGTCCTTGCCAACCTGCTTTTTTATGGGATAAAATCAAGGAAATCAAAAAAAATAGAGCAATGCACAAATAAAAAGGCATTTGCTTGCATATCTCACGAAATTTGACGAAATTTGTAGTCAAATAGTAACTTTCGCACATTATTATGCACATGAACAAGCATCTCACATTTATCGCGCTGGCCCTGTTGGTCAGCATCACCGCCACGGCTAAGCAGCGCACACAGCAACAGCTCGTGCAGGCTGCACAGTCGTTCTTGCAGAGCGGCAAGGCCAAAGGCAAGGCCATCAAGGGCAAACTGACCTTCACCACCCAGCTGAGCAACGCCCAGCTCACCGTGCTCAACAGCAGCAACGGGCAGGGCGTGATCGTGGCCAACGACGACTCCTTCGACCCTGTCGTGGGCTACACCGACAACCCCATCGACCCCAACAACATGGCACCCGCCTTCGAGTGGTGGATGACGGCCATGACCAAGACCATGGAGGAGACACTGGCCGAAGGCACCGTGCCCGCCAAGGCTGAGAAGAGCAGCAAATACAAAGAGGAAGTGCCCGAAATGATGACCACCAAATGGGGACAGCAAGACCCTTACTACATCCTCGGACCCACCTACACCAAGAATGGCCGCACGGAGTACTACGTGACGGGCTGCGTGGCCACCGCCATGGCACAGATCATGAAGTATCACAAGTATCCTGAGAAGGGCAAGGGCTACAATACGTGGTACTTCTTCCCCAACGGCAAGAACACAGCAGGCACACGTCGCGCCGCGTGAACTTCTCTCACACCTACGACTGGGACAACATGCTCGACACCTACACCAAGAACGGCTACAACGACGCACAGGCCACAGCCGTGGCCACGCTGATGAACGACTGCGGTGGCGCGGTGAGCATGCAGTATGCCGCCGACGGCAGTGGTGCCTTCGCCTCTGACGCCTGCCTGGCCCTGCGCAAGAACTTCCAATACAACCAGGGCTGCAAATACTACACACGCAGCTTCATGCCGAAAGACGTGTGGATGGACATCATCTACCGCGAGCTCAACGACGGGTGCCCCATCCTCTATGGCGGTGCCACCACGTCGAAAGAAGGCCATGAGTTTGTGTTCGACGGCTACGACAAGAATGGCTTCGTACACGTGAACTGGGGATGGGACGGCGCCAACGACGGCTTCTTCGACGTGGCGCTGCTCAACTCGCGCGAGGGCAGCTTCACCGAGCAGCAGAACATGGTCATCATCCGACTGCCCGAAGACATACGCTTCGACGGATCTTACAAATCGCTGTGGGGATCGTCAACCGGCCTCAACCTGGCAAAGGTGGGCAACACCCTGCGCACCAACAACTTCACGGCATACAACATGGATGTGGAACCGTTCACAGGCAAACTGGAGATGGTGGCCAAGAACCTGGAGACTGGCGAAGTGACAGCCATCACCAGCGACGACGACGGCCCCTTGACAAGCATCGCATACGGCAGTGGCTACTCTTTCCAGCTTAAGGCTGACATCAGCCAACTCACCGACGGCACCTACCGCGTCTATGTGGCCACCCTGTCGACAGACGTCAACAAGGCCGAGATGGAATGGCAACCCGTGCTCTGCAAGGAGACCTTGACATCCAACTACATGCTGACCATCAGCAATGGCAGCAGCACGCTGACCAAGGGCGAGTCGAACTTCGTGACAGGCATCGAAAAGACGGTTGCCAACAGCACGAAGGCCAACGTGACCCACGTCTACAACCTGCAAGGCCAGGAGGTCTACAAGACTAACACGGCCAACTTCGACATCAACGAGCTCAACCTCCACGGTACCTTCATCGTGCGACAGGGCGACAAGGCTTTCAAGGTGCTGAAGTAAAACGCTGACACTGATCATCATCAAAACCCATGGAAAGGGCATGCCGACACAATCACGGCATGCCCTTTTTTCGTCGCACACAAGCGCTGAAAGGCTAACCGGGCAACCATCATGGCTACATTGACCAAGCGGCAACCCTCAGATGAACACCAGGAAATGGGGCAAATGCGGGCGATTTCAACAACTTTAACCGCTTAGCCTTTGCGACTTACGATTTTCTTCTTAATTTTGTCGACCCATAGGGCTAACGCCCTCACAAACGTCGGACAACAACAAAGATCACAACATAACAGCATGAAGAAAACACTACTGACCGCAGCGCTCTCACTGGCTGCGGTGGCGATGATGGCCGTGCCCGCCAAGCGCGGACAATGGAAGACCGTGACGCTCAGCGACGGGACGACCGTGCGCGTGGAGCTACGCGGCGATGAGTTCAACCACTACTGGCAGGCGGCCGACGGCACACGCTACGTGCAACAGGGCGACGCCTGGCAGGTGGCCGACGCACAAGCGCTGCTCGGCATGAAGCGCGCAGCCGCACGGCGCACAACAGCCAACCGCCTGCGCATGGCCAACAAGCGCAAGGCTACCGCCTTCAGGGGCCAGAAGAAAGGCCTCATCATCCTCGTCGACTTCCCTGACAAGCAATTCAGAAGCGGACACGACCAAGCGCTCTATGAGAAGATTGCCAACGAGAAAGGCTACTCGGAGAATGGGTTCCGCGGGTCGGTGAGCGACTACTTCAGCGCGCAGAGCAACGGGGCGTTCGACCTGGAGTTTGATGTCGTGGGGCCCGTGAGGGCATCCAAGAGCTATAAATATTATGGTGGCAGTTCGAAAGACGGCAACGACGAGCCCGTGGACGAACTGGTGAAGGACGTCTGCCAGCAGATTGACGGGCAGGTGAACTTCGCCGACTACGACTGGGACGGCGACGGCGAGGTGGAACAGGTGTTCCTCCTCTATGCCGGACAGGGCCAAGCCGACGGTGGCGCCAACAACACCATTTGGCCCCACGAGTTTTGGCTCTCTTCCTACCAAGGCGGATCGGCCATCACCCTCGACGGCGTGAAGATCGACACCTATGCCTGCTCGTGTGAGCTCAACGGCGCCAATGGCCTCGACGGACTGGGCACCATCTGCCACGAATTCTCTCATTGCCTCGGCCTGCCCGACCTCTATGACATCAACTACGGCGGCAATTTCGGCATGGGCGACTTCAGCCTCATGGACATGGGCAGCTATCTCGGCGACGGCATGACACCGCCCAACTACACCGCATGGGAGCGCTGGTTCAGCGGATGGAAAGAGCCCGTGGAACTCGCGGACACCGACACCACCATCACGGCCATGCAACCGCTGAGCAAGAACGGTGACACCTATGTCATCTACAATCCGGCCAACCACAACGAATACTATCTCCTGGAGAACCGACAGCGCATGGCATGGGACGTCAACCTGCCCAGCCACGGACTGATGGTGAGCCACGTGGACTATGATCCCGACATCTGGGACTTCAACATCGTGAACACCTGCACGGAGAAAGGTGACGAGTATGAGCAGGCTGGCGTGAAGAACGACCACCAGCGCCTCACCATCTTCCACGCCGACAACGAGGAGGGATCAGGCTATTACGACTACACGGGCAACTACAACACCACCTCGGAACTGCACGACCTCTACCCCAACGGCTCGCTCGACTCGCTGACCAACCTGTCGACGCCTGCCGCCACACTCTACAACGCCAACACCGACGGCACCAAATACATGAACCGCGGCATCTACAACATCACTGAGAGCCGCAACGGAAGCGTCAGCTTCGACTTCAAGAAGTTGGCCGCAACCAAGCCCGTCGCGCCTGCCGAAGGCGAGTACCTGCTCCGTGAGACGTTCGACCAGTGCAATGACACGGGTGGCAACTCGGGCGGTTTCAGCGGCATGGTGGCCAGCGGCGTGTTCACACCTGATCTCGACGGTTGGTCGTCGAGCAAGGCCTATGGTGGCGACCAGTGCGCCCGCTTCGGCAACAGCACCACACCTGGCACTGTCACCTCGCCTTCGTTCACGGCCGTGGCCGACACGATGACCCTCTCCTTCCGCGCTGCCGGATGGGATGCCACCAAGGACAACACCGCCCTGCTGATGTCGATCAACGGCAACGGCAAGTTTGTAGACAGCCAGACGAAGGAGGAGAGCCTCACCATGACCAAGGGCGCCTGGACCACCTACACCCTGCGCTTCACCGCAAAGGGCACCGTGAGCATCTCCTGGGAACCCAGCAAGCGCTTCTTCCTCGACGACGTCACCGTGACGCGACCGGTCAACACGGCCATCAGCACCATCACGGCCACTACCGCCAACCGCCGCAAGGGCGTCTACAGCCTCGCCGGCCAATACCTCGGCACCAGCACGGAGGCCCTGCCCCGCGGCATCTACATCGTAGACGGAAAGAAAGTGGTGAAATAAACCGATTTAACCTTTTCACATTTTGCTAAAATGTGAAAAGGTCGTAACTTTGCAAACAAATACAAAATCCATTAAATAACATTACAGCTATGGCAAAGAAAGCAATCCTGATGATCCTCGACGGATGGGGCATCGGCAAGCACGACAAAGGCGACGCAATCTTCAACACGCCGACTCCTTATCTCGACTATCTCAACGCTACATGCGCTCACTCACAACTCCGCGCGTGTGGTGAGGACGTCGGTCTGCCCGACGGACAGATGGGCAACTCGGAGGTCGGACACCTCAACATCGGTGCCGGACGTGTGGTCTACCAGGACCTGGTGAAGATCAACAAGGCTTGTGAGAGCGGCGACATCCTGAAGAACAAGGAGATCGTCAGCGCATACAGCTACGCTCAGAAGACTGGCAAGCGCCTCCACATCATGGGCCTGACCTCTACGGGCGGCGTACACTCAAGCCTCAACCACCTCTTCAAGCTCCTCGAGATCTCGAAGGAGTATGGCCTGAAGAACACCTACGTGCACTGCTTCATGGACGGTCGCGACTGTGACCCGAAGAGCGGCAAGGGCTTCATCGACGAGGTGCAGCAGTGCTGCGAGAAGAACGACGCTCACATCGCCAGCATCGTGGGCCGCTTCTACGCCATGGACCGCGACAACCGATGGAATCGCGTGAAAGAGGCTTACGACCTGCTCGTCGAGGGCAAGGGCAAGCAAGCCGACGACCTGCTCAAGGCCATGGACGAGAGCTACGCCGAGGGCGTGACCGATGAGTTCATCAAGCCTATCCACAACGCCAAGGTGGAGGGCACCATCCAGGAGGGAGACGTCATCATCTTCATCAACTTCCGCAACGACCGCGCTCGCGAGCTGACCTATGTGCTCACACAGAAGGACATGCCCGAGGAAGGCATGCACACCATCAAGGATCTGCAATACTACTGCATGACTCCGTATGACGCCAACTTCAAGGGCGTACACATCCTCTATCCGAAGGAGGACGTGCGCGACACACTGGCCGAATACCTCTCCAACAACGGCAAGCGCCAGCTCCACACGGCTGAGACTGAGAAGTACGCTCACGTGACGTTCTTCCTCAACGGTGGTCGTGAGCAGCCGTTCCCCGGCGAGGACCGCATCCTGGTGCACTCCCCGAAGGTGGCCACCTATGACCTGCAACCTGAGATGAGCGCCTACGAGGTGAAGGAGAAGCTCGTGGGAGCCATCAACACACAAGAGTATGACTTCATCGTGGTGAACTTCGCCAACGGCGACATGGTGGGCCACACAGGTGTCTACAACGCCATCGCCAAGGCCGTGTGGGCGGTCGACCACTGCGTGAAGGACGTCATCGAGGCTGCCAAGGCCAACGACTATGAGGCCATCATCATCGCCGACCACGGCAATGCCGACCACACCATCAACGAGGACGGAACGCCCAACACACAGCACTCGCTCAACCCTGTGCCGTTCATCTACGTCACCAACAACAACTCGGCTACCGTCAAGGACGGCCGTCTGGCCGACGTGGCTCCTTCCATCCTCCATATCATGGGTCTGGAGCAGCCTGCCGACATGACTGGCGAGTGCCTCATCAGCGACAACAAGTAAACACTACGGGTGTCTTCCCCATGTGGGAGGACTTCCCGATTTTGTCTCATCACACAGGGAATCAGGGAAACTAACGGACGCTATCCATACGGCCTTTCCCCGATTCCCTGTTTTCATTCATCATCCATCAAGCCATGAACGTCAAGATTGAAGAGAGTTGGAAACAGCATTTGGGCGCAGAGTTTGACAAACCTTACTTCGCCGCCCTCACCCAACAGGTGCGCCAAGAATACCAAAACGGCCCGTGTTATCCGCCGGGACACCTCATCTTCAACGCCTTCGACCTCTGTCCTTTCGACCAGGTGAAGGTGGTCATCATCGGCCAAGACCCCTATCATGAGCCGGGACAGGCCATGGGATTGAGTTTCTCCGTGCCCGAGGGCGTGATGATGCCGCCCTCGCTCATCAACATCTTCAAGGAGATCGGCGATGACCTCGGCACGCCAATGCCCAAGGACGGCGACCTGACACGCTGGGCCCGACAAGGCGTGCTGCTGCTCAACGCCACCCTCACGGTGCGTGCCCATCTCGCCAACAGCCATCAACGGTTGGGCTGGAGCCTGTTCACCGACGCCGCCATACAAGCGCTGTCGGCCGAGCGTGAGGGCCTCGTCTACATGTTGTGGGGCGGTTACGCACGATCGAAGAAAACGCTCATCAATGGCCAGCGCAACCTCGTGCTGGAGTCGGTGCACCCCTCACCACTGTCGGCCAACCGTGGCGGCTGGTTCGGACAGCACCAGTTCTCGCGTTGCAATGCCTACCTGAAAAGTCAAGGCAAGACGCCCATCGCCTGGTAAAAAGACCGATGAAATCGGAGAAAAAAGCGCCAACTCAAGTCTTTCCTTCTCAGAAAGCACAAGACCAAACAACAGAACAAGAAAAAGAATTATTCATGCACGACAACAAACGAGGTGCCAACCTCCATATCATTCAAGTGGGCGACGTGCTCGTCTCGCCCGACATCTTCACCGAGGAGTTTTGCTGCGACCTCGACAAATGCAAGGGTGCCTGTTGCGTGGAAGGCGATGCCGGCGCTCCCGTGACCCTCGATGAAATCGGCAATTTGGAGGAGTCGCTCGACGCAGTGTGGGACGATCTCACGGCGTCGGCACAGAGCGTCATCGACCGGCAGGGCGTGGCCTACACCGACGCCGATGGCGAACTGGTGACCAGCATCGTCGGCGGCAAGGACTGCGTGTTCACCTGCCACCAGGATCTCACCGACCGTGAAGACGGCCACACCATCAAGGATTGTTGCCTCTGCGCCCTGGAGTGTGCCTGCAACGCTGGCAAGACCCATTGGGCCAAGCCCATCTCATGTGCTCTCTACCCCATTCGCGAGAAACAATTCAATGGCGGCTTGGTGGGTATCAACTACCATCGCTGGGACATCTGTCGTGACGCCGTGAAGAAAGGGCGTGAACTTCATCTTCCCCTTTACGTCTTCCTCAAGGAGCCCCTGGTCAGGCGCTTCGGCCAAGCATGGTACAAGGAACTATGCGATGTGGCCGAAGAACTCAAACAACAAGGCCTGTTGTAAAGCCATCCAACAAAAAAAGCGAGGTTTTAGCCTCGCTTTTTTATTGGATGATCATCCGCTTTCTATTTTCTCACGGCCAAGGTAAAGTGTCACCCGAGGCCATTGGAGCCATTTGCAGGGCCTCCACCGTCGTGATTTGGTCACGGCGGAACCGACGGTCACCCGACACACGGATGCGCCTGTAATCGCCTATCCTGAAGACAGGAAACGCCTGCTCGTCGAGTTCGCCATTGCAAATATACTCCATTCCATCGTAGAGAATGTGCTCACCACGCCGTGCCTCACGAAGCGTGAGCCGCAGCAGACCGTGGAAAGCCTCACCAAAGTCGTAGGTGACGCCTGTGCTGTCGCGGTCAAAATAACGATAACCGTCGGTGTGGACATGGCGCAAGACGGGAGCATCGGGCGACAAATAGTTGACAGGCCGACGCCGACCATCACGCCGTCGCTCTGCGGGCAACCACAAGGCAGGGTCGAACCACGCTGCCTTCCACGAGGGATTGTGATAGCGTCCATCAATAAGTTCCTGCCCATCGGCCGTCCATCGCGAGTTGGCGCGACGGCAGAGCCAGTCGCCATCGCTGGCCCGAGAAAAGGCCTGACCAGCCGAATCAACACCATAGAACAACACACTGACCTGGCAACTGTCCACATGGGGATAGGCCGGCGCATAGCAAAGGGCCACCACATCGGTGTCGGAGCGCAGGTAAGGGGTGACATCGAAGGTCATCGACACAGGATTGTCGGAGTAAGGCTCGCGTGCCGGATAGAACACAGCCGTGCCAACATTGCATTCATTGACATAGAGCTTGTAATAACCTGTGGACGTCACGGTGACGCAAGCCTGCTGCGGACGTCCCTCCTCAAGGTAGGTCTGACGAAACCAGACATGCGAAAGGCTGTCGGGATCAGCCACGCCAATCCAGTGCATGCCATACTCCTGGGCACAGAGCGTGGCCATCCACATCAGGGTCATCGCAATCAAACAAACTCTCCTCATATCTCAAAACCTTGCAACTTCCACGTTCCTTACCATCCCTTACTACCGCTTACGATCGCCTGCCGCTTCTCATCGTGCGGCAGCCAATACGAAAAAGGCATGCCACACGCATCATAGCGTGGCATGCCTTTGTTTATTTTGTCTTATTGTTGACTTCGTAACATCCGATTATTGATTATCAATCCGCTCACTTCCACATGGACCCCGAAGGACTCCAAGGGGAGTGGTTTACGCGTCGATATTGGCGTAAGCGGCATTCTCCTCGATGAATTCGCGGCGCGGCTCCACGTCGTCGCCCATGAGCATGGAGAAGATCTCGTCGGCCTCGGCGGCGTTCTCGATGGTCACACGCTTCAAGAGGCGCGTCTTGGGATCCATGGTGGTCTCCCAGAGCTGCTCCGGGTTCATCTCACCCAGACCTTTGTATCGCTGTGTGTGGATGCGCTTGCCGTCTTCCACGCCGTCGCCATACTTGTCGAGGAACGATTGGCGCTGCTGGTCGTTGTAGCAATACTCGCTCACCTTCTTGCTGCCCTGGTGGAACTCACACTTGTAGAGCGGCGGTGTGGCGATATAGAGGTGTCCGTCCTCGATGATCTTCGGCATGAAACGATAGAAGAGTGTCATGATGAGCGTGTCGATGTGGGAACCATCGACATCGGCATCGGTCATGATGATGATCTTGTCGTAGCGCAACTTGTCGATGTTGGCCTCGCGGTCGTCCTCGCCCTCAACGCCAAAACGGACGCCGATGGACTGGATGATGTTCATGACCGACTCAGCCTCGAACACGCGGTGCCATTGCACCTTCTCAACGTTCAGGATCTTACCACGGAGAGGCAGGATGGCCTGTGTGTAACGGTCACGGCCCTGCTTAGCCGATCCACCTGCCGAGTCACCCTCGACGAGGAATATCTCACATTGCTTGGGGTCCTTGTTGGAGCAGTCGGCAAGCTTGCCGGGCAGGCCGCCTCCGCTCATCACGTTCTTGCGCTGCACGCTTTCACGCGCCTTGCGGGCTGCGATGCGCGCCGTGGCTGCCAGGATGACCTTCTCGCAGATCTTCTTGGCCTCGTCGGGATGCTCCTCCAAATAGTCTGTGAGCGCCTCGCCCACGGCCTGCTGCACGGCACCCACCACCTCACTGTTACCCAGCTTGGTCTTGGTCTGTCCCTCAAACTGCGGTTCGGCCACCTTGATGGAGATGACCGCCGTGAGGCCCTCGCGGAAGTCCTCGCCCGCCACCTCGATCTTGGCCTTCTCGATCTGCTTGGAGATCTGCGGGTCATTGTCGGCATAGTTCTTCAGCGTACGCGTCAGTGCAATGCGGAAGCCAGAGACGTGCGTGCCACCCTCGATGGTGTTGATGTTATTGACGTAGGAGTGGAGGTTCTCCGAGTAGTCGGTGTTGTACATGATGGCCACCTCGATGGGCACGCCCTGCTTCTCAGTCTTCAGATAGATGACGTCGTCGAAGAGGTGGGTGCGGTGACGGTCGATGTAGCGCACAAACTCTTTCAGTCCGTCCTTCGCGTGGAAGACCTGTGTGCGCGTCTTTCCCTCGTCGTCGGGGCGCATGTCGGTGAGCGTGATGCGGATGCCAGCATTGAGGTAAGCCAACTCACGCATGCGGCGCGCCACGACATCCCACTGGAACGTGGTGGTGGTGAAGATGGTGGGATCGGGCCAGAACTGCTGGCGCGTGCCGCGCTTCTCGGTCTCGCCCACGATCTTGACGGGATAGAGAGGTTTGCCCTTCTCATACTCCTGCTGGTAGATATGGCCATCGCGGAAGACCTGCGAAAGCATGTGGGTGGACAGGGCATTGACACAACTCACACCCACGCCATGCAAACCGCCCGACACCTTGTAGGAGTTCTTGTCGAACTTACCACCGGCGTGAAGCACAGTCATCACGACCTCGAGGGCGCTCTTGTGCAATTTCTTGTGCTCATCCACGGGGATGCCGCGTCCGTTGTCTTCCACGGTGCAGCTGCCGTCGGTGTTGATGGTCACCTCGATGTCGGTGCAATAGCCTGCCATGGCCTCGTCGATACAGTTGTCCACGGTCTCGTTGATGAGATGGTGGAGTCCCTTTTCCGACACGTCGCCGATGTACATGGCCGGTCGTTTGCGAACGGCCTCAAGGCCCTCAAGCACCTGGATGTTTGAGGCTGAATAATTATCTTCGGGGTTGTGAATGTCTGCCATTTTAATCCATATAGTTTATTGTTGCAAAGATACTAAAAAATGCGCAAACAATAAAACTTTTATGACGAATAAATGCGCCTCTCAGCAAGAATAAACACGCCCGTCAGAGAGGGGTGGCGACAAAACAATTTAAGGTCGCATCCTATTGAAGGACACGACCTTATATGACTATTAAAGCTATGACTCGTGTGATTAACCGAGCTTCTTGATGTGCAAAGCGAGGCTTGACTTCAAGTTAGCAGCCTTGTTCTTGTGGATAAGGTTGGTCTTAGCCAGCTTGTCGAGCATCTTCTGCACAGCAGGATACATCTTGACAGCCTCGTCCTTATCGGTTGTAGCGCGGAGCTTGCGCACAGCGTTGCGCATGGTCTTTGCATAATATTTGTTGTGAAGCGTGCGGACCTTGGTCTGACGAATTCTCTTGATTGATGATTTGTGATTTGCCATCTTTATCTTTTCTTTTCTTATTTTTTACCTTTAGGAGTAGTCCCTAGCAGAATCGAACTGCTCTTTAGAGAATGAAAATCTCTCGTCCTAACCGATAGACGAAGGGACCATCTGCTTATTTTAGCGGGTGCAAAGTTACTGCTTTTTGTTTAACCTTCCAAATTTTAAATGAAAAATTTTCTATAAATGCCTGATTTTTCGTATTTTTGCCCCTGTATGGAAATAAAAACTGCAGCGATCGTGCTGCACGCACTGAAGTATGGCGAGTCACAGATGATTGTCGACTTGTTCACCCGCGCCTTGGGGCGGGTGTCGTTTTTCTGTCACATTCCCAAGACGGGCAAGGGGAAGATCAAGAAGCAACTTTTCCAACCGCTGACCATTCTCGACGTTGTCTTCGACTATCGGCCGCACGCTTCCATGCAGCATTTCCGCGACCTGCGGTTGGCCAAGCCTTTCGTGTCGGTGCCCTTCGACCCCGTCAAACTGTCGATTTCGCTCTTCCTGGCGGAGTTTCTCAACTATGCCACGCGCGACGAGCAACAGAACGAGCCTCTCTACGACTACATCGAGGACAGTCTGCTGTGGCTCGACAACGTGACCGAGCGGTTTGCCAACTTCCACTTGGTGTTCATGATGCGCCTGTCGCGTTTCATCGGCTTCTTCCCCAACCTGGCCGAGGACGCCAGCCACCAGTGGTTCGACTTGCGCAACAGCGTCTTCACAGGCGTGCGTCCCTCCCACCCCGATTTTCTCGAGCCGGCCGAAGCCGCCAACCTCACCCTGCTCATGCGCATGGACTACCAGAACATGCACCTGTTCCGGCTCACCTTGGGCGAGCGCAACCGTTGCACGGAGATCATCCTCCACTATTATCGCCTTCATGTGCCGGGGTTCCCCGAAATGAAGTCATTGCCGATATTGCAATCCCTTTTCCGTTAACACCCCATGGCCGTCCCAACGGGCCATACGCTTTGGAGCAGGATGTTCCTCACGCCGGGAGCTCAATTCGTTTTGTGTCAATAAGCTACGGGCGGGCCGAGGCCTTTTCTCCGTTGTCCGCCTTCTGCTCCTGAGCAGGCAACACAAACGGCTTGATGACCGTCATCTTGTCATTGAGAAACGCCTTCAGACCGTCACCCTCGAGCACCTCCACATGGTCGAAGAGGCCCATGATGAAGCGTCCGATGCCGATGTAGCTCACCAGGTCGGCTTCGTAGATCCAGTGGCCGTCGCCGTCGGGCACGATCAGCGACGACGAGTGCGGATATTCCTCGAGCATAAGGTTGTGCGCCAAGAGGTCGAGGCGGAGGCGCACGCGGTGTTTCTCCTCACCGGCAAACATAAACATGTCGGTGTACACCTTCTTGTGCTTGCTATCGTTGAACCAGGGCACGTCCATGATCTCCACGCTCTGGATGCGTGCCACTTTGAACGTCTTGTTGACGCCCGTCTTCACCTCGAAGGCGCGCACATCGTTCTTGTCGCCCAGAAAGGCGAACGGCTCCACCAACCTGTCGGTGACGCTTTGGCTGTGGGGCGACGAGTAACCATGCAGGACGACCACCTTCCGGTGGCGCATGGCACGCTCGAGTTGCGTCACATTGTTGTAGACATGGCGCTGGACGCGGACATCGGTATACTGCGTGAGATTGTAGTATCTCTCCAACTTCCGCTTGAGCATGGAGGCCATGGCATTGTCCTTCTCCACGGCTGTCAATAGTCCATGGAGGTAGACAGCCTCGTTCTCAGAGAAGTCGACCGCTGAGGCAATTGTCTGGAAGAAGGGCGAACGGGGGTGTAGGTGATAGAAGCGGCGGTCGTGCTCAACGACGAAACCCGACTCGCGCAACACGTCGAGCGTGTAATAGAAATTGCGCACAGAGGTGCCCAGCACCTCCGACAGTTCTGCGGCGGTGTGGTTTTGGCCATCGGTCATCACGGTGATGAGGTCGAGCCATTTGGTCATGGTGGAAGAGGAAGACATGGCAGCTGTGGATAAAGAGGAATGGAGTCTGGCTTGAGGCGTCACTCCGTGGGAAGCGCGTCCCAGTCGATGGTGGTCTGGCAGTGGCCCAGCAGGTTGAAGGAGCGGCGGTGGTAGGGCGTCACGCCGTGCGCCTCGATGCCCGCATAGTGCTTGGCCGTGGGATAGCCTTTGTTGTGTTCCCAGTCGTAGAAGGGATACTCCTTGGCCAAACGACACATATAGTCATCACGGAAAGTCTTGGCCAAGATGCTCGCCGCGGCGATAGCTTGATACTTGCCATCGCCCTTCACGATGCACGTGTGGGGCAGTCCGGGATAGGGGTCGAAGCGGTTGCCGTCGATGATGAGGGCCTCGGGCGCCACACGCAGCTGGGCGATGGCGCGGTGCATGGCCAGGAACGAGGCGTGCAGGATGTTGACCTTGTCGATCTCTTCGGGCGTCACCTCGCCCACGGCCCAAGCCACGGCGTCGCGCTCGATTTGCTCGCGCAGGGCATATCGTTTCTTCGCCGTAAGCTTCTTCGAGTCGTTGAGCGCAGGGTTCTCATAGTCGCGGGGCAGGATGACGGCAGCGGCAAACACACTACCAGCCAAGCATCCACGACCAGCTTCATCGCAACCGGCCTCCAACAAATCGGGGTTATAATAAGGACTTAACATGTAGTTTTAACGTTTTTAACAAGCGATTATTGTCTTGTGAAGTGACATTTCTTTCACAAAGACTAATTTTGCAGTCGTAATCAAGAATAAAACAACAAGCCTTATGGAAAAGAATGTCACGCTTTCAGCCTCGGGCCAAGTGGAGGTAAACCTCCAGGGCCTTGCCAACAGTTTGCAAACCACCACCTCACGTGTGGCCCGCGCAGCGCTGGCGCCACTGGAGTGGTTGCGGAAATACTACTCTTCGGTCTGCGAGAAGCAGCTGACCCTGCGGCAGACCGGCTCGCTCATCGGCGCCCAACTGGCATTCATCGCCACCGTGTTTCCCGTCGACGCCCCTTGGCTCGCACGCCTGGGCTGTGGCGCCTGGTTGGTTGCCTCCCTACTCCGCTGCAAGAAATTCCTGGGCTAAGCAGCCTCCATATCCCAGCCTGAACGGCCTCAATTCCCGGGCTAAGCGGCCCACAAAAAAAGCCATTCCCACTCTCGGCATCATGTGCCAAGGGTGGGAATGGCTTTTTTGTTGTGTCATGCTTTGTCTTTCTCATCGTCAAAACATCTGGCTGACGCGTCGGATGCCAGCCACGAGGGTGTCGACCTCCTCACGAGTGTTGTAGAGGGCAAACGACGCGCGGACCGTGCCCAAGACACCGAGACGATCCATCAGCGGTTGCGCACAATGGTGGCCAGTGCGGACGGCGATGCCCAACTGGTCGAGCAGGGTGCCCATGTCCATGTGATGGATGTTGCCCACGTTGAAGCTGACCACAGCGTCGCCCACGGCGTCGGCGATCTGGCCATCGCCAACAGATTGTGGGGCATGACCATAGATGTGCATGTCGGGTATGTCGCGCAACTGACTCAGCGCATAGCGCGTGAGCTCACGCTCATGGCGCTCGATGTTGTCCATGCCCAGGCGTTCCATGTATTGGATGGCCACGGCCAGTCCGTGGGTGGCCACATAGTCGGGTGTGCCCGCCTCAAACTTGAGCGGTGGACGCTCGAAGGTGGTCTTCTCGAAGCTCACGTGCTCGATCATCTCGCCACCGCCCTGGTAGGGAGGCAGCTTGTCGAGCCAGTCTTCCTTGCCATAGAGCACGCCGATGCCGGTGGGACCATACATCTTGTGGCCGCTGAAGACAAAGAAGTCGCAGTCGAGGTCTTGCACATCGATGGCAAAGTGCGGGGTGCTCTGTGCGCCGTCGACCATCACGGGCACGCCGTGCTCATGGGCGATGGCAATGAGCTGCTTCACAGGATTGACCGTGCCGAGCACATTGCTCACCTGCGCCACGCTCACCATCTTTGTGTGCTCATTGAAGAGGGCCTTGTAGGCCTCGATGTCGAGCACGCCACCATCCGACATCGGGATGACGCGCAGGCGGATGCCATGCTTGTGGGCTTGCAGTTGCCAGGGCACAATGTTGCTGTGGTGCTCCATGACGGAGACGATGACCTCGTCGCCCTCCTTCATAAACTCGTCGCCAAAGGTGCTGGCCACGAGGTTGAGTCCCTCGGTGGTGCCGCGTGTGAAGACAATCTCTGTGGTGCTGCGGGCGTTGATGAAGCGTCGCACGGTCTCGCGGGCCTGCTCATGCAGTTCGGTGGCCTGCACGCTGAGGTAGTGCACACCGCGGTGCACATTGGCGTTGGCGTTGAGATACTCGTCGCGCATGGCGTCGAGCACACACAACGGCTTCTGCGTGGTGGCGGCGTTGTCGAGATAGACGAGCGGCTTGCCATGGACCTCATGGCCCAGGATGGGGAAGTCGGCGCGAACGTCCTGGATG
>JBNMMB010000060.1:0-21063 GCA_050875105.1 Prevotella sp. | reverse complement strand
ATCCATAATAGAGAAGGCCAGCAAATGGCCATTGGGAGCCTCGCAGTAACCCGACAAGGTGCTGATGCCATAAGGATGAGACAGAGTACCGGTCTTGACACGCAACTTGCCATTAAGTTCGGGAGCAGACAACAAGCGGCGTGCAGTGCCGTCAACACCTGCCAAAGAAAGATGCTGTCTCAACTTGGCATAAATGTTCTTGTCCGCATAACCATATCTGAGAATATCCACCAAAGTCTTAGCTGAAAGCCGATTGTAACGGCATAGTCCACAACCGTCGTGAACAACGATTTTGGGATTGTTTTCCTTGATACTCTCCTTTAGAAATTTCTTTAAGTAAGCCACGCCTGTCTTCTGGGCGGAATCCTTGGCGTTAATATGATGTCCAATGGTATAGAGCATAGCTGTAGCCCTTGTGTTCGAGCTATTCTTCCACATGCGTTCCACCACTCGGTCGATGGTGCGGATGTAACGTCCAACACGTTGCGAACCTCGAGGAAGTTCACCTGTCACAAGAGCATCAGGCTTTACATGAACGCCTTGCATCCTAAGCATTGATAACAAAGTGTTTCCGATGCGATTTGACCCTTGATACAACAGTCCGTACTTTGAGCGTTCCAAATCCCATGGGTACCAATGCTTTTCCGCCTGGACAGGCTCATTCAGCACGAGGTCAAGCACCACGTTGCCATCAATGGTTTTCACGCCATTGTTGCGAAGTGAACGAACAAGAAATTTCATGTCGTCTTGAGAAAATTGAGGATCAAGACTACCCTTGAAAATTATTGACCCACGCAACGTATCATTCTTGATTTTCCCTTTCAGATAAAGCGATGTGTCATAGTGGTATTTGGTGCCAAGCAGATGATAGCCTGCCACACCAGAAAGCAATTTCATGCATGAGGCCGATGGTATCGGTTCGTTTTCGTTGAACGCATACACGGGCTTGCCAGCAGTCAAGTCATATACGTAAAGTCCAAAACGACCATTCACGCGTGGCTTGTGGGCAAATTCATTGAGCCGTTGCTTGAGGGTGGCGTCAACAGGAATGCCAGAAGCTGCTTGGGCAGGCGAAGTTGTTTTATGTTGCTTGTCATTTCCCTTGCAGCCAACCATGGCAACCATTAGTATCAGAGCCATAACTGCTGAAAAGGAGAAACGACCATGTATTAAATTATTTTTCATTTCAATGGGTTGATTTTGGTGGCACTCCTGCAAACAAGTTATCGGAGAGACGATTGGCATTTCCCAACGCTTGGTGCAAGAGATTGCGACCTTCCTTCTATATGCTTTCTTTCATTGCAAAAATAGCTTTTTTCTTCGAAACGAACAAATGTTTCGCACCTTTTTAGTAACTTTGCGTAAAAATATTTAGGAAAGAAAAACAAATTAAGAAATGAAATCATTCCTTACTCTAATTACAGGGTGCCTGTTAGCGCTTGGCACCACAACAGCCAATGCCATGACGAGCAACAAGAAAACGGTGAGCCTGAAGTTCATTGAGACCAGCGATGTACACGGAAGTTTTTTCCCTTACGACTTCATCAACCGGAAACCCAAGGCGGGCTCTTTAGCCCGCGTGGCCACATATGTCAAGCAGTTGCGCAAGCAATATGACAAGAATTTGATTCTACTCGACAACGGCGACATCCTGCAAGGACAACCCGTCAGCTATTATTCCAATTATGTCGACACTACACACGCCAACATTGCGGCAGATGTCATCAATTACTTGAACTATGACGCAGAAACGATGGGCAATCACGACGTGGAAACTGGGCATCGGGTCTACGACAAATGGATCAAGGCCACTCGTTGCCCCATGTTGGGAGCCAACATCATTGACGCCAGAACAGGCGCGCCCTACCTGAAGCCTTACACCATCCTGAAGCGAGATGGCGTGCGTATTGCCATCATCGGCATGATCACACCGGCCATTCCTAACTGGTTGGGAGAAAATCTTTGGAACGGGCTGCGCTTTGACGAGATGGTGGCCTGCGCGCGCCAGTGGATGCGCGTCGTCAAAGAACAAGAGAAAGCAGATGTGGTCATCGGCCTGTTTCACTCGGGCAAGGAAGGCGGCATCACAACGCCTACCTACCAGGAAGACGCCTCGTTGGCAGTGGCAAAAGAGGTCCCGGGATTCGACATCGTATTCTTCGGACATGACCATACTCGCTTTAGTGGCGTTGTGACCAACCAGGAGGGGGGAAAGGTATTGTGCCTTGACCCTGCCAACAATGCCATGGCAGTCGCCGAGGCTGACCTGCAACTGGAAAAGAAAAACGGCAAATGGACGGTTACCAGCCACAACGGGAAGCTCACCGACGTCACTGAATTCCCCATCGACAGCGACTTCGTCAACCACTTCAAGGACTTCAATGAAACGGTAAAACGCTATGCCGACCAGGTCATTGGAACGTTTGAGAACACCATCTCGACACGCGACTGCTACTTTGGAAACTCAGCTTTCAACGATCTTATTCTCAATTTGGAGCTCAACATTTCCAAGGCCGACATTGCCTTCAATGCCCCTGTGTCGTTTGACGTTGCCATCAAGAAAGGCCCGGTACGCGTGGCAGACATGTTCAATCTCTACAAATACGAGAACCAGCTGTTTGTCATGCGCCTCACTGGCAAGGAAATTCGCAAGGCACTAGAGATGAGCTATGACCTTTGGATGAACACCATGACCTCACCCGATGACCACTTGCTGTTGCTTGACAAGCGCACGCTGGGCGACCAACAACGTTTGGGCTTCAAAAACTTCTCGTTCAATTTCGATGCTGCGGCAGGCATCGATTATGAGGTGGATGTCACCAAGCCTAACGGACAAAAGGTAAAAGTCTTACGAATGAGCAATGGAGAGCCATTCGACGAGAACAAATATTATAAGGTGGCGGTCAACAGCTATCGTGCCAATGGAGGTGGCGAATTGCTCACGCAAGGTGCAGGCATTCCCAAAGACAGCCTCAACGGTCGCATCATCTGGCGCTCTGAATACGATCTCAGACATTATCTTATGGAAGAAATCAAGCGAATGGGCACTCTCAATCCTCAACCCAACCACAACTGGAAAGTCATCCCAACGACATGGACAGATGAGGCTGCCAAGCGCGACCGTCAACTGTTGTTTCATTAAGATAGTTAATAAGGCTTCATGAAAACTTTTTATTTCATCTTCTCAAAAAACGACATCCTGTTAGAGCACCAGCCCGATGGGACGTTCACCATACCCTGTACAGAAGATGTGCCAATACGCATCCATCCATGGACACACGTGCTCAACGTCACGCCCATGGATGACCACATACCAGTGAAAGCCCTGCGGATTGACAATCCGCAGAACATCAGCCCCACCGACAGGCAGTTGGAAAAGAACGGATGGTCTTTCATGTCTTTGCGCGAGTCCTATTTCCACATTCCCGAGGACCTCTACCTCAAAGGCGGCAAATGTGAAGAGTTGCTCTATTGGGACCAAAACACCCAGTTCTGTGGCGTGTGTGGAGCTCCCATGAAGATGTCGACCGACATTTCCAAGCGCTGCACGCAGTGTGGTAAAGAAGTGTGGCCACAACTCGCTACCGCAATCATCGTGCTCATCCGAAAAGGCGACGAGGCGCTCTTGGTGCACGCACGCAACTTCGCCTCTGATTTTTATGGGCTTGTGGCAGGTTTCGTGGAAACGGGTGAGACACTTGAAGAAGCGGTGCGTCGAGAAGTAATGGAAGAAACGGGACTGACGATCAAAAACCTCACTTATTTCGGATCGCAACCATGGCCTTACCCATGCGGGCTTATGATTGGCTTCACTGCCGACTACGAGTCGGGCGATGTACATCTGCAAAAATCCGAATTGTCAAAGGGCAAATGGTTCAGATACGACCAATTGCCACACATACCACCCAAGCTGTCAATAGCGCGACGAATTATCGACGCATGGCTCAAAGGCTACGGAGTGGTCTCTACACAGAAATAATAAAAATGGGATGCACCTGGAAAGAGGGCATCCCGTTTTATTATTTCTGCTTCACATTTCGCGATCCAATCGATTACGCCAGAGATACTTGCGAGTCTCATGCACCAAGATGCCGCTCAAGAACAACAATGAGATGAGATTTGGTATGGCCATCAATGCGTTCATGCAATCGGATGCGTTCCACACGACATCCAGGCTGGCCACACTACCCACAAATACAGCAACGATATAGAGCACCCTGTAAACTCTCATCCAACGCTGCCCCTTCAGATATTCGACGGCACGTTCACCATAATAGCTCCACCCCAAAATCGTGCTGAACGCAAACGTAAGTAAGCCGAAGCTCAACAACGGCGCACCCACATAGGGAATCTTGCCAAAAGCCATCTTCGTCAGGGCAGCCCCATTCGAATAGGAAATGTCGGGATAAGCCAAAATGCTGCTCACCACCACCAAACCCGTGAGTGCGCATATCACAACGGTATCCCAAAACGTGCCAGTGCTAGAGACTAGCGCCTGCCTGACAGGGTTGCGCGTGCGTGCTGCCGCCGCCACAATAGGAGCCGATCCTAAACCAGACTCGTTGGAGAAGAGTCCGCGGGCAATGCCATAGCGAGCGGCCAGCATGACCGAGGAGCCTGCAAAACCGCCACCTGCCGCCTGAGGAGTGAAGGCTGACGTCACAATCAATTTGATGGCGGGCCATAGGTACTGACCATTGACAAACAATATATACACGCACCCAATCACATAAAACAAGGCCATAAACGGCACCAACATGCCACACACCTTAGCTATGCTTTTGACACCACCCAATATGACAGCACCAACAAGGCCACAAACAACAAGGCCCACAATGACAGGCGACAGTCCGTAAGTATTTTGCGCAATGGTGGCGATGGCGTTGGCTTGCACTGTGTTGCCTATGCCAAAAGAAGCACAAGCTGTAAACAAGGCAAACAACACTGCCAACCATTTCCAACCCAAGCCTTTCTCGAGAGCATACATGGGACCGCCAAGCATTCGACCATCGGGAGTGACTTCGCGATACTTAATGGCCAACAACCCCTCGGCATATTTAGTGGCAATGCCAAAAACACCAGTCAGCCAACACCAGAACACAGCTCCTGGACCACCCATTGCCACCGCTGTGGCCACACCAATAATGTTGCCTGTGCCAATAGTGGCCGCCAGGGCTGTGGCCAAGGCACCAAACTGCGACACATCGCCCGAAGCATCTTTGTCGCGCTTCACAGAAAGGCGAATAGCTGTCAATATCTTCAATTGTGGAAAATGAAGGCGAATGGTTAGAAAAATGTGAGTGCCCAGTAGAAGAATAATCATGGGCCACCCCCAGAGCAAGCCACTGAGTGATGCGAAAAAGTTGTTCAGTATATCCATGTGCTTGTGCTTGTTTATTCTTGAAAATGCACTCGCGAGAAAGGAAAGCCCATGGCTTTCAACATACTTGCAAACTGCGTCTTTGCGTTTTGCTGAGCGTTGTGAATGTTCTCTGTCGTAAGACAACGCCGCCTCATCGCCTCCTGGGCACGTCGGGTAAGCGCTGCTTTATCTTTTTCCGTCCACTTGCCAGTTTCAAAGAAAGTCTTGGTGCGAGCCTCATCAACAAATTTGTCGTCTAGCAGCATGATGGCAGGCAACGTAACCACCACAGTGTCTTGGTCCATCACGATCCATCCACCTTTAGCCTGGCGCAAATCAATGCCCAACCGCAAGGTGCCATAGTATATGCGAGCCAGCTCTGAATCGCCAAAAAATCCATGACGTACCGTATCAACCAATTCTTCATCGGCCACTGACAAGAATTCCCATTGGCCAATGCTCTTTATCTTATCCACCTGCACTGGCGTAATGCCGATGCTTTTCGTGTGCTTGACCGATACCCCATTGTCCTTCATCAGCCATGACACACACATGACCAATCCGACAACTACAGCCAGCCCAATAATAGCAATGGCGATCTTGGCGATGAGCACTTGCCGTATCTGTTTTGAAAGATCTTTCATAATTCTGTCTGTTTTATAAGCGTCGGTATATCACTGATGGAAAAGTGCTTGCGAAACGTGATGGTTATGTTCTCAGGACGATATCCCAACTGTTCTATGATCGGGATAAGCTGGTTAGCCGCATTTTGCCGAGCATTCTCGATTATGCCCAGGTAAGGTATCGACTTGATGATTGCTTGCCGTCCTTGTTGCTGTATATGGGTAACCTCTTCATCTGAAAAATTGCTTCTGAAGAAAGACACCTTTTGCTTCACCCCTTCATAATCTATCTCTGTGGCAGTGAGCACCACCTCGGGATCAGGCAGAATAATTTCAATTTTGTCACCTTGCTTCTTCACATTGTTCTCTGAGAACTCCTCAAAATCAACATACGCCTTTACATTGGCCTTGACAGGAATGGCTATTTTTCGTTTCCCCAAAGGAAGGTCGATCTTAAAAGACTGGTGAAACAATTTTCCTTTAACTATCATTGTGTCATCGTAGGTGACAATTTTATGAAGCTGGTATTCTGAGGTGTACAACTTTGAGCATTTCTGTATCTGCATGACCAACATCGGAATGGTGTCTACCTGCGGCTGCTGCAAAGCGTCTTTATGGGAACTTCCGCCACAAGCAGACAGGAGAGCTGCAAAAAACATCAAAAGTATAATCAAGTGCCTATTCATATGCTATTTTGCGTTTTATAAATTCTCTTTTCTGTCTAGCAATTCGTTAGTATGACGCAAAGATACAGAAAAGTCACGAAACAATGGCAACAAAATGACAAATATTAAGTCATAGTGACTTATTTTTCATTTTCAAACTTCCAATATGTCATCCAAATCACCCTATGATTTCCGTGATGGCTTACTTTCCTCAAAACAAAAAGTGGAGGCTTGCTTAGCTATTTGCAGGCCTCCACTCTCCCTTAAAGTTTATATACACGATTGTCTTCTGCTATTTCTTGCGCTCGCTTTCATTAATGAAACCATGACGATAAGCGAAGAGCAGCTCCTCCAAATCATCCACTTGACCTCGCAGTTCTTGTCCCTTGTCTGTATCGGCCACAAGCATTCTATGGGAGGACATCTCCACGATTTGCGTGGTCGACTTGATGTCTGTGCCTCGCAAGATGGCATCCTCAGTGCTCGTGAAAGGTTCATGCTGTACCAACTGGAAGCCTCGGCTGTGATAGACTAATGTGTAACCGGCTATTCCTGTTTCCTTGTGATAGGCCTGCGAAAAGCCACCATCAATGACCATCAACTTACCATTCGCCTTAATCGGGTTTTCGCCCTTCCCCACCCTGACAGGCACGTGACCGTTGATAATATGCCGATTAGGCCCAGTCACGCCAAATGCGTCCATGATGCGATCACAAACTTTCTCATCATCACGGAGCTTGAAATAATTGCCTTTTTTCTCCTCATGAGTCTCTGCGTCTTCCACGAAGTATCGCTCAAAGGTTGCCATTTTTGACTTATCAAACAAAGGACTATCAGGTCCACACCATAAATACATGAAATAGTCTATGGCATATTGCCTCATATCAGGTGTGGCATCAGACTGAAATGCAAGACGAATCAGGTGCCCAACATCTTTCATTAGCGAAAGTCCAGCACAATGATGACCAGGATAGATCTCCACGCTCTTCAGTGACCCGTCTGAATCCAGGGGGACGGAAGCGTGGAAAAGCAGGTTGTTGTTGAAGATGCCATACATGCATCCATGCGCCAAGAGGACACGGACATGTTTGTGAAATTTCTCGCTCACCGCAAAACTGTGATGGAGCTTATTCACCAAGTCAGCCTCCTCTGTAGTAAGCTCATTGGGACGCAGAGGGTCGATCGTTGGAAAATTGCAACTTGTCATGGGATAATCCTTATTGAGCAAGCGGATGGTTTTCTTGTTGAAGTTGACAAAATTAAACATTTCCCGATCCTGCATTTTCCATTCGGGGTGACGCTCATAGAGTTGCGCCTCCAACTTGAACTGTATGACAGCTATCGCCTTGTGCATCTGTGCTGTCAGACGTTTCGTCTTGTCATCAAGATGTTCGGCACCACCATTCAACTTAGGTTGGAACTCCAAGCAAGGATCATCTGCATATGTCTCCATGGCGAATGTCGCAAGTGGCAAAAGGTTAATGCCGTAACCTTCTTCAAGGGTGGCCAAATTGGCGTAGCGCAACGACAAGCGTATGATGCTGCTCATGCAGGCATCATTGCCAGCGGCCGCACCCATCCACAGTATGTCATGGTTGCCCCAGGTGATGTCCCAATGATGATATCCGTCGAGTAAGTCCATAATCTTGTGAGCGCCGGGGCCACGATCATATATGTCACCGAGAATGTGTAGTTGGTCAATGGCAAGACGCTGAATGACATGTGAGATGGCGATAATAAAGTCGTCTGCGCGCCCCGTAGAGATGATTGTATCCACGATGACGTTCACATAGGCCGCTTTGTCGGTGTCATCCGTTCGCTCGTGAAGAAGTTCCTGGATGATATAAGAAAAATCGGACGGCAACGATTTACGGACCTTCGAGCGAGTGTACTTGCTTGACACATCACGGCACACTGCCACTAAGTGATGAAGGGTGATGTGATACCAATCATTGATGTCAGGTTCGGTATCTTTCACTATTTCCAGTTTCTGTTCAGGATAATAGATAAGTGTACAGAGCTCGCGCTTCTCACTTTCGCGCAATGTGGTTCCGAAGAGCTCATTCACCTTACGCTTGATATTACCTGAAGCATTCTTTAACACATGTTGGAAAGCTTCATACTCGCCATGCAAGTCGGCAAGAAAATGCTCGGTACCCTTAGGCAGGTTTAATATGGCTTGTAGATTGATGATCTCTGTGCTGGCATCAGCGATAGTTGGGAAAGAATGGGCAAGCAATTGCAAATAATGCATGTCCTTCTCCACATCATACTGTTTGCTCATATCAATAGGTATTAAATTTTGTAATTTCTTTCGTCATGACTTGTGCTGTCTTGTCAGCTTTTGCCTTGAAGGGCATGAAACCTTCTGTCAGCCCCAGAACATCATGCATGACAGTCATGAGGCGTTGGGAAAAGTCAAGTATGCCCATTGAACGGGCAATCTCCTTGAGCCGGTCTTCATCGGCATCAGAGAAACGTATGACTTTATAAACGTCAGCAAGATGAGTCAAGGGCGCCTGATGATGCTCCATCTCATACTTCAAGTTAAACAAGCTGACAATAACGCTTTTTTCCTTGTTTTCATTTGGCTCCAATATATCACTCAGCTTGCTTTTGACCAACGGGTTGCGCGACAGAAGCTTGTCGTCTTGCAAGAGACCTTGAGTGTAATGGACATCACGCATAAAGCGCTCAATGTCTTCCACATCACAAATGGGGGCGGTTAGTTGCAGGCGTGTCAAGCCCGTCTTAATGGACTCGGCAATGCGCTCGTCAGAAGCGTAGATGCTAATCTTTCGCCAGTCTGCTTCACTCAACTCTGCCATCAAAGTGCGCATGTTATCTATGCGGTGTTTGTCTTTCAGCAAGGTGTCATCAATGCCCAAGGCCAAAAGCTCGCCTATGGCCTGGCAGGCCTTGTCGCTGAGCAATAGCCTTGAAAAGCTGTCTATTACCTTTTGATAAAGCGCAAACATCTGTGTAGCCATTTCAGGGAAAGAAATCTTGCTCGTCAGTATCGGATTTTTGATAAGGGCCACACGATTGTTCCACTTTAACGACCGAAATGTTTCTTGCTCTAATTTGCCACACACATGAACCGCTAAAGCCTTGTGCGTCATGCTCCGTTGGGAGGAAAGAGCGAGAGCTGTCTTTCGGTGTTTCACCACCCAGGGTTGTAGTCCGCCCAAGGGAGAATAAACGGTAGGCACATGATCATGATAAGCTTTCAACAGCAAGCGGGTTGCAGCGATATTCCAGCAGCCAAAGATATGCACAAGGTCATTGACTTTCAGCGACTGAACAGAATGGGCATCTTGCGACGAAGACACGTCAACGTCGGCTAATTCCCTCATACTGAAGGCCAATTGTGTCACCATCTCGTGATAAATCGGCGAAGCATCTGCCTCTGGAGTTACATAGAACAGTATCTTCATGCGTCTCATAAGCCTTTTGCATTAATTCCTCATTGCTTATGGGTCGTGAAGTCGCGATGATCAGCACATTTGTGGCGTAAGAGGAAGAACAAGTTTGACCACATGATAAGACGATCATAAACTGCAGCCCATGGCATTTTCTCGCCGAAACGCTTGATGGCATTTCGGTCAACAAAGTATCTCAACAAGAACTCAACAAGAAGGCTGAACGCAGCAAGCCCCAATAACAACCAATTACCCACCAATAAGGAATAGGCCAATGATGCTATCACCGCCAATGTGAAAATGCGCATTTCCACTTGGTCGACATCAAACAACAGACGATGTAAGAAGCTGCGAAGCAAAGACTTGCGAGTTTCCATGTAATAAACACGTGCATTGACCCAAGACCTGTTCGTAGGAGCATCCTGAACAACCCATGCTTCGGGAGCAATCTCAACGACAGTATTACCAGCCTCAGCATACTTGTTGACCAAGAAATCGTATTCTCCCCTGACCAAGTTCAAGTTACCCAGATATCCTTCTTGCTCCATGAATTGGCTCTTGCGAAACATGAGGTTAGGGCAGTTTGTGCAATATGCCTTTCCCTGGCTCTCCCTCATCAGATAGCAAAAATGATAAAAGCGCTCGTATCTCTTGAACGAGGACGTTTCATCATCATAACTGGCGTAGCCTAAAACCAACGACTTGTCATCGCCACAATTACGAGCCATGGTAGCAAGCCATTGTGAAGACGCAGGCTCACAATCTGAATTTGTGAGCAGCAACCATTCATTTTTGGCAGCTTTCACTCCAAGTGTAATAGCCAACTTCCTACGGCTCATATAGCGAGATGTTTCAGGGATGTATGTCACATAGAGGTGCGCATTGCCTGCTTGTTGATCATACTGGTATTGAATGCGCTTCAGAACATCCTCAACCTCATGTTCGCCCTTCTCTATAACAACGATCACCTCATATTGAACAGGATACTCTTGTTGAAGGAGAACTGGCAAGTGTTTTTCCAGTTGCGTCGCATCATCATGTGAGGCGATGATGATGGAAACGGGTGGCAAGTTGTTGTCCATCACTTTTTCTTCTTTCCTTCTCCATCTGAAGAGAGGGCTGAACAGTGGGGTCACCCACGCCAGCAAGAAAACAGCGATACCCAAGATAATCGCTATGTTGTCAGATAACATTTTTTCCATTTCCATTTCTAATACTTATCAATCACAGTCATATTTGACTACAAACAATTCGAAGGCCACAGAATCTTGCCATCAGAAATCCTCAGTGACGAAGCCTTGCGGCAATGGCCGACAATTGTACTGGCTTGCCATGATTTCACCATAAGCTCCTGCAGAGCGAATAGCGATCAAGTCGCCACGATGCGCTTCATTGAGATCTACGGATTTCCCAAACACATCGCTTGACTCACAGATCGGCCCTACAACATCATAAGTACACACAGGACCATCACTACTGATATTTTCTATCTTGTGATAAGCCTGATATAAAGCAGGCCTAATCAAATCTGTCATACCCGCATCCACGATAGCGAACTGCTTGGTAGCTCCTTGCTTAACGTAGAGCACCTTCGTGATAAGGCTTCCCATCTGCGCCACCACAGAACGACCTAGCTCAAAATGAAGCGTTTGGTTAGGGCGCAATGACAGATGATGCGCAAAAGTAGAGAAATAAGAAGCAAAGTCAGGTATGGGAAGACGATTGGGGTGGTCATAGCTCACGCCAAGTCCACCTCCCACATTGATATTCTGCACTTGCACATGATGCTTATCAAGTTCTTCCTGCAACTCGTTAATTCTATTGCAGAGAGCCTCGAAGTCACCCATGTCAAGTATCTGACTACCAATATGAAAGTGAAGTCCCATAAACTGAATATTCTTCAAGGTTGATATGGCTTCAATGGTAGGGAACATATCCTGCATTGCGATACCGAACTTGTTCTCTGCAAGTCCAGTGGTGATATTTGCATGGGTATGAGCACCCACATCAGGATTGATGCGGAGGCACACTCTTGCCAGTGTGTTCCTTTTGGCTGCAAGCTCATTAATCACCTCAAGTTCGGCGACACTTTCCACATTAAAGCAAAAAATGTCACTGTCCAGTCCTAAGTTAATTTCCCAATCACTTTTACCAACACCTGCATAAACAATCTTATGGGCCGGGAATCCAGCCTTGAGCGCAGCTTCTATCTCTCCGCCACTCACGCAATCTGCACCAAAACCAGCCTCACGGATGATGTTCAGTATCTTGGGGTTGGCATTGGCTTTTACCGCATAGTGCACGACAAAATTGTCATGTTTCCCTGCTTCCTTGCGTATTTCGTGAAGCGTGTCACGCAATAAAGTGGTGTCGTAATAGTAAAATGGCGTCTTAACTTCCTGAAACTTACTGATTGGAAAACTTCCTTTCATAAATTGTGTATGTATTTACGTTCAAATTACTTGAAGAGAGTGTCTGACAAGCTTTGCAGTGCCCGCTTCTTATCAGACTCCTTGATCAAGAACGAAATGTTATAATTGCTTCCACCATAGCTGATCATACGGACAGGAATGTCTCGCATGGCATCGGTAGCTATAGTTTCAAAACCCAGATTGCTCCAGTCGAGATCGCCCACCACACAAATGATGCACATGTTGGTGTCCACTGTGACCGTGCCATACTTTTTAAGTTCATCAACGATCTCATTCAGATGGACATGGTTGTCAATACTCATGGACACTCCTACCTCAGAAGTGGCAAGCATGTCAATGGGCGTCTGATAGCTCTCAAAGATTTCAAAGATTTTGCGAAGAAAGCCTGTTGCGAGAAGCATGCGCGAAGACTTGATCTTAATGGCAGTGATGTTATCTTTCGCAGCCACAGCCTTTATCTTTCCGCGAATGAGCACATTGTCAATGATCGTACCTTCTGCCTTTGGATCTAGGGTGTTCTTTAACCTCACAGGAATACCCGCAAACTTTGCAGGTTGCACGCATGTGGGGTGAAGAATTTTTGCGCCGAAATAGGCCAACTCAGCAGCTTCCTCAAAGTTCAACTGATGAATAGCCTCCGTATGGTCCACCACACGCGGATCATTGTTGTGCATGCCATCAATGTCTGTCCAAATTTGGATTTCCTCAGCAGGAAGGGCGGCGCCAATGAGAGAAGCCGTATAGTCCGAACCGCCTCGCTGCAAGTTGTCAACCTCACCGTAAGCGTTTCTACAAATAAATCCTTGAGTGATATAAATCTGGTAGCCATCGTTCTTCTCCATGATGGCATGAAGTTTCTCCTTTATATATTGAGGATCGGGATCAGCATTCTTGTCGGTGCGCATAAAGTCAAGCGCACTAAGCAAAACAGCTTTCACGCCACACTCTTTCAGATAGTTCGTCACCATGTTGGTAGAGATAATCTCTCCTTGGGCGACGATAGTCTTTTCCTCAAAGCTTGTGAATAAGTCCTTGGTGAACGAACGTAAGTAATTGAACTCCTCTGTCAAGAAATCGCGTGTCACCTTCTTGTATTCCTCGGTGCTGTAGAGTTCTTCGACATGCTGCTGGTATTTTTTTTCCAGAGTGTTGATCACCTCATTGGCACCTTCAGGGTTCTTCTTATAGAGATAATTGCTAATCTCAACAAGAGAGTTGGTTGTGCCACTCATGGCAGAGAGTACCACGAAGGTAGGCTCTCCAGACTCAGTAACCAAAGAGGCAACGTGCTTCATTCTGTCGGCGTTGCCAACAGAAGTGCCTCCAAATTTCATTACTTTCATGGTCGTATGCTTTATTTGTTGTTTTATTCTATGAATACATTAAATTGTCCCTCACTTCACTCGGCCTGGTCTTCTGTGAGATTTAGTTTGTTGTAAGAGTTCGTGACATCATGGATCTCACCGTCTGCACATTGGTAAACGACGCCCGGAAAACGATCCAACATCGGTATGTTGTGCGTAGACATGACGACAGCCGTTCCCTTAGTAGTGATATCCTTGAGTAACTTCACAATATTGTTAGCTGTTTCTGGATCCAGGTTGCCTGTGGGCTCGTCTGCTATGATAATCTTAGGGTGATTAAGCAAGGAACGAGCAATGGCTATGCGCTGTTGTTCTCCTCCAGACAGCTCATGAGGCATGCTGTTTTTCTTTTCTTCCAATCCAACGTCAGCCAACACCTCGTCAATACGTTGGTTTATTTCGGTTTTGTTTTTCCAACCAGTGGCCTTCAACACGAATTGAAGATTTTTCAAGATTGTCCTGTCAGTCAACAACTTAAAGTCTTGGAAAATGATTCCCATTTCCTTACGAAGAGCAGGAATGTCCTTACGCTTGATAGCACACAAATCGCGTCCCAACACTTCGGCCTTGTCAGCCTCATCTTGGTAGACATCGAGTTCACAATAGAGTGTCTTCAACAAAGAGCTCTTACCCGAACCCACTTTGCCAATGATATAGACGAACTCTCCTTCGTCTACATGGAAGTTCACTTCATCAAGGACAAGTTTGTCCTGCTGGAATATTTTTACGTTGTTATAATCGATAAGCATAGTCGTGATTAATGTTATATAGGTTAAGATTCGCTACTTTTAATCAATCGGCGTGCCTTATCCCAATTTGGATCATGCCTTTTAATTAATTCACGTGCGACATCCTCAATACTTAATCCCTTAGCCGTCAGCATGACAATCAGATGGTAGATCAAATCCGACGACTCATAAATGAGCTGTTCTTTTGTACCATTAGTTGCCTCGATGACCGTCTCCACAGCCTCTTCTCCCACTTTTTGAGCCATCTTATTGATGCCCTTCTTAAAGAGGCTTGTTGTATAACTGTTTTCTGGCATTTCCTGATGCCGCTTTTCGATAAACTGCTGCAAGTCTGAAAGGAACGAGACGGGATTCAACGAGTTTTTCTCACCCCAACACGTATCAGTTCCCAAATGACAAGTTGGTCCTTGTGGATGCACAGACACCAAGAGTGTATCTTGGTCACAATCGAGCTTGACATCCACTAAATCCAGGTAGTTGCCAGATGTTTCCCCCTTCGTCCAAAGGCAATTGCGGGTGCGACTCCAAAACGTCACCTTCTTTGTCTCAAGAGTCTTCTGGTACGCTTCCTCATTCATAAAGCCTAACATGAGCACGTTCTTCGTCACCGCGTCTTGGATGATTGCTGGAACTAAGCCTCCCATTTTATCGAAATTTATATTCATTGTTTCTTATATTTATTCAAATTCTGACATTGACAGCCTCTTCACGAAGATATCTTTTCAAATCACTGATTTTAATCTCTCCATAATGGAAAACGCTGGCGGCAAGCGCTGCATCAGCATGACCAATGGTGAAAGCATCGCGGAAGTGTTCCATTGTTCCGGCACCACCACTGGCAATGATAGGTACCGAAACTTCCTCGGCTAAGCGCGCCAAAGCCTCCACAGCAAATCCCTGCTTCACCCCATCATGATTCATGCTGGTGAAAAGTATCTCGCCTGCACCTCTATCAACGGCTTCACGGGCCCACTCAAAGAGATCCAATCCTGCGGGCACATGACCTCCGTTCACGTAACAAGACCACCCGCGTTCGTCCTTGCGAGCGTCTATGGCACAAACACAAACTTGTGATCCGTATTTCGCGGCAATCTTGTCAATCAATGAGGGATTATGGATTGCGGCACTATTAATGCTCACCTTGTCAGCTCCCGCATAGAGAAGCCTGTCCACGTCTGCAAGCTCATGTATGCCACCACCCACCGTAAAGGGAATGTTAATCTCAGTCGCCACCTTCGTCACCATCTCTGTGAAAGTTTTTCTGCCCTCTAAAGATGCTGTAATGTCGAGAAAAACCAGCTCGTCTGCTCCTGCATCACTATATGCCTTACCCAGTTCGACAGGATCCCCCGCCGCCCTTAGGTTGACGAAATTAACGCCTTTGACCGTTTGGCCGTCCTTGACATCCAAGCATGGGATGATGCGCTTTGCAATGCAATTATTCATCATAGCCGATTTTTTTCATGTCGATGCGTCCCTCATACCAGGCCTTACCAAACACCACAGCGGGAATGCCCGCCTCATCCAGGGTCACAATGTCTTCCGCTGATCCCACACCGCCACTCGCTATAAGATGCAAATTCGGATAATGCTCCAAGATACTCTTGTACAGGCGGACCGCAGGCCCCTCCAAAGTTCCGTCACGAGAAATCTCTGTGCACAGTACATTTTTCACTCCCTCGTCAATATATTTTTGCAAAAAAGGAATGAGATCTTGCGTTGAGTCTTCACGCCATCCGTTGATGGATATTTTTCCGTTTCGGGTGTCTGCTCCTAAAATCAGTCGATCAGCCCCGTAGAGACGAAGCCACGACAGAAACAGCTTAGGATTACTAACCGCTACGCTCCCGACTGTCACCATAGCAGCGCCAGCCTGAAAGGCCACATCAATATCCTTATCGGTCTTGATTCCCCCTCCGAAATCAACAGTCAATTGCGTGTGGGATGTGATATCGCACAGCACCTGCTCATTGACAATATGTTTCGACTTGGCTCCATCCAAATCGACAACATGAAGTCGTTTGAAGCCCAAGTCCTCAAATTTCTTAGCTTGGCTTACGGGATCATCGTCGTAAACCACCTTTTGGTCGTAGTCACCCTTGGTCAGTCGCACGCACTTTCCTCCCAGGATGTCAATAGCGGGTATAAGTTGGATGTTCATTTTGCCAGGGTTAAGAAATTGTTGATTATCAGTTCACCCACCTTTCCACTTTTTTCAGGATGGAATTGGGTTGCCCAAAAATTATCCTTATGAAGAGCTGCCGAGTAAGGCTGGATATAGTTTGCCTGGGCGATTGTGAAACGACTGAGTGGAGCATAGTAACTATGCACAAAATAAACGAAGTCGCCCTCACTCAGTCCCTTCATCAAAGGAGAAGATAATGAAGAGAGAGCGTTCCAACCCATCGCAGGAATTTTCTGCTCATGCGTTTGGGGCAAAAAACGTTTCACTTCAACAGGAAACACACCCAAGCAATCTGTGTCTCCTTCCTCAGAATGGTTACACAGCAACTGCATGCCAACGCAAATTCCTAAGACAGGCTGCTTCAAGGAACATATGACTTCGTCCAAGCGACGTTGCTTGAGATCACACATCGTCGTCCGGGCATTGCCTTGCCCAGGGAAAATGACACAATCAGCCTTGGCGAGTCTTTCCGCATCATCCGTCAGTTCTGGTTCGACGCCTTGCCTTTTCAGGGCACTCACCACAGAGAAGATGTTCCCTGCATTGTATTTAACGATGGCAACATTCATTACCTTACGATTTTAGAGATATTGTATTACTCCATTAACAATGCAAATTTACACAAATTCTTTTAAATGAAAGAAAGAATTTCCGAAAAGCAAATATTTTTTTCAAGAATTACATATTCATTCGCTGAATAAACATTTTCTGCTAACATTTTGTCGAAATCAAGGGCGAAACTCTGTTGATTTGTTTGCACATGAGACAATCTGACTAGGACTTGACGCAGTCTATCGGCCTACGGGATGCATACCTTCGGATGTCACCATCTGAATTGCTTGTTATTCTTTTAATCCAAAACTATCAGGCATAATCCGCCTGTTCAAATTGAATTACTATCTGCCGTTTATATAAAAGGCAATTCCACCACAAACTCCGTATCGCCCTTGGCTACCAAAATGTCTTTTCCTTGCAAGCGGTACTGCCTACGCAGGTTTTCCAATCCCACACCACTCTTCACAGTATAGCTTCGTAATTGCAGATTATTGGAAACCCTCACCGCCTTGTCGTCAATGGCGATGTGGATTAGGAGAGGCGACTTCAAGGTGCTGATGTTGTGCTTGACGGCATTCTCCACCAGCATCTGCAAGCTTGCAGGAACGACAGATGCCTTCTTGCGTGTATGATGGTCTGTGACAGTCACTTGCAGAGCCTCGCCGAAGCGAATGCGCTCCAAGTAAAGATAGGCTTCCACGAACTGCAACTCTTCTTCAAGTTCCACGGTCTGGCGGTCTCGTATAACAATCAGGTAACGATATACTTCCGCAAGTTTCTTGGCAAACAGATTGGTCTTGTCAGCATCGTGATAGGCCAAAGAGGCAAGTACGTTCAGACTGTTGAACAAGAAGTGGGGATTTATCTGGTTTTTCAACGCCTCAAACTGGTATCGCAACTTATCTCGTTCCATTTTTATCATCTTCTGCTGATTGTCCGCCTGTTGCTTGTCATACAGGAAAATACCGATAAGGAGAGCTATGATACCATTGCACAAGGACGCAGGCAAGACATTGTACCGAAGACTTAAATCGAAAGGAAGCATGGCCGACATGGGAACGCACAATGCCGTCAACAATGCCGGGGTACCAACCAAAGCCACAAGAAGTCCCTTGATGTATGATATGGAATAGCCGTCGCTTTCTCTCTTCAAGTAGTGGAAAATGGCATAGTCCATCATGCCCATGACTAAAAAAAAGGGGAAGTTATACAGGAAATTTCGCATCAGCATTTGCCACGACAAGTTGCCTTTCCCCAACATGAGGCAAAACATGCTGATACTTGCCAAGAGAGCCAGTACCAGCAGAAGGACAAATAATAAAGTCTTTTTCTTCTTCATAGGTGTCTTATCTTATGTCATCCATCCAATTCAAGAATGCTCCTGCACGACTGCGGCTGACGATGATTTCATGTGGACACTCGGGCACAAATTGCAGAGCCAACCGTCCTGCAAAGAGCTTGGAAACCTTGCTGATGCTGTGAATATTGGCGATACATCCCCTCGACACTCGGAAAAACAATGTCTCATCGACCATTTCCTCCAGTTGGTCGAGCGGAGGGTCGATGATATATCTGTGTCCGTCAAACAGATGCAGATAGGTATATTTCTCTTCGCTATAGAAGAAAGCGACATCGGAGCTTTCTACATGGCGGAACGTATCACCCACCTGCACCAGGAAACGAGACTTTCTGTTTCCCGATAGATAATTGCTCTCCAACTGTCTGTACGCCGGGGATGTGGAACGCAGACAGCATCGCTGTTCGTACTTGTCCAAAGCCTTGGCCAGTTCACTTTCGCCGATGGGTTTCAAGAGATAGTCGATGCTGTTGACATGAAACGCCTCCAATGCATACTCGTCGTATGCGGTCGTGAAGATGACAGGCAATTCCACGGGGCATTGCTCGAATATCTCAAAGCTCAGTCCGTCCGACAGTCGAATATCGACTATCATCAAGTCGAGGCTTTCTTTCCGCAGAAATTCCACAGCCCCTTCCACACTGTCAACCAATCCCACGACGTTGTAGTCTGGGCGCAATTTGCCCACTAAGCGCAGTATTTCCTCTTGCGCCAATGGCTCGTCTTCGACGATGAGGTATCTTGTCATTTTCTACAATCTATTTTTCATTAAAAACTATAGCGTAAACCTACAGAGCAACGTAAGGACGGACCGAAACGGTATTTGCTCTCATCGCTCCCCATGCTCTTGAAGAAACTCTTCAAGTTTCTATCTGTGAGACTACAGGAGCGCAACCACACACCACCGACACCGACGTATGCTGCCGTTTTTCCATCCATACGGAAAGATGCGCCCAAGCTCGTTTTCAGCATGGTACACGAATAGATTTTCTGCTTGCCGTCTATTCGCATGACGGCAGACATTCCGTCCATTTCGATAGCCGTCAGTTCCACCTTGGCGATTCTACCCATCTGTTTGGCAACCTTCACTTTTGGCGCATTGGCCACATCTACCGTAAGCTCGTATGCGCCGTTAGTCTTCCAGTTCAGATAGCCCATGGGCAGAATCATGGGAGCGCCATACAGATTAGTAAGACCGCCACCAATGCCAATGCTCAAGTTGTCAAGCAGACGATAGGCGAAGATGAAAGAGCCGTTGGCAAGCAGGCTCCTCCATCGGATATCGTCGGGGGCGGCATACACGCCACATCCCAACGAAGCCAGCAGGCTCCATCGTTCTGACAAAGTACGCATGTGCGACACCGTAAGGTTTGCGTTGAGCACCTTGTCGGGGTTCAACTCCACAGCCTCATCCTTGTTGTCTAACAAGTTGTATGAAGCCGACAAGGTAGCGTTCCAAACTCTCATCTGTTGCGCATCGTTCACACGGTGTGAAAGTGGCAGGATGTATCTACCCGAAAAGCGCATCATGCTGCCTGAGCCATGTTCGTCTCCAGCCTTGTCTTTGCAAGTGGAGGTTGTCAAATACTCGTAGTCAAAGGTTCCTTGTCCAAATCCCGAGAGGCAGGAAAGCAAAAATAAGAATACCCCAAAACACCTGTTCATCTTCATCTTTATCATAGATTTTTTCTGCAAAGAAAATCATTTTGCGATACCTAACCAAGAAAATTCAGACAGATTGTATGAACAGCCTGACGAAATGAAGGATGTGAAGGAAGAAAGTCTCAGGTAACCTTTCTACATGTTATTTATATGCTTCTGTTTTAAGCAAAATCCTTTTTGCGTCTAATCCACCTGCAAACCCTGTCAAGGAATGGTTGGAGCCAATGACACGGTGGCAAGGGGTGATGATACCGATGCCGTTCTCACCGTATGGAAAATATTGCTCCTTTCTTACTTTGCATTGAGGTAGCCGTTAGAATCGGCAGGTGCCTCCGTGCGATTACATTCCGTATATTCTCGGATGATTTCGCCCACTGATATGCGATAGTTCTCAAAGAGGCTGTCGTGTCCCTTCTTTTGGCAAGCACGATGAGCCATCTGATTGCGCCATGCAGCAGCCGAGTCCTCGTTTTCCCAAAAAGAAAGCGAAAGAAATTTCCCCTCGTTGTTCACGCTCGCAAAACGCTCCACGCTGATGAATCCTGGCATCTTCTGCAAGGCATCCTTGATGGAAGCGCCCAACTTGAAATATTCAGCCTTACCCTCGGCTGTAGGTGTAACCTCAAAAATGACGGCTACTTTCTTGTTCTTCTTTTCCATTTTCATGTTGTTTTTATCTAACCTTAT
>JBNMMB010000059.1:0-21929 GCA_050875105.1 Prevotella sp. | reverse complement strand
CAGCACGGTGAGGAATGCCGACCAAATCGTAGTCATCGACCAGGGCAAGGTGGCCGAAGTGGGCAACCACGAATCGCTTACCGCCAAGCGAGGAGCCTATTATAATCTTGTGAAGAATCAGCTGGAGTTGGGAAACTAAAAAGCTATCAACATAGAAGAAAAAGAAATAGACGACATAGAATACAGAAGCTAGAAGGCGAGAATAATCGTTGCCACCTAGGCAATATGCAAGAAACCATCCTCACAAAGCGGAGGATGGTTTCTTGTATGTGATGGATGCGCTACGCGCAAAGTGGCTTACAGGCCGAGGCTCTTCTTGATGGCCTCGATCTTGGCGGTACCCTTTTGGTCGAGCTCCTCATACTGGGCGGCATCGGTCATGGTGCCCTTCACCTCGATGTAGAACTTGATTTTGGGCTCGGTGCCAGAGGGGCGCACGCTGACCTTGGTGTCATCGTCGCAGAACCACTGCAGCACATTGCTGGCCTCGGGCATGTTGAGCTTCGTCGTGTTGCCCTCTGCATCGGTAGCCTGCAGTGTCTTGTAGTCCTTCCACAGCACCACACGTGATCCACCCAGTTCCTTAGGTGGGTTGGTGCGGAAGTTAGCCATCATGGCCTGGATCTCCTCAGCGCCCGTCTTGCCCGGACGTTCCACATTGATGGTGAACTCCTTGGAGAAGCCATACTCCTTGTAGATGTCCATGAGGATGTCGTAGAGCGTCTTACCCTTGTCCTTGGCGTAAGCGCAGATCTCGGCCAGCAGTGAGCAAGCGGAGACAGCGTCCTTGTCGCGCACGAAGTCCTCGGCCAGGAAGCCATAGCTCTCCTCGCCACCGCCAATATACTGTTGCTTGCCCTCAGAGAGACGGATCTCGCGAGCAATCCACTTGAAGCCCGTGTAGCAGTCGCGCATCTCCACGCCCTGCTTGTCGGCGATCTTCTTGATCAATTCTGTGGTGACGATGGTCTTCACGATGAAGTCGGTGGGCTTCAGCTTGCCTGTAGCCTTGCGATTGGCAATGATATACCACAGGAAGATCATGCAGGTCTGGTTGCCATTGATCAGCACCCACTCGCCCTTGTCGTTCTTGCAGGCCATGCCCACACGGTCGGCGTCGGGGTCAGAGGCCATCAAGATATCGGCATCAAGGGCCTTGGCATCGCGCAGGCCAAGTGTCAGCGCCTCAGCAAACTCAGGGTTGGGGCGGTCTACCGTCGGGAAGTTGCCGTCCTTGATCATCTGCTCGGGCACGCAATGCACATTGTCGAATCCCCAGTAGGCCAGCGAACGCGGGATGATGACACGTCCGGCGCCGTGCAGCGGCGTGTAGACGATCTTCAGGTCGTGCTGACGGTGGATGACCTCGGGATCGATGCTGATGGTACGGATCTGACGGAGATATGGCTCATCGATGTCCTCGCCGATGATCTGGATGAGATCCTTGTTGGGCGTGAACTTCACATCATCGATGGTCACCTTGTTCACCTCGTCGATGATGCCCGTGTCGTGAGGAGCGAGCACCTGCGCGCCATCCTCCCAGTAGGCCTTGTAGCCATTGTATTCACGAGGGTTGTGGCTGGCAGTGATGTTCACACCAGCCTGTGCCTTCAGGTAACGGACGGCGAAAGAGCATTCAGGCGTAGGACGCAGGTCGTCGAAGATATATGCCTTGATGCCATTGGCCGAGAAGATGTTGGCCACCGTCTCCGCATAGAGGCGGCTGTTGTTGCGACAGTCGTGACACACCACTGCGCTGATCTCCTTGCGATCCTTGAAGCACTTCTTCAGATAGTTGGCAAAGCCCTGGGTAGCCATACCGACATTGTAGATATTCATGCGGTTGGTGCCAGCGCCCATGATGCCGCGCAGGCCACCTGTTCCAAACTCCAAATTCTTGTAGAAAGCCTCGATGAGATTGGTCTTGTCGGCATTGTCGAGCATGGCCTGGACCTCCTCGCGGGTCTTCTCATCAAACGAAGGCGAAAGCCACTGCTTGGCCTTGGCCTCACACTGGGCTATCAATTCTGCATTATTTTCCATGATAATATAAAAATTACTTATTTCCTTTTTACATCGCAAAGTTACCATAAAAAATCTGATTATGGCTCATCTATTCAGCATTTTTTAGTAAATTTGCACATCATAACGATAGCAAAAGATTTCACAACACTCAATTAAATCACCTTATTATTTATGTATTTCACAGGTCTGATCATTGCCGTCTGCACGTTTCTCATCATAGGCTTTTGCCATCCGCTGGTCATCAAGGCCGAGTATTACTATGGCACCCGTCCCTGGATCATCTTCCTTGTGGTGGGCATCGCGTGCGTCATCGGGTCGCTCCTGATCGAGCAGACCATCGCCTCGTCGCTCGTCGGCGTGCTGGGAGCCAGCCTGCTCTGGTCCATCGGCGAACTGTTCTCACAGAAGAAGCGCGTAGAGAAAGGCTGGTTCCCCATGAACCCAAAGCGCAAGGACGAATATGAGAAGATTGACAAGGACGAGACACTCTGCCCCGTCCGCAAGGGCAAGACCATCTACAACGAACAATCATGAAGACCCTCTTACTGTTGGTGGGCAAGACCCAAGACAAGCATTTCATCGCGGGCATCAACGACTATGCTGAGCGCATCGGCCACTACATGCCGTTTGAGATCAAGGTGATACCCGAGCTCCGCAACACCAAGAGCCTGTCGGAACAGCAACAGAAGACCCAGGAGGGTGAGTTGTTGCTCAAGCAACTGCAACCCTCCGACACCGTGGTGCTCCTCGACGAGCACGGCACGGAGCACCGAAGCATCGAGTTTGCCGCTTGGTTGCAAAAGAAACAGAACACCGCCCGACGCCTGGTCTTCATCATCGGCGGTCCCTATGGTTTCTCTGAGGCCGTCTATAAGCGCGCCAACGAGATGGTGTCGCTCTCACGCATGACGTTCAGCCACCAGATGGTGCGCCTCGTCTTCGTCGAACAGATCTATCGGGCTTGCACCATCATCAAGGGCGAGCCCTATCACCATGAGTGAGCCATGGGGTTGCCAGCTGGTGCCCAAGGGCCGCCACTCCCCCCCATCCAACCTCCCCTACACCTTTCTTTCGTCTACTAAAACACTATTATCTACCATGAGAAAAGCCTTATTCTTTCTCTTCGCCTATGCTTTTCCGTTTGTCCTTCACGCCCAACAATGGCCTGCCGTACAACAAGAGGCCAAGCCTGGCCTGCGCTGGTGGTGGTTGGGATCAGCAGTCGACAAACCCAACTTGCAATGGTCCTTGCAACAGTATGCAGCCTGCGGCGCAGGCGCTGTGGAGATAACGCCCATCTATGGCGTGCAACACAATGAGCGCAACAACATCGACTACCTGTCTGACCGATGGATGGAGATGTTGCGCTACACCGAACAACAGGGTGCCGCCGACGGCATCGAGATCGACATGGCCACAGGAACGGGATGGCCCTTCGGTGGCCCTTGGGTGCCCTTGGAGGAGAGTGCGTCGCAGATGGTCATCGTAGACAAGCGTTCCGAGGAGCGCCGCCTGAAAGATCTCGACCTCACTCCACCCAGCAATAAGGCAGCCAACTGCCGACTGGTGGGCATCTACGCCTTCGCCGACGGACAACACCTCAACCTCACCGCCACATCGTCGAAGCGCTCCTTCCTGGTCAACAAGCAACAAGACGGCAACACGCTGACTCGCCTCACCCTGTCTGGCAAGTTGCCCAAGAAGGGACCATGGCGCCTCATCGCCCTCTACCAGAAATATGGCGTGATGCGCGTGAAGCGTGCGGCGCCAGGCGGCGCAGGACTCGTGGTGGACCACTTCGACAAGCAGGCCGTCGGCCATTACCTCCAACACATCGCCGACGCCTTTGAACGCACGCACACGCCCTACCCCCACACCTTCTTCAACGACAGTTACGAGGTGGCGGAAGCCGACTACACGACACATCTCTTCGAGGAGTTTGAGCGTCGTCGCGGCTACTCATTGGAGTCCTGCTTTGACAAGCTGGTGGATGGCGACCGCACAGTCGTGGCCGACTACCGAGAGACGTTGAGCGATCTCTTGCTCGAGAATTTCACCCAGACCTGGACTGCATGGGCCCATAGCCATGGCGCCATCACACGCAACCAAGCACATGGTTCACCCGCCAACCTCATCGATTGCTACTCGGCAGTAGACATCCCAGAGATCGAGGGCTTCGGCCTTTCCAACTTTGGTATCAAGGGCTTGCGCACAGACTCTGGCTTCACCCGCAAGAACGACTCTGACTTCTCGATGTACAAGTGGGCCTCATCGGCGGCCCACATCAACGGCAAGCCCTTCACTTCGAGTGAGACCTTCACATGGTTGACCGAGCATTTCCGCACGTCGCTGTCGCAGATGAAGCCCGACATGGACCTGATGTTCGTGGGCGGTGTCAACCACATGTTTTTCCACGGCACGGCCTACTCACCCAAGGATGATCCATGGCCAGGGTGGAAGTTCTACGCCAGCGTGGACATGAGCCCCACCAACACCATCTGGCGCGACGTCCCCTACCTGATGCACTACATCACCCGTTGCCAAAGTTTCCTGCAATGGGGCAAGCCCGACAACGACTTTCTGGTGTTTGTGCCGGTGCGCGACCTGTGGAACAAACAGAGCCAAGGCAAGCGACTCATGCAGTTTGCCATACACACCATGGGACAACAGGCCCCTGAGTTTTCTCAGACCATCGACCAAATAGACCGTTTGGGATACGACTGCGACTACATCAGTGAGCGCTATCTGCTCCAGACACGATATGTGAACGGCATGCTCCAGACCGCCGCAGGCGCACGCTACAAGGCGCTCATCCTGCCGAGCAAGGACAACCTGCTCACCCCAGCGGTGCAACAGCATATCGACAGCCTGCGCCAACAAGGGGCCGCCATCATCGTGGGGACCGACACCACAGCCATGGCCCGTGTGGCCCAGGCGGAGGAGATGAAGACGCGCTTCGGACTACGACTCATACGAAGGGCCAACGACCATGGTTTCCACTACTTCATTGCCAATCTCTCAGAACACGACGTTGACGCCCTGACGACCCTTGCAGTGCCCTTCGAGGATGCACTCTGGTTTGACCCGATGACTGGCCAACGCTATCGCGTTGCGAAAAGCGGCAACTCCGTGCGAGTCAACCTTCGGTCTGGAGAATCGCTGATCCTTGAGACATTCTCCAGGCAGTCGGACTCACTCACCAGCCAGTTGGCCAGCCTGCCCATGCGCATGACGACACCCGCCGACGCCAACCGCAAGACGCTCGACGACGGGTGGACGCTCTCCTTCAAGGAGTCGACACCAGCCTACGGCAAGACGCTGCACCTCGGCAGGTTGCAGCCTTGGGAGAACCTGAACGACACCTTGCGCCAACTCATGGGCACGGGCGTCTACGAATGTCAGCTGAGGATGAGCAAGAAGGAACTACAGGCCGGCAACCATTGGGCCATCGACCTGGGCGACGTGCGCGAGAGCGCCCGTGTCTTCATCAACGACTCACTCATCGGATGCGCTTGGGCGGCACCGTTCACCTTGCAATTCTCTGGTCTGCTCAAGCCGGGCCTCAACAGCATACGCATCGAGGTGACCAACCTGCCAGCCAACCACATCGCGCAACTGGACCGAGTAGGCTATCCATGGAGGAAAATGGAGGAGATCAATGTGGTGAACATCCACTACCAAAAGACGACATATGCCGACTGGGCACCCATGCCCTCTGGCCTCAACAGCCCCGTCACGCTCTACCGCGTGAAGTGATCATAGTTTACAAAAACAAGCCCGGACGGGCGCTCGCCGGTCATCCATTGACCTGTGAGCGCCCGTCCGGGCTTGTTTGTTATCGACAAAATCAGACGATGCCAAAGGAAACGCCCTGACGACTTCGCGACCTTCTAAGCACGCCACTCGTCAACGAGTGCGTGCGCAAACTTAATCTTCGAGTGAAGCGCGATACCACTCATAGAGCTTCTCCACGCCGTCGCCAATCTCCACCTTGTGGTGCCAGCCAAGGCTATGAAGCTTGCTCACGTCGATAAGCTTGCGTGGTGTGCCATTGGGCTTCTCGCTGTCCCAGCAGAGCCGTCCGCTGAAGCCCACCGTGCGCACCACGAGTTCGGCCAAGGCCTTGATGGTGAGTTCCTTGCCTGTGCCCACATTGATGTGGCAGTTGCGTATCTCGCCCAGCGAGGGGATGGCCCCACCCCGTCCTTCAGAGTTGTTGCGGTTGACCTCGCCATCGGCCTTCACGCCATAGAACACCGAGGAGTATTTCTCGATGCCAATGATATCCTTGAAATCGACATTCAAGAGCACGTGCACACTGGCGTCGGCCATGTCTTCACTCCACAGGAACTCACGCAGCGGACTGCCATCGCCCCACAACGTCACCTTGTTGTCCTCGATGCCATAAAACGCCAACGCCTTCAGGATGCGGTCGCGGTCGTTGGAGCCATCCACATTGCCATCGCCGATGAGCGCCTGCAATTTGGCCGGCGGATTGATGGGACGCTTGTTCATGTCGACACGTATGGCATCCCAGTTGCCGTCATGGATGAGTTTGGCAAGGTAGATCTTGCGCATCATGGCAGGCAGGACGTGTGAGTTTTCCAGATGGAAATTGTCATTGGGCCCATAGAGGTTGGTGGGCATCACGGCGATGTAGTTGGTGCCATACTGCAAGTTGTAGCTCTCACACATCTTCAGGCCGGCAATCTTGGCGATGGCATACTCCTCGTTGGTGTACTCGAGCGGTGAGGTGAGCAGTGCATCCTCTTTCATCGGTTGGGGCGCATTCTTGGGATAGATGCAGGTGGAGCCGAGGAAGAGCAGTTTCTTGACTTGGTGCTTGTAGGCCTCCTCGATCACATTGCACTGTATCTTCATGTTTTGCATGATGAAGTCGGCACGATAGAGCGAGTTGGCCATGATGCCACCCACGAAGGCAGCAGCCAGCACCACTGCATCAGGACGTTCCTCATCGAAGAAGCGCTTCACGGCCTGGCGGTCAGTCAGGTCGAGCTCCTGGTGAGTGCGGCCCACAAGGTTGTGATACCCTCGCTGCTCGAGGTTGTTCCAAATGGCGGAACCGACGAGCCCATGATGGCCCGCCACATAAATCTTGCTGTTCTTGTCTAAAGCCATAACACAAAAGAGACTTTTATCACTGTCCCCACCCTATTCGGGCAGTTGGGCCTTCAAGTAGAGCTTGCGCACAAACTTCATGTCGTGCTCCACCATGATGCGGACGAGCTCCTCAAAGGAGGTCTTGCGTGGGTTCCAGCCAAGCGTCTGCTTGGCTTTCGACGGATCGCCCAACAGCTGCTCCACCTCAGCGGGACGGAAATACTTGGGGTCGACCTCCACCAAGACACGGCCTGTGGCCTTGTCGTAGCCTTTCTCATCGACGCCCTCACCCTTCCATTCCAGTTCGATGCCTGCCTCATGGAAGGCCAGCGTGGCAAACTCGCGCACGGTGTGCATCTCGCCTGTGGCAATGACGAAGTCGTCGGGGGCCGGTTGCTGTAGGATGAGCCACATGCATTCCACATAGTCGCGGGCATAGCCCCAGTCGCGGCGGGCGCCGAGGTTGCCCAGGTAGAGCTTGTCCTGATAGCCCTGCGCGATGCGACAGGCAGCCAACGTGATCTTGCGCGTCACGAAGTTCTCACCACGGCGCTCACTCTCATGGTTGAAGAGGATGCCATTGCAGCAATACATGCCATACGACTCACGATAGTTCTTCATGATCCAGAAGCCATAGAGCTTGGCCACAGCATAGGGGCTGCGGGGATAGAACGGTGTGGTCTCGCGCTGTGGCACCTCTTGCACCTTGCCAAAAAGTTCGGAGGTGGAAGCCTGGTAGATGCGGCACTCGTGCTCCAGGTGACAGATGCGCACGGCCTCCAAGAGGCGCAACACACCTGCGGCATCGGTATCGGCGGTGTACTCGGGCACGTCGAACGACACCTTGACATGGCTCTGTGCGGCGAGGTTATAGATCTCAGTGGGGCGCACCTCATTGATGACGCGGATGAGCGACGACGAGTCGGTCATGTCGGCCCAATGGAGGTTGACGAGACGTTGTTTCTTCATGTCGCGCACCCACTCGTCGAGATAGAGATGCTCGATGCGTCCCGTGTTGAAAGATGAGGAGCGGCGCAAGAGGCCATGGACCTCATATCCCTTCGAGATCAGAAACTCGGCAAGGTAACTGCCGTCTTGTCCGGTGATGCCCGTGATGAGGGCAACCTTCCGGTTATCTTGTTGTTGTTCCATCTTGTATTTATTCCTAATGGTTGATTATTCACTAAACTGCTTGATGCGCTGTTCCTCCGAGAGCTTGCAGATGAGCAGGCGTCCGTCGTGCTCCGCCACGATGTAACCGTCGAGCCCTTGGATGACGGTCTTGCGTCCCTGCGTGACATGCACCATGCAGTTGTGGCTTTCATACACCTTGATGTTGTCGCCAATGAGCGCGTTGCCATACATGTCGCGCTGGCTCTGCAGGCGCAGGGCGCCCCAAGTGCCGAGATCGCTCCAACCGAAGTCGGCAGGGCAGACGAATATCTCTTCGGCTTTCTCCATCACAGCATAGTCGATGGAGATGTTGTCACAATCGGCATACACCTCGTCGATGAGCTGTTGTTCCTCGGGTGTTCCCAGTTGGGCCAACAGTCGCTCGAAGATGCGGTTGATGCGGGGCGCATACATGCGGAGCGCATTGACGATGGTCTCAACACGCCAGATGAAGATGCCGGCGTTCCAGAAGAAGTTGTTCTGCTGGATGTAGCGCTGGGCGGTCTCCAGGTCGGGCTTCTCACGGAACTGGTCGACGCGGAAGATCTCCTTGTTGCGCAATGAGTTGGTCGACAGGTCGGCCTGGATGTAGCCATAGCCCGTCTCCGGGCGGTTGGGCTTCATGCCCAGGGTGACGATGGCGTCGGTCTCGTTGGTGAACTTCAAGCACTGGTTGATGACCCGCTGAAACTCCACCACGTCGGTCACCACATGGTCACTTGGCGTCACGACGATGTTGGCCAATGGATCTTGCTTCTTGATGCGCCACGACACATAAGCGATGCAGGGTGCCGTGTTGCGGCGGCAGGGTTCCAAGAGGATGTTGCCTTCGGGGATATCGGGCAGTTGCTGCTTGACCAGCGCCGCATAGCGCTTGTTGGTGACCACCCACACATTCTCCGCTGGGCAGATGCCCTTGAAACGCTCACGCGTCATCTGCAAGAGGGAACGCCCCACACCCAGCACATCGATAAACTGTTTTGGGGTCTCCTCGGTGCTCATGGGCCAGAACCTGCTGCCCACACCTCCGGCCATAATGACCAAGTGATTATTTGTTTCAGCCATAATTGTTTCCTTTGTAATTCTATATGACAAAGTTACTTAAAAAATGCCATACCCACAAACTTTTACCCACCTCTTTGTCGTTTGGCACTATTTTCGCTTCTCTTGAGGAAAAAAGCACGTTTATGTTGACACAATACCTTCTCACAGCGCTCATCGTGGCCTTGGCCGTAGCCTATGCCGCATGGCGCATCTACGACCGCTTCCGACATGCGGGTCCCTGCCAAGGGTGCGCGCTGGCCGCCCACTGCAATAAGCGACAAGCAACACGCCAGGCACGACAAACCTGTGACCGAGCGGGACAAGTGTCGGCCAGCAAAAACAAATCCCAAGACTGACCAGCCCGCTCGCATGAGCGGTCAGGGGCCTGGGATGATGGGGCATTACTGATGATGTTCGGGCACCACGGCAAAGTAGACAAGGTCGTGGTCGGTATTGTTTTCCATGTAGTGATTGTGACCCATGGGACAATAGTGGCACTGGCCCGCGCGGCAGGTCTCCACCTTGCCGTCATAATGGAACGTGGCCACACCGCTGATCACAAAGATAATCTCGCAGTTCTGCTCGTGGGTGTGGAGGCCTGTCGACGATCCTGGACGGAGCGTGGAATACATGATTTTCACCTTGTCGTCCACATAGTTGCGTGTGTCCAACGGACCTTTTCCGCCCTTGAAGTTCATCTGGCGAACTTCAGCAATCTCATCAAAGTCAATAATCATCTTGCAAAGTGTTTAGTTGTTAGCAATGACCACCCAGCGACGGGCGGCGTCTACATGGTTGCAAAGATAACACAAATAGGAGTCAAACGAAAAGGATTGACGCCTTTTTTCTGTTATTTCCTCATCCATGCCATCGCAATCAGCACCCTCTAACGTGCCAACCAAGCCAAAGCCCAAACTCCCAGGTAGCAATAGCACCTTGGAGTTTGGGCTTGATGGTTTGTTTGCGTCGCCTTGTCGGCGAAGAAGGCAGAGATTAGTTGAAGTAATACTTCACGCCGATCTGCATGCTCCAGCACTGGTCGAACGACTTGTTGAACGACCAGGTCTGCGTGGGATACTCACCATTGACCTTGACCATGGAGAAGATGGGCTGGCCATTCTGCACCTTGTCGACCTTGAGGATCTGTCCGTTGCCCGAGTTGGCCATGTTCTTCTCGACGCCCCACTTCGAGTTGAAGAGGTTGCCCACGTTGTTGATGGCTGCCGAGAGTTCGAGTTTGTGGTTGACGCTACCCGTCTTCAGGGTGAAGTCGTGCTTCCAAGCGAAGTCGAAGCGGTGCACCCAGGGAGCGCGAGCTGAATAGGCCTCGGCATACTCGCCCTTGTGATGCTTCAGGTAAGCGTCTTGGTCGACATACTTCCAGAAGGCCTGGCGGTCGGCCTCAGAAGAGAACTTGATCTCGTCGTCGTTGCGGGGAATGTACATCAGGTCGTTGGAGATGCCATCGCCATTGAGGTCGCCCTTGTAGAAATAGGTGTAGCCGGCAGGACTGTAACCCTGGTAGAAGAGCGAGAAGTGGTCGTGCTTCTTCCACGTGTAGCTCACGCTGGCGATGATGCGGTCGGGGATGACATAGTAGGAGTTTTGCACAGTGGCCAGGTTCGGGCCATTGACCGTGTAGAGGCCGGCCCATGCCGATGAGGCGTTGTTGCCAGGCATGCCGCTCACCTCCTTCATCACGGTGTGGGTGTAGGCGGCCATGATGTCGAGGTTCTCAATGGGACTGAGGTTGGTAGTCACGTTGAAGGTCATGCCGTGGCCCTTGTGGGTGTTGGTCAGCACGCAGGCGTCATTGACATTCACACCATTGACGTTCTTGCCATAATAGTTGAACACGGAGGGATAGACCAGTCGGTTGTCGGCACCGCTGAGGTGCTCCCAATTGGCCACATCGGTCGTGTTGATGTTGTAGTTGGTCAGCATCACATCGTTGATCTTCTTGGTGTAGATGAACTCACCTGTGACGCTCCATGGGAAGCTGACAGGGATGACATAGTCGACGGCGATGGATGACTTCCACACCTGTGGCATCTTGAAGTGACGGTCCACACCTGCGATGGATGACTGAAGGGAACCCTCATCGGGCGTGATGGTGGTGGGAGCGCCAAGCTTCTCGATGATCTCATTGCGATCGGTGACAATGGAGCCAGCGAACTGGTCGAGACGTGCGTCGCGGCTCTTCACCGTGCCGTCGCTGTTGTAGGTGGTCACAGCAGCCACAAGGTTTTGGATCATGCCAGAATTGCTGGGCATGTTGGTGAAATAGACCAGCGGCAGGCGACCGGCGAAGAGGCCAGTTCCACCACGCACCTTCAATGAGCGGTTGCCAAAGACATCCCAAGTGAAACCTACGCGCGGTGAGATCTGGATGTTGCTCTTGGGCCAAGCGCCCGTGTCGATGTGGCGGCCGCCAAAGTCGAGGGCGTAGATGGCGTTGTTGCGCATGATGTCATCGTTGTCGAACGAGATGTTGTCGAAACGAATGCCACCTGTAAGCTTCAAGTTGTCGATCACGTTCCACTCGTCTTGGAAGTAAAGTCCATACTGGTTGAAAGCCACCTGTGCCATGGGCTTCGTCTCGCCGTTGTAGCCATAAGTGATGACCGCAGCCTCAGGGGCCGCGCCATTCAAAAGATCATCAACAGATCGGTAACGATAATATCCCAAGCCACTATTCATAAAGGAATTATTGGCCAACTGGTGTTCAAAGTTGAAACCTGCGGTGACCTTATGGGCCCCAGCATACCAAGTGAAGTTGTCGGTAAGGGTGGTTACTTTGTTCTGCACAGAGTTGTTATAAGAGAACAGCTCATAGCCGAGCGACATGTAGGGCTCCAGCGTTTGCTTCACAGATCCGTCGGTGCCCGTGGTGTAACCATTCATGATGTCGATGAAGGGGAAGGGACTGGAGTCAGAACCACGCACATCCTCAATGTTAGAATAGGTGAAGAGCAACTGGTTGGCGAAATGCTCACCGAAGCGGCTGTTGAGGTCTGCGCTGATGGTTGTAATCTTGTTGTCTTGCGAATAAAGCGAATTGGAGAAAGCCATCGAATACTGACTCAAGCGGTTCATGCCATAAAGACGATAGCCTGCCTTGGTAGAGGTGCCATTGGTCGGGTTCCAAGATGTGTTTTTCGTATGGTTGAAGCGGACGGCCAAGTGATGGTCTTGCGTGATGTTCCAGTCGACACGTCCCAGGATCTTCAGGTTGTCCTCGTCGGCAGGGAAGCTATCATAGGAACCGGGGTTGCAGTTGTACTTGGTCATGAGGAAGTCTTTCACGCGCTGCATGTCGGCCACCGTCGTGCGCGACACGTAGTTGCTGGCGTCGGCAGGATGCTCGGCGTCGCTGGGGCGCCAGCGGTTGACCACCGTGGGCACCTTGCTATACTCCACATTGGCAAAGAAGAACAACTTGTCCTTGAGGATCGGCCCACCCAGGGTGAAACCGTAAGTGGTGTTGCGCACGCGGCCTGGGTCAGCAAGCGACACGTTGTCCACGCGATTGCCATGCATATTCTCGTTCTTATGATAGATGTAAGCCGTTCCCTTGAAGGTGTTGGTACCACTCTTGGTGACGGCGTTGATGCCTCCACCGATGAAATTGCTCTGGCGCACATCGAAGGGTGAGACCACCACCTGGATCTCGTCGATGGCATCCATGGAGATGGGTGAGCCACCACCAGGCAGGGCGTCGGACAGGCCGAAGTTGTTGTTCATGTTGGCGCCGTCGAGGGTGAAATTGGTGGAACGGCCATCGCCTCCTGCGAAGCCCATGCCATTGGCATAGGGAGAGATGCGGGTGAGGTCCTCGATGGAGCGGTTGACCGTCGGCATGTTCTGGATCTGCGCCTGCGTGATGTTGGTCGTGGCACCCGTCTTCTCTGCGGCAAACTTGGAGGCCGTGGCGCTCACCACCACTTCGCCCAGCAACTGGGTGTTCTCAGAGAGCGATGTCTCCAGCTTGTAGACCTCGCCCAACTGTAGGGTGATGTTCTTGAATGTCTTGGTCTGATGTCCCAGGTAGCTGATGGTGACCGTGTAGGGGCCACCCACACGCATGCCCTGGATGTTGAAACGACCGTCGGCATTGGTCGCAGCCGCATAGCGTGTGCCCGAAGGCTCATGCGTCACCTGCACCGAAGCACCGATGATGGGCTCGCTGCTTCCCTCAAGGCTCACCTTGCCTGTCATGGACGACGTGGTCACCTGAGCCATCATTGTGGCTGCCGAAAGCAGCAACAAGGAAAGCATGAAAAACAATCTTTTAAACATAAGAAGAAATAATTTAGATGAATAATGTGGGAGTCATTTCACAATGTTCCCCTTATCGGGTGCAAATTTAGAAAGAATAAACCATATTAACGTTTGTTCTCAAAAAAAACTTTTCATCTTTTAAACGCTTTGCAACATCGTCTCTTTGATGCGCCCTCCTATCTTTAGGATTGTCAATCGGGAACTATCAAAATGGCAAATATAAAAGAGGTGTGCTCCACGCTGGGAACACACCTCTTATCTGTTATGGATGTCTTGTCTGATTACTCGGTTCTGCCGTTCAGGTTGACGATGTAAGCCTTGTTGGCTGGCGTCTCGGCGGTGCCGTTGTAGACGGTCAGCGGACCATAGATGGTCACGTTGTCGCCCTCAGCGATCTGTGCGTCGCCCTCGACCCACTTGCGGTTGCCGAGGTAAAGCACGCGGAAGGCCTCGAAGTCCTTGGCCTTGTCGTTGGCGTATGTGCCATCGGGCGACAGGTAGAAGGAGGCGTTGCCATAGTTAGCGTTGAACGTGCCGTTGTTGGCGATGCGTGAAATCTTGCCTGAGACATACACGCTTGCGGCGGTGCCCGCATGTGCTGCGGCCACGGCGCCCAGGGCGTTGAACGGAGCGGCGGCGGTGCCGATGCCGTTGGCGTCGGTGGTCACACCATTCACGCTGTAGACATAACCCTTGGCGGTCTCAGCCACACCATTGTACATCTTCACCGTGGCGCAGATCACAACCTCAGCACCGGGAGCGATCTCGGCATTGCCGGCAGCCCACTTCTTGTTGCCAAGCCAGTTGACGCGGAAGGCCTCGAAGTCCTTGTCGTGGTTGTCGTTGTATTGGCCGTCCTCCGACAGCCAGAAGGAGCCATTGCCATAGGTGGCATTGAACTGGCCCTTGTTGGCAATCTGCGACACTGTGCCCTTGATGTAGACCTCTGTGGCAGAGGTGTTGGCGCCCAGCGTCTTGATGTAAGCGATGGCCTCATCCACGGTGAAGGGCACAGCTAGTGTGCCTGACAGGCCAGCCTGGCCCACCTGCAGCTTCACGCTTGAAGAGTTGGAAGAGTTGCTTGACGTAAAGGTGACATCGGCGGTGCGTGCACCGGCCGTGTTGCCACTGGCGCGGAAGGTCACGATGGCTGTGTCGGCGGGGTTGGGCTCAATCTTGGAAGGAACACCAGCGATGTACTGGGTCTTGGCGATGTGCAACCAGTCCTGTGCGTTCTCAGCGATCTCGGGATAGACGCCGCTGCCCTTGTAGGCCACCTTCACCTGATAGTCACCACCTGCGGCGGGGATGACATTCTCTGTGGTGCTGACGACCTTCACCAGCGACTTCTTGATCTTGAGCACGGTCACATTGACCAGCTCGACGGTGCTACCATAGGTGGTCTTCGGACCCTCGATGGTGACGACGTCGCCCTTCTCGATGCCCAGGCTTGAGAAGTTCTTCTCCTTACCGTCGGCGTCGAGCGTGCCATAGACGTAGATCTCGCCCGTGCCGTCGTTGATGTAGAAGTTGCCATAAGTGGTGTTGGCGATGTCGGTGACCGTACCGCTTGTGCGATAGGTCTTGCCGTCGGGACCGGCGAGCACCTCGGCGCAAGTGGCTGTGACAGCCTCCAGCGAGCCCTGGCGCACGATCAGGAACTGGGTCTTGTTGCCCACGCCGATCTGCAACACCTGCTCACGACCGCCATTGGTGGCGTCAGCATGGAACACGACCTGCGTCTTACCTGCCTCGCCCGACAGGGTGGAAGCGGTGAGCCATGTGGGCAGCTCAGCGAGGATGTCCTTCTTGTCAGCATCCTTGCCGATCACCACCGACTTCTGGAACGCCCAGTCTTCAGCGGCCGAAATGGTCACGGTATCATTGCCACCCGTCTCGGGGATGGACAGGTAGGTCTTGCTGAGAGAGATCTCACCAAGCGTACCTATTGTGTTGTCATCCGAGCATCCTGCAAAGAGGAGCGCGCCCAGGACGAAACTTAATAAATATTTCAGTTTCATAAAATTCGAACTTAAACTTAAAGATGTCTGAATTAGTTGAAGATATACTTAACACCGATGGAGGCATACCAGCACTGTCCGATGACAGGGTTGTGGACGAAGGTCTTCACGTTGCCGTTGACAGCCTTCGGTGTTGAGAACACGGGATAGCCCTCTGCGTCGGTGTGGTCATACTTCAGGATACGACCGTCGTTGAGTGCGGGGTTCATGTACTTCGACACGCCCCAGCTGTCGTTGAAGAGGTTGAGCAGGTTCTTCACGTCCATGGAGAGCTGCAAGGTGTGCTTGGTCTGTCCGACCTTCAGGGTGAAGTCGTGCTTATAGCTCACGTCGATGCGGTGCACCCAAGGATTGTAGACGCTGTAAGCCTCGGCATACTCACCCTGGTGATCCTTCAGGTAGCCATTGGCGTGGACATAGTCCATGAAACGCTTCTGGTCGTCGAGCGAGGTGAAGCGGAACTGGTTGTCGGCCACCTGCTTGTCGGTCGGGATGTAGAGGGCGTCATAGCTGTAGCCATCGCCGTTCATGTCGTTGGCCAGCATGTAAGAGTAGTTGTAACCGCCACGCCAGGTCTCATAGATCAGGCTGTAGTGGTTGCCGCTGCGGTCGTGGGCAGTGGCCGAGAGGAAGAAGCGATCCGGTGTGGTGTTGATGCTGTTGTGGAGCTTGATGCGGTTAGGACCGTACACGGTGGGCACATAGGTGAAGGCCGACTCTGCGTTGGAACCCGGCAGAGAGGTCACCTCCTTGTTCACCTGGTGTGTGTAGGCAGCGGTCAGGCTCAACCACTTGGTGGGATCGGCCTTCACCTGCAACATGGCCGACCAGCCATAGCCACGGCTGGTGTTCTCGAGCACGAAGGCCTTGGTGGCTGTGCGGAAGTCGGAGGGGAAGATAGGACGGTTGTCGGCGCCGTTCCAACGAGCGAAGCTCTCAGGATCGCGCATGCTCCAGTCGGAGATGGAGGCGGCATTGACAGTCTTGTTGAAGATACCTTCAGCGGTCACGGTCATCGGGAAGCCGACGGGGATCGAGTAGTCGACAGCGACAGAGGTCTTCCACACCTGCGGCATCTTGAAGTGGCGGTCGACGGCAGCGATGGAGCTGGGGACGGTGCCCTCCTCAGGAGTGATGGTGGTGGGATAGCCCATGGAAGCGAGCTTGTTGTAAAGAGCGGAGATGGAAGCGCGGCCGTTGTCGTCGGTCACGAGACCGCCAGAGAACTCGCCTGCGAGGATGTCGTTGACAGAAGTGTAGCCCTTGTTAGCTGCGAAGTCGCGCACGGCGGCAGGCAGACGGTTGAAGTTGGTGCTGGGACCGAGCTGCATCTGATACTGCACCATGCCAGAGTTGGTGGGCATGTTGGTGAAGAACACGAGGGGCAGACGGCCAGAGAAGAGACCTGAACCACCGCGGACGATGAGGCTGCGGTCCTTCATGACGTCCCAAGTGAAACCGACACGGGGAGAGAAGGTCAGGCTTGAGTTGGGCCACTTGCCGGTGTCGATGTGACGGCCGTTGTAGTCGAGGGCCTTGATGGCGTTGTTGGTCATCAGGTCACCATTGTTGAAGAAGATGTTGTCGATGCGCAGACCGTAGGTCAACTTGAAGTTGTCGGTAGCCTGCCACTCATCCTGGCCATAGATGCCAACCTTGCTATACTGCACACGGGCCTTCGGGCTCATGTCGCCATTGTAACCATAGGTCAAGCAGACCACCTCGGGAGCGGCGCCGTTGACGAAGTCGTCGACGCTGCGATAACGGTAGTAGCCTGTGCCGTTACGCATATACTGGTTGTCGGCCATCTGGTGCTCGAAGTTGATGCCGCCCATGATCTTGTGGTTGCCCAGGTAATAGGTGACGTCGTCCTTGATGTTCCAAGTGGTGTTGTGCACGGCATTGTTCCAGGTGAAGAGCTCATAGCCGAGCGACATGTACTGCACGTTCTGGCCAGTGCCGTCCTGGATGTCGATGAAGGGGAACTGGGAAGAGTCGGAGCCACGCACGTCGTCCTTCTTGGCGAAGGTGGCGAGGAACTGGTTGGAGAGGTTGTCTGAGAAGCGGCTGTTCAAGTCGAGTGAGAATGAATGAACCTTGTTGTTCATCGAATACATGGTGTTGGAGAACGCCATGCTATATAAAGAGGTACGCGAATAGGGTGAGCGCGTGCCACCGTCCATAGACGATGCGTTGGGTGCCGTCCAGTTGTTGTTGTTGGTGTAGTTGTAACGGAAGGCCAACTTGTGCATGTTGTTGATGTTCCAGTCGATGCGGGCCAACAGCTTGGTGTTGGTCTTGTCGGCGGGGAAGCTGGTGTAGGAACCGGCATTGTAGCCATACTTCTCAGCCACATACTCCTTGACACGCTCCATGTCGGCCACAGTGGTGTATGACAGGCTGGCGTCGGAGTTGCCCACGCCGTCCTCTGAGGCGCGCCACTTGATGGCCTCTGTCGGGGTCTTGATGTACTCGGCGTTGACGAAGAAGAAGAGCTTGTTCTTGATGATCGGGCCACCGAGGGTCATGCCGTAAGTGGTGGAACGGTCCTTGGCGCGAGCCAGGGCGATGGTGTTGCCGTCGATGGCGTCGCCACGCATGTTCTCATTCTGATGGTAGATGTAAGCCGTGCCCTTGAAGGTGTTGGTACCACTCTTGGTGATGGCGTTGAGGCCACCGCCGATGAAGTTGGTCTGGCGCACGTCGAACGGGGAGATGACCACCTGCACCTCCTGGATGGCATCCATGGAGATGGGGTTGCCGCCACCGGGAAGGTTGGACGACAGGCCGAAGTCGTTGTTGAAGTTGGCACCGTCGACCGTGAAGTTGGCCGTACGGCCATCGGCTCCGGCAAACGTCATGCCGCTGCCGCCATAGGGAGAGAGACGTGTCAACTCGCTGATGGAGCGGTTGACGGTGGGCATGTTGGCAATCATCGAATTGTCGATGTTGGTCGACGCACCCGTCTGCTCGGTGGTGAACTTAGTTGCCTTTGCAGCGACGACAACCTCCTTGAGCTCGTTGGTGGCCTCGCTGAGCACAACTGGCAGATTGTAGGTTTGGGCCAGTTCCAGCTTGACACCTGTGATTTCCTTGGGCTGGTAGCCAAGGTAGCTCACCTTGATGGTGTAAGGACCACCGGGGCGCATACCATTGATGGTAAACATACCCTTGTTGTTGGTCACAGTCTGGTACTTGGTTCCCGAGGGCGTATGCACAGCCTCGACGGTAGCACCGATGACGTCTTCGTTGTCGGCAGTTACCTTACCACTCAAACCAGAAGTTGTAATCTGAGCTGTCATTGATGTGATGAAGCAAACCATCAATGCAACCAGAATAAGCAATCTTTTCTGCATAAGTTTGATGAATTAAGATTATAAATGTGGGGACAGGCCCCGTTCGTTGGTGAATGTTTGCAAATTTAGTGATTTATCGCCATACAGGATGTTACAGACCTGTGAAATTTTATGCTGTTTATATGAATTCCTCAGCATTGGGCCTTCAGCGTCTCCACCTCCTGCAACCACAGCGCCGACACCGCATCCGACGGCATGCGCCAGTCGCCACGCGGACTGAGGCTGACCGAGCCCACCTTGGGCCCGTCGGGCAGGCAGGAGCGCTTGAACTGCTGGTTGAAGAAGCGGCGGCAGAACACGCCCAGCCAGTGGATGATGGTGTCGTCGTCGTAATGGCCCACGGAGGCGTCGTTGCCGTTGTTGTCACCAAAGGCTTTCTGCGCCAGGAGGAAGATCTTGCGGGGGCTGAAGCCGTGGCGGAGGAAGTGGTAGAGGAAGAAGTCGTGCAACTCATAGGGGCCCACGAGGTCTTCGGTCTTCTGCTTGATCTGCCCGTTCTCGTCGGCGGGTATCAGTTCGGGTGAGATGGGGGTGTCGATGATGTCGCGAAGCACCGAGGCCGAAGCGTCGTCGATGGTCTGCGCCACATGGCGCACGAGATCCTTGATGAGTGTCTTGGGCACGGAGGCATTGACGCCATACATCGACATGTGGTCGCCGTTGTAGGTGGCCCAGCCCAGTGCGAGCTCCGAGAGGTCGCCCGTGCCGATGACCATGCCGCCGACCTGGTTGCTCAGGTCCATGAGGATCTGTGTGCGCTCGCGCGCCTGTCCGTTCTCATAAGTCACGTCGTGCACGCTCATGTCGTGGCCGATGTCCTCAAAGTGTTGCGTCACGCTCTTGGCAATGCTGATCTCACGGATGGTGACGCCAAGGTCTTTCATGAGGTTGATGGCGTTGTTATAGGTGCGATCGGTGGTGCCGAAGCCGGGCATGGTCACTCCGACGATGCCCTTGCGATCCATCTTCAACTTGTCGAAGGTCTTCACGCAGACCAGCAGGGCCAGCGTGGAGTCGAGGCCGCCGCTGATGCCGACGACCACGGTCTTGGCGTGGGTGTGCACCAGGCGCTTGGCCAGTCCCATGACCTGTATGCTGAGGATCTCGTCGCAGGCCTGGCGCATGGTCTCGTCGGAGGGGGTGAAGGGTTGTGGCTCCACATGGCGCTCCAAAACAAAATCGCGCAACTGCGCAGGTTCGGCCTCGACAAAACGGATGTCTTCTCCGATCATGCGACGTTGCGCGTTGACGAACGTGGTGTTGTTGCGGCGGTCGGCCCTCAGGGCCTCCACGTCGATCTGGGCCTCCACGACCTGCCCTTCGAGTGAGAACCGCTTGCCCTCGGCCAGGGTGCGACCGTTCTCATAGATGAGGGCGTTGCCTCCATAGACCACATCTTGGGTGCTCTCGCCGAAGCCGGCCGAACTGTAGACATAGGCGCTCATGGTGCGGGCGCTCTGCTGCGAGAGCAGGCTGGTGAGGTAGTCGTGCTTACCCAACAGCTCATCGGAGGCTGAGAGGTTGAAGATGATGTCGGCGCCAGCCAGGGCCAGGTGGTTGCTGGGAGGCGTCGGGGCCCACACATCCTCGCATATCTCGACGCCGAAGACGGCGCCATCACCGGTGCGGAAGAGCTGGGGGGCCGGCGTCACCGTCACCACACGGCCCGCATAGCGGATATTCATCTCGCGCAGGTCTTGCGAAGAGGCAAACCAGCGCTTCTCATAAAACTCATTGTAATTGGGAAGATAGGTCTTGGGAACGGCGCCCAGGATCTTGCCTTTCTGGATCACCAGGCCACAGTTGAGCAGCAGGTCGCCCGCCACGACGGGGGCGCCAATGATGCAGATGATGTCCAACTGGCGGGTGAAATCGAGCAAGGCCATCACGCAACTCTCTGCGGCGTCGAGCAACAGCTGCTCGCGGAAGAGGTCCTGACATGTGTAACCTGTGATGCACAGCTCCGGGAACACGATGATCTCCACACCGCGTCCCTCTGCCTGGGCTATCATCGTTTCCATCTCTTTCGTGTTATAAACACAATCGGCCACCTTCACGGAGGGCACGGCCGAGGCCACTTTGATAAATCCGTACTTCATCTTGCAAATAACTTGCTCCTTTCACCAGGAAACATTAATATTTTGCAAAGTTAGCCAATTATTCTTAATTTTCAAATAAGGAAGCCGATTTTTTTAAAAAATCTGCACCTTCAAATGCCGAATGCCCAGACTTCTCTCGTCATATCTTAAATTATTCAAAGCGGATTGCCTTGACAGGCTCCCCTCGAATTGTCCAATGCGGGCTGAAAGCCCAATATTTTCCTAGCCCAGGGCAATCGAAGCGGCGCCCTGGGTTGGGATGGTGGGCGTGAGCTTACGCCCTATAGGGGCAAAAGTGTAGGCAACGTTTGATAGCAGTCTACAACCCATCGATTATTATACTTTTGTCCTTTCAAGACGTAATCACATAGGACGTTTCTACCCAGGGTGCCGCTTCGCTTGCCCTGGGCTATATACTTTACTGGGCTTTCAGCCCGTCTTCCCAAATCTGCTTGAATTAAATAAATTACTACGCTTTTGGCAGTGGGGCCGCAACAAGTATCATGCTCGAAGAAATCCATGAGCGCCGAATGCGCTTTCCTTCATTTGCCATTCCTACAAAACAGGAATTATTCGAACAAAAAGTCTCTCCAGAATCGCTTGAAATCAATCACGAGTCCTTTTGCTCACAAATACGCGATTCTCAGAGGGTTTTGCGTAAACAGCTAATAGTCTGAGCGTTATGCGAAAATATGCCTTATGGAAAACTCTGCGCATGCTCAGAGTTTTGCGATAGATATCTTATCGAGTCTCCGTTAGGCATCTATCGAGTCTCGATAAGATATCTATCGAGTCTCGATTCGATATCT
>JBNMMB010000058.1:0-23015 GCA_050875105.1 Prevotella sp. | reverse complement strand
GCGGGTTTTGTTCGATTAAATTTCGTTAAAAGTCTTAATGTCGGTTAATTTGTACGAAATTGTTCGGCGAAAGATGCCTAATCGAGTTGCGATAGATATCGAATCGAGACTCGATAGATATCTTATCGAGACTCGATAGATATCGAATCGAGAGTCGATAAGATATCTATCGCAAAACCCTGAGCATGCGCAAAGTTTTCCAGAGGGCTTATTTTTACATAACTCTCTAACCATTAGCTTTTTACGCAAAACCCTCTCAGAATCGCGTATTTGCAAGCAAAAGGACGCTTGATTGATTTCAAGCGATTCTCAGAGAGGCTTTTGTTACCTTTTATTACCAATCATTTCACGACGACCGCTTGCCCCACTCCACCGCGAGGCCCTGCCCAGTGCTATGCGCCGAGCGTCTTGCGGTAGGCCGAGGGTGTCTGCCCCACTTTCGAGACAAAATAGCGGCGAAAACTGCTGATGGAGTTGAAGCCCGACTGGCTGGCCACCTCCTGGAGCGACAGGTCGGTGGCCTGGAGCAACGTCATGGCCCGTTTCATCCGCCAGTTGTTGACATACTCATAGAAGGTGGTGTGCAGTTGCTGGTTGATATAGTTGGAGACATAGGTGCGGTTGGTGCCCAGCTCCTGCGCCAGGTCGTTGATGTTAAGCAGCGGGTTGAGATAGATTTCCTTGACGCTGAACACGGTCTCAAACGCCTCATCGAAGTGATAGTGGGGCTGGCTGTCGGGCGCGTCGCAGGTGCCACGTCCCTGCTCCTCGTCGGCATCCTCGTCGAGACTGTCCTGCCGCAGGATGTCGAGCATGTCCTCCTGCCGATAGACGAAATAGCACAGCAGGCCGAGGATGGCCGAGCACATCACATTGTAGAGCGCCACAGCATACTGCGTGGCCGACCGCGTGGCGACATACCACACTGTGGCAAAGACGACATAGAGCAGCAGGAACAGGCGCATCCAGCGCAGCGACAAGTGGTCGTCTGACGAGAAGTTGGCCACCAAGCGCCGGTTGAACTGCCTGACGGCCACAAAGCCATAGGCGACGATGACCACCGAGTGGGCCACGCACACCACGAGCATGACATCATAGATCACGGGCAACGGACAGACGGCGTAGGCCGCCAGGGCCGCCACGTAAGGAGCCACGCTGACAAGGGTGGCCGGCCACCGCATGTTGCGCGTGTGGGTGAGGCGGTAGAGCAGCAGGAGGGCCACGGGCACCACCGTCATCTCCAGCATGTCATTGATGACGGTGGTCTGGTCATCGAGGAAGTTGTGGATGTATTCGACGAAAAACTCAAACAGGCTGATCGCGAGCAGGTAGAGCATGAAGCGGAAAGCCGACCGCTGCAACTGGTGATGGCGCCCCTTGAGATAGAGCGCCGCCGTGCCGATGATTTGGAACATGAGGAGCATGCCAAACGAGAAGTCGAAGAGCCGTATTGAAAATTCTGTTTCCATATCGATTGTTGAGCTGACAGGTGATTAGGTGTCACCAAATGTACGAAATGTTTTTGTTATAAGAGGTCTGTTAGCCAAGGAAAAACATTGTCGCCGCCGTTTTTCCCCTTCTGTTCCGCAAAGTTACGCTTTCCATTCCAGTTGGCGATGGGTGCCATGCGTCACAGCGTAAAAATAAAGCGTCAAAGGGTACAAATCGCCCATAATCAGGCTGTTTGCCCTTTGAATATTGGATGCGAACGCCTAAATTTGCAAGCGAACCCATTCCGCCAGCAAGCATCCGCAACCATTTTAATCCCCATACAATTCTATCTTATGCGAAAATCTACATTCACTTTTCTCGTCTGTTTGGCGCTTCCTCCATGGGGCCCACAGACCGTGGAAGCCCAGACGGCCCCGACCTTCGAGCATGTGTTCACGGGGCGAGACATGCCTGGGTTCTTTGCCGACGTGGACAACGACGGCAAACTGGAATATTACTGGTCGGACGGCTCGTCGGCCCAGTGGCGTTCGCTCACAGGACAACAGGTGGTGGGCATGCCCAATGTCGGCTTGTCCACATACAACTGGAGCATGCAGCAGCTCAACGCCAATCCCATGCCCTCCTTCACCACCTTTCAGCGCAACAGCTATGACAACTTTGGCGACCTGCTCATCTATCGCGACGGCTATCAGCACGACGGCTCCCTCCACCCCATGCAAAACTGCATCGGCGGCACATGGGCCGACATCAACCTCGACGGCCGCATGGACATGCTCTTTTGGCAGAATGAGAGTGGCAGCTACAGAGGGAAACGCTACGTGCCCTATGTCATGATGCAACGTGCCGACGGCACCTTCGTGAAGCAGCCCTTCCGTGTGGTGACCGATCCCGACGAACTGCGTGGCGCCTTGTATGCCGCCGGGGGCAACGGCACGTTCTCGGTGAGCACGGGCAACGCCTTCTCTGGCTTCGCCTCGGCAGACAAGGGCGGCTTCGCCACTGGTCCGATGACGGTGGTCGACTTCAACCTCGACGGCTATCCCGACTTCATCGACAAGAAAGGCAACTCCTACATCTCGCTGGGCGACGGACGCTACTACCAAGCCTCCATCCAGGGCGACGTGTACAGCGCCGATGTCAACGGCGACGGACTGACCGACCTGATACTCTATCACAATGGCGAGCTCACGTTGAAACTCAACACAGGCAATGGTTTCACCGACACGTCGCTCCTCAAGAACAGCAACCTGAAGGGTGTCTTCGTGCTCGACTGCGACGGCGACGGGCGCCTCGACATCCTAGCCACACTGGCGGCAGAAGACGCCAGCTACTTGGCTTTCTTCAGGAACCAAGGCAACGGCACCTTCAAGCGCACGGTGAGAACCTTCACCGGATACCACAACTGGCAAGAGCCCTGCTTCGTCAACAACAACGGGCGACCCAGCATGATCTCGCTCGCCAAGCAGTTCTCCACAAAATACAACACCGATCACGAACGGTCGCGCGTCATCTGTTGGAACTGGGACGCATCGTTCCGCGTGGACACCATCGCGCTCAACCCCACCGGCGAGCACATAGGCTTCATGCCCATCCAGGACTTCGACGGCGACGGCAAGGTGGACATTCCGTGCCAATCAATCGCCGACGACCGCAGCAATCCACAGGGTGGCCTGCTGCACTGCGTGGTGGAGAAGGCCAACACGCCGCCGGCCAAGATGGGCAAGCCCAACCTGCTGCTTGACAAGTCGACAGGCCTGTTGCGCGCGGAATGGGAACCTGGAAGCGACGCCGAGAACGCTGTCGGCGACCTCAGCTATGAGTTTGAGATCACCTCGCCCAGTGGCAAGTATCTCTTCCGAGCCTGCACCAAGAGCCTCTTCGCCTTGGCGGCGGCAGGCAGTTGGGGCGAGACGAGCGTCCTGGCGCGCGTGCGTGCCATCGACGCCTGTGGCATGAAGGGAGCCTGGAGCGACAAGGCCACCGTGACGGGCATCCTGCAAGTACCGTCGTTCGCGGTCAGCCAAACGCCCTTGAGCGGCTGCGACACGCTCTTCGTGGATGTGCTCAATGACGCGGACTGCGAGATGAAGGCCTTGCCCGACGGTCGCCTGGTGACGAACAAGGACGGTCGCAAGGGCTTCCTCTTTGCCTCACACGGCACCAAACAGGTGGAGCTCAAGAGCACCGACGGCATGACGGCAAGCAAGGAAGTCAACGTGCTGCCCGTGCGGGTGGAGGAGTTTGCACGACCAGGCTTCCGAAACTCCAATGACGAGCCAAGCGGCATCTACTTCGACTATGCGCAGACGGGCGTCATGCAGGCCATGACGGGTGATGGCTATTTCTGTTGGAACGGACAGAAGTATGAGAAACAACCCGTCTTCGGCTTCTCCGACGGTGGCGTGTATGCCAACCACATCGTGGATGTCAACATGGACGGACTGCCCGACCTCTTCGCCGAGTCCTCTGGTTCGCAAGGCAACTACCAGGCCAAGTATGCCATCAACCAAGGCGACGGCGAGTTTGAGAAGGAGGCCCAATCGTTCTCGTTCGTGTCGCCCGACGGCTGGACGACACCGTCCTTCCTCTATCCTGTCGACTTCAACAATGACGGACGTGCCGAATATGCCTTGTCCACCTGCCTCGTCACAGACGGAATGGATGGCGAGAGCAAACTGCTCACGCTGGACCTGGGCACCTACCAACTGATGAGCATAGCGCCCTATGCCATGGCCGACTTCGACAGGGACGGAAACATCGACCTCCTCGCCACCGTGAAAGACGCCGCCAACAACAACAGGGCTGCCATCGTGTACAACGAGGGACATGGACAGGGGACCGTGGTCCTGCTGCCTTCCGACATGGATGTTTCCGACAGGTGGAAAGCCTACGACATCGATGGCGACGGACTCATGGACCTGGTCTATATCGACACGGGATGGAACCGCTACAAGACGTTGCGCAACATGGGTGGGCGCGCGTTCGCCTCGAAGGTCGAGGACGCCGTCGGGTGTCTCATTCCCTTGGACATCGACTTGGACGGCATGGCCGACTTTGAGGACAAAGACGGCAACTTCATCATCAGCAACCATGGCACGCCCCTGGCCACACCCAACACTTCGGGCATCAAGATAGCCAGATGGGGCGCTTGGCAGTATGCCGACATCGACAGCGACGGCGTGCCCGACTGCCTGGGCGCGAGCCAGTATGACCTTTGGGCCGACGCCTTCCTGAGAATAGCCAACATCAACACGCCACCCACAGCGCCCACCACCGTGATGGCCACACAGACGGAGGATAAAGTGATCGTCAGTTGGGACGGAGCCACCGACAAGGAGAGCGCCGCAAACCTGCTGCGCTACAACATCAGCATCAAGGAGAAGGGGGCCTCGGGCGACAACGCCTATGTGTGGTCGCCGCTGAACGCCACCGACGACAACGCCCGCATGACGGAGGTGCACCACAACCTCACCCACTACCGGCAAGCCACTCGCCTGCCCATGCCCATCAGCCGTTTTCAGGCCGGCAAGACTTATGAGATATGTGTCCAGGCCATCGACCCCTGGGCGGCCAACTCGCCATTCTCCAAGGTGACGGAGTTCACGCCCCAGGCCGAGAGCCACATCGTGCTGCCCGCTAAGGGCGGTGTGGGGACCTACATACCCTATCGCACCGTGAGCAACGTGAAGGGGGCGCTGGCCATCCGCAAGGCGGAGGGCATGGACCTGTCGCGCGACAGTCACATCCTGTGGGACACGCCGGGAATGAAAACGGTGACCACGACCAACACGACCACGCAGCAGCTGAGCACCACACACATCCTGATCGTGGACCAGCCGAGCCTCGATGTGCAGTTGCCCACAATGGTGCTGGCAGGGCAGACACTGGTGGTGGACATGCCCGAATGCATGCGCAATGAGGGTGCAAAAGCCCGCGTCACCTCACCCGACGCACAGGTGGCCTACAACGCCAACAGCAACCAGGCGGTGGTCACCATTCCCAAGGAGGCGACGGGTTGCACGCTGACCCTCTCTTACGCCGATGACGTGTGGACTGAAGCCATCACACGCAACTACAACATGACTGTGGTCGGACAGGGATGGGCACCACAGATAGCAGAGGTGAAGGTCAGCGGCACGCACAGTGTCGTCTCCTGGGACGCCCAACAAGCGCTGCCCGCAGCGGAACTCTTCACCGGCAAGGTGAACATCTATCGCGAGGGCAACACCACCGACGCCTTCGAACTGGTGGGACAGGCCGACATGGCCGAGGGCCAGTTTGTTGATGTCGAGAGTCATGCCGACGTGCGCAGTTACCGTTACCTGCTGACCCTGCCCACCCGCTACGGCGTGGAGAGCGTGCCCAGCGAGGTGCATGCCACCGTGCACGTGATGGCCAACCGCGGCATGGGCAATGACATCAACCTGCGCTGGACGCCTTATGAGGGTGCCGCCATTTCACAATATGTGGTGTATGCTGGCTCATCGCCCGACAAGCTCCAGGTACTGGAACGGCTCCCGGGATCGGCCCGCAGTTATGTGCACCATCGCTCATCGGGCGACATCACCTACTATGCGATAGGATATGTGCAAAAGACTGTTCGCAGCGCAAAGGCCAAGCGGGCCGCCCAGGACGGCGAGGCGCAAGTGTCCAACGTGATCAGCAGCGCTGACGCATACGGTGTGAATGCGGTGACGGCGATAGCGATAGCCACCCAGGAAGAGGACCCGACATTCACCGAGGAGCGCCTGACGCTGCACCTGTATGCTCTCGTCACGCCCGTCCAGGCCTCCATCGGCACGATGGAATGGACGCTTTTGGCAGGCGACGACCTTGCCACGATCGCCAGCGATGGAACATTGAGCGTGATTGCCAACAGCCACGGCGGCCAAGTGGTTGTGCAGGCCAAGGCCACCGACGGATCGGGCGTCACAGCAACGCGCACGTTCGACGTGCCCGTCAACGTGGGAATAGACGATGCGCTTAGCCATGACGAGTCTCTGAGGATCGTCCCGGGAACAGGCCACATCAGCATCACCAACGTGCATGAGGCCACAACGCTGCTGGTGACCACGCTCCATGGCATGCCCGTCCGCTCATCCACCATCCGCTCCGACCACAAGGTCTCTTTGCCTGCCGGCATCTATATTGTAAGGGCTGGCACCAAGGTGAGCAAGGTGGCCGTGAAGTGACACGCACCAAGGGCGTAAGGGGGGACGCCCTTTCCACAAAGGTCCAATGTGTTTCACCACGACTGGTGGTGATTCGCATTGGGCCTTTTTGGCTTGCACGAGACTTTGTTTTTTGGCTTTTTACATGAATTTTTGGTTTTAGCGACAAAAAGGGGAAAAAGGATGTGTGGGGTCTGTGGGGATATTCGTATTTTTGTTAGGTCAGCAGATTGCTGGACCGACCTACAAACACCACCCATGATGAAATCAACACTCACGACCCTATTGCTCGCTGCCAGCATGGCCATCCCGGCCGGCGCCGCCTCCGAGATTGTGGAGACTCGCACCCTGGGCCTGCGCAACCCGCTCGGCATCGAGAGCACACCCAGTTTCAGTTGGAAGATCAAGGCCGACAGGCGCGGCTATCGCCAACAGGCCTATGAGATAACAGTCACCGACGCACAGGGCTCAACGGTCTGGACGAGCGGCCACGTGGCCAGCAGTCGCCAGACCGACATACCCTATGAGGGACCAGCCCTGCGGAGCCGCACACGCTACCTGTGGCAGGTGGTGGCCTACGACCAGCACGGCGAGGCCTCCGAGAAGGGCCAAGGCTCGTTTGAGACGGCTCTCCTCGACCCCGCCGAGTGGCAAGCGGCCCACTGGATAGCACCCAAGAAGCAGTCATACAAGGCGCGCGTGGAGATCACGCCAAAGGGCGGCATGGCACGGGCCCGATACGTGAAACTCGACGTGCAGGCCTCCGGGCCACACGCCGCGGCCGACCCGGCCTATGGCTACGTGCAACTGGCGGAGGTGGAGATCTACGACAAGAACGGGGTGAACGTGGCACGCCACGCCACCTTCAAGGCCACCAACTCATGGGAGCTCACCCAGCAGGGGTGGGGTGTGGCCTACCTCAACGACGGCATCATCGCCGACGGGGGCACCCACGGCTACACCACCACGCAGAACACCACCGCCACCACCCTCGTGGCCGACCTCGGCGCGCTGACCGACGTGGCGCGCATCGTGCTCTATCCGCGACAGGACGCCGCCGCACAGGGCCACGCCAGCCAGGCGGCCTGCTTCCCCAGCACCTACACCCTCTCGACCAAGGGCACGCGCGGGGCATACGTCGTGCAATATGAGGCGAAGGACGCTGCGCCTCCCGTCTATCTCAACGACACCAACGTGCCACTGCTGGGCCGCAACTTCTCGTTGCCCGAGGGCAAGCGCGTGGCCTCGGCTCGTCTCTACGCCTCGGCCTTGGGCGTGTTCACCATGCGCCTCAACGGCCAGCCGGTGACCAGCAACGTGCTGGAGCCGGGCGAGAGCGCCTACGACAAGCACGTGCTCTACAACACCTACGACGTGACCTCGCTGCTCCGCCGGGGACGCAACACGCTCCTGGCCCAACTGGCCGGGGGCATCGCCAACATGAGCAAGATGGGCGACCGCTTTGTGAAACCCGAACTGGCACGCAACGCCGCCACCACCTCGCTGCGGGCGCTCCTCTACGTGCGCTACAACGACGGCACGGAGCTCTGCGTGCCCACCGACACGCTGTGGGGCACCCACCGCTCGGCCACCACGGGCAGCAACTGGTATGGCGGCGAGGACTACGACGCGCGCCTGTTGCCCAGCGGCCTCTACACGCCGGGCTACGACGTCGGGGCCTGGGAGCATTGTCAGGCGGTGAGTCCCACGTTCTGCGCGCCCAGCGTGTCGGCGGCGGTGATGCCGGTGGGACAGATGCGCGCACGCGAGCATGAGCCCCTGCGCGTGGTGGAGACGTGGCCGGCCGTCAGCGTGACGCGCAACTCGGCTGGCAACTACCTCGTCGACTTCGGCCAAAACTTCGCGGGCACCTACGCCTTCACGCTGAAGGCGCCGGCGGGCACAAAGATCACGCTCTACGACTCGGAGCTGCAGAAGGACACCGCCTGCTGGTTTGAGTTCATGTACCAACCGAAGGGAGCGCCCAACGCCACACTCGACACCTACACCTTCCGCGGCGACGCGGCGGGCGAGACATGGGGACCGGAATTCATGTACCATGGGTTCCGCTACCTGGAGATCAGCGGCCTGGGCGAGGCGCCCTCGCCAAGCGACTTCGTGGCCAAGCGCATCCGTGGCGACATGGATGTGGCCAGCCGCTTCCACACCAGCAACACCTTGCTCAACGACATCCACACGATGTGCTTCCGCGGCATCGAGAGCCAACTCTACAACACCGTGACCGACTGTCCGCACCGCGAGAAACTCGGATGGCTCGACGTGCCCAACATGATGTACCAGACGCTTTCCTACAACTTCGACGTGAAGTCGTTGCTCTCGAAGGTGGTCATGGACGCCTTCGACTCGCAGGGCGCCAACCACTACGTGCCCAGCACAGTGCCCCACTTCATGCGGGCCTACGACGACGACCTCAACTGGGGCGGAGCGGCCATCACCATTCCCTGGCGCAACTATAAGATGTATGGCGACCCGACGCTCATGACGCGTTACTACGAACAGATGAAGGCCTTGCTCGGCTACTACACCTCGCGGGCCGACGGTCACATCATCCGCAACTACAGTCCGCTGTCGGACTGGGGACAGGAGACCAGCGGGCTGCAGCACCACACGTCCACGCCGTTCACGCTGACCTGCACCTACCACTATCTGCTCAACGCCATGGCCGAGGTGGCCGAGGCCCTGGGGCATCCCGACGACGCCGCCCGCTGGACGGCCCTGGCCAAGGAGGTGAAGCGAGCCTTCAACGAGCGCTTCTTCAAGGACGGTGTCTACGAGTATGGCAACCAGGCCAACTACGGCATGGCCCTCTACTATGGCCTGGTGGATGAGGCCCATGTGCCGGCTGTGGCGGAGGCCCTGGCCGAGTCGGTCAAGGCGAGCGACTACTGCATCAAGACAGGCGAAATCGGCCTCCGACCCACGCTCATGTCGCTGGCCGAGCATGGCCACAACGACGTGGTCTACCGCATGGCCAACAAGACCACCTATCCGAGCTACGGCTATTGGCTCAAGCAGGGTGCCACCACATCGCTCGAATACTGGGACATGTCGCTCAGCCAAAACCACTGCATGATGGATCACATCGAGGAGTGGTTCTTCGCCGAGTTGGGCGGCATCCGCAACGAGGGCGACGGCTACGCCCGTGTGCGCATCGCCCCGTGGATACCGGCCGACATGGCGGAGGCCGACATCGCCACGCTGACGCCACGCGGATGGGTGGCCATGGGCTGGAGCCGCACCCCCGAGCGCACCACCTATCGCCTCTCGGTGCCTGCCGGGGCCAGCGCGTCGGTGACGTTGCCTGTCACCAAGGGCAAGCGCCTGCGCGAGGGCAAGCGCCAGCTCAAGGCCGTGGAGGGCGTCTCCGACGTGCGCTACACCGAGGGCGACGTGTCGTTCACGCTGGGCAGTGGCGACTACACCTTCTCCTTTGAGGGCAGCACGCTCAGCCTGTGACCGACGGAAGGGGACAAGCCTTTTGGTGCAATTTCATCCTCAGCTTGCGGATATTCCCGAATATTTTCCGTACTTTTGTGCGACAAAACCAATGCACCATAGATGAAACCAATCCATTTCTTGGGCTTGTTGCTCCTGCTGATGCTGTCCGCTTGCCATGCGAATGACCCAGTGCGGAAAGACAGCTTCGACGCCACAGGGACCTGGCAACAGGTGGGGTTCAATGCGCCGTCCGACCGATACCGCATCTATTTTTCCGACCACACGTTCGTCACCCTCCGCTGTGCGCCTGGCGATCCCAATGGGACGTTCCTTGCCACGGGCGGCGGCACATTCGCCATCCACGGCACCACCTATGTGGAGAATGGCCAGAAGGCGCCCATCCACCTTACGGGCGACACCCTGATGACCATTGGCCGAGGCCACAGCGGCACGACCTGGAAGCTGACGCAAGTCTTCGACGCCTCCACCCTGCGCCTCATCAAGCGTGAGACACGCGACTACTCTTACACCGACGCGACGGGCCATGAGGTCATACGCGTGTTCTCCATCAACGACATCCAGATGCGGGCCAAGCGAAAGACGATGACCGTCAGCATCGTCGTGCTGGCCGTGCTGGCCTTGGGCGCCACGGGCTACGCCATCCGCTCGCGCCGGAGACGGAAGCGGCTGGAGCGCAAGTTGGCCCAATACGAGACGGGGCGGCTCCAGGCGAGCGACGAGCTGAAGCAAGCGCTTGACAGCGCGGAGAAGCAGTTCCGACAGTCGCAGTGCTATCATCGGCTGCTCCACAAGGTAGAGACGGGCGAGCCCATGGCCGATGCCGACTGGGACGAACTGGAGAACCACGTGGCCCTGCTCTCGCCCAACTTCCGCAGCAAGGTCTATTCGCTCCACAAGTGCTCGCCCCAAGAGTATCACGTGAGCCTCCTGCTGAAGGCCCATTTCGCCCCGACGGAGATCGCCACACTCATCTGCCGGTCGCAGAGTGCGGTGGCCAGCGTCAGGAGCCGACTCTACCAGAAGGTGTTCGGCAAGAAAGGAAGTCCCAAGGACTGGGACGACTTTATCGCCTCATTATAAGCCATTTGCACGGATTGCGCAGGATTTGCGCAGTCCGTTTTTTATGCCTTGGCCCCACTTGCGCAGCTTTTGCACAACACGACAGGGCTCCCCTTCCCAGGCTTTTGCCTACATTTGCGGCAGGAAAAACAATCACACATTCTTAACCTACCGCAAATGAAAAGATTCATCATGACCGCCATATCCTTATGGCTCCTCCTTCTCACGACCGCCACCGCGCAACACCGATACCTTGTGGGCGAGGTGGAGGACGGCTTTCTGGGCCGTCCGCTCACCGATGTCAGCATCAGCGTGCTGACTGCCGACAGCACGTTGCTGACCGACTCGGTGCGCTACACCCGCTTCACCGACCGCGACGGCAACCTGCAAAAGATGGTCTTCTCCGTCACCGTCGGCACCACGCCGACCGACCTGCTGGTGCACGCCACGCGCGAGGGATACGAAGACGTCTGGCTACGGGTGTCGACGGCCCGTCCCACAGCCGACGGCACCATCACCGTGCCCACCATCAAGATGGAGAAACGGCGGGTGACCGACCTGGGCGAGGTGGTGGTGAAGGCCACCCAGATCAAGATGCTCTACAAGGGCGACACGATCGTCTACAACGCCGACGCCTTCAAACTGCCCGACGGGTCGATGCTCGACGCGCTGATACGCCAGTTGCCCGGCGTGACGATGAGCGACAACGGACAGATACGCGTCAACGGACGCCTGGTGGAGGAACTGTTGTTGCACGAGCGCTCCTTCATGCGGGGCAACAAGAACATCCTGCTGAAGAACCTGCCCTACTACACCGTGAAGACTGTCAAGGCCTATGAGAAACAGTCGGACAAGAGCGAGGCCCTGGGCTGCGACGTGGAGCCCAAGAAGTTTGTGATGGACGTGAACCTGAAGTCGGAGTACTCACGCGGCTACATGGCCAACATGGAGGCGGCCGTTGGCACCAACGACCGCTGGCTGACGCGCGGCTTCGTGCTGGGTTTCGACGACCTGTGGCGCTACTCGGTGATGGCCAACGCCAACAACGTGAACGAGACGCAACAGATGAGCGCGCAGGGCTTCTGGACGCCTGGCAGGGCGCCCCAGTCGGTCATCACCACACGCAGCGTGGCCACTGACCTCGACTACCAGTCGAAAAACAAACAGGTCTCCAACAACCTCACGGCCTCCTACACCACCACGAAAGACGTCAGCGACATGCACCAACGGCAGGAGACCTTCGTCGACGGGGCCCGGCCCACATCGCAATCACAGGCCGACAGCCGCACCAGCGACCGCCTGCTGAGGGTGGCCAATGTGTTTACGCTGAAGAAGCCGGTCTACCTGCGGTCGGAGACGACCTTCGAGCACAACTGGCAGAGGGGCTTCGGCCAAACCTCGTTTGTGGAGCACAACGACCGCGACACCACCTGGCTCAACAGCCACTCGATCAGCCGGAACCGACAGTGGAGTGTCACGCAGTATGTGAGCGGAGCAATGAACATCAACAAGTGCAACCAGTGGAGCGCTGGCTACTCGGCCTATTTCCGCCACAGCGACAGCCAGTCAGCCCCCTCAGCGCAATATGACACCTGGCGATCGACATCGACAGCAAGGGGCGTCACCCGCAACGCGCAGTCCGTCACCAACCGGACGACAACATTCATGCTCACCGCCGACGCCCAGTTTCCCAAGGTGTGGCACGACCTGGACGTCAGGGTGCAGGAGTCGTTCCAAAACAACTACTTCAACGACCGCGACTTCCTCTACCATCCCGACACGCTGACACTCGCCTCACAGCTCGACATGCTGACCGCCACCGCCGACGCCGCCAACTCCTACAAGAGCCGCCGGCTGCTCGGCATCAACACCGTCAGCCTCAATGTGGCCAAGCGGAGCCATTACCAACAGGGCAACGCCGCATTCAAGGTGCTCTATGACCAATGGAACGTGGGGCTCGACGTGACGACCCAACACCGTACGCTCGACTACCAGCGGGGAGCCCTCGACACCACGCTGCGCCACACCACGACCTACCTAGAGCCCACCGTCAGCTACCGACACATGTCGGACAAGGGCACCAACGACCTGCGCCTCAACGCGCGCTTCAGCCAGCAGCCCACCGACCTCATCAACCAGGTGGCCTACCGCGATGAGAGCCGGCCCCTGGTGACAAAACTGGGAAATCCGGGTCTGAAGGGTGCGGCCTCATCGCACCTGACGGCCGACTACACCCACAAGGGAGGCAACCGCCAACAGATGCTGCACGTGGGGGCGGCCTTCCACTATGCCCACCGCGACGTGGCGCAGGCCGTGACCTACGATCCCTCGACGGGAATGCGCACCTATCAGCCTCGCAACACGCACGGCGCCTACAACGCGCAGGCCAACGCCAACTACTCGCAGGCCATCGACAACGACCGCCACTGGACCTGGCAGACCAGCGCCGACGCCGCGTTCCACCACGCCGTGGACCACGCCCTGCTGGCGGGCGACACAGAGAGCCAGGCCAACACCGTGAACACCCTGCAACTGCACGACGGCACCCACCTGCAATATGACCATAGCGGGCTCAACGTCCGCCTGTCGGCCGACCTGCGCTGGCGCAACTCACAAGGCAAGATGCGCGACTTCGAGACGCTCAACGCATGGGACTACAACTATGGCCTGACAGCCCGCTACACACTGCCAAAACTGGGCACCACGCTCTCGGCCGACGCCACGATGTACAGCCGCCGCGGCTATGGCAGCAACAGCCTCAACACCGACGACCTCATCATCAACGCCTACCTGAGCCAACCGCTGCTGAAGGGCAAGCTCATCATGCGCATCGAGGCGTTCGACCTCCTGCACCAGTTGTCAAACACCCGCTATGAGGTGAGTGCGCAGGGCTGCATCGAGACGTGGTATCGCTCACTGCCCCACTACGCCATGCTCCACCTCACCTATCGCTGGAGCAAGTCGCCGAAGCGGTAAAAAGAAAACGATTGCTGCAACGTGGGACACATCGCCCACTTGACAAAACAAAAAGAGAGGGAAATCGCAAGTTCGATCATTGAACTTGCGATTCCCCTCTCAAACTTGAGTGGTATTAGTTGTTGCGACGCATCTTGATGATCGTGTCGCCTTCCAAGGAAACAGACACTTTCAGAACGCTGTCATTTACACTCTCAAAAAACAGATTGCTGTGCAACTTAATGCTACTGGAATATTGCATAATAACGACCCTTTTCTTTAACTTCGAGTCATAAAGCAAATTCCATCTACCGTAAATATCATTGTCTATTACGTTTTCCCAATCTGTCACAACTTTCTTACCGCCTACCGACACTGAGTCTCTTTTCATGACAAGCACATGCCCGTCAAAGCCTCCGTCAGGGGAAAAATAATATTGCAGTTTTATATGCGCCAATGCGGCAGAATCATCCTGGTACCACCTGCCACAAACAAGGCTCTGGCACTGCTCCCGAAAGAGCGCAGTCTCCTGTGAGTTCTCGTCATCAATGGGTTGTACTTCATCATGGCCACATGCGACCATAAGCAAAGACAACGTGAACAGGCTGAAAAGAGCAAACTTATTCATATCTGCACATTAACATAGCTAAAATTCCACTCTAGATTGGCTCCTTTTACAGGATAAGTCAAATCTATTCTTTATCATTTGGAATAACGGCTGGCTTTTTCAATTATTATAGTTATGCACATCAAAATAAGTTAAAAGCTCATTTTCGTTATCCGACACTGGAGCGCATTAATCACCAACGCTCATCCTACGCCCAATGTCGGGTGTTATTGCTGCGAGCTGTGGCCATGTGGGCACAGCTCGCAAAACGAGCGTCAGTGGCCCATGCGCGAGGTGTCAACAGCCTTGACAGGCTTCTCCTTGTATCCGCCAAACTTGTAGACCACGGCCAGCGTGGCGGAGGCCCAACCGGGCGAGACGGTCATGTGGTAGTCTTGGCCATCGTGCACGGAGCGCGTCTTATACTTGGTGTTGAAGATGTTGTTGCCGACGAGGCGCAGGCCCCACTTGCCGTCGCGAGACGTCCACTGCAAGGTGGCGTCCGTGCGAAACAGGGGCATGATGTCGTAAACGCCCTGGATGGCCTGCGACTGGAAGAACGGCTTGAGGATGAGGCGCACGTTCTGACGGGCAAAGGGCTTCAGCGACGCCGTGCCGCCGAGCAAGACCTTCACGTTCTCCCGGTCGAAGGGCAGGTCAAAGAAGTGGCTGGCCTTGTCGTGGCTGTATTGGCCCACTGCATAGACATTGCCACTCAGCCACTGGCCCGCACGGAAGATGGCCGAGGCCTGGAGACCGAAACTGTTGCTGTAGTCGTAGTTGAACTCTTGCAGCACGACGGCCAGGCGGTCGGCGGGCTGGTAGGGGTTCTGGCAGATATAGTCGGGCTTGAAGCTGGCAAAGGCCGTCAGCGTGTAGCGGTGCTTGTACTGCCACATGAGGTTGAGGTTATAATAGGAGTAGGGCTTCAGCGAGGCGTTGCCCCACACCTCGGTATAGGTGGACGAATAATAGGTGCCACTCATGGTGGACCAATAGCTCGGGAACTCGGAGTTGGAACTGAACGACAGGTTGAGCACATGGTCGGGACTGACCTGCCAGAGGGCATTGAGCGTCGGATAGAGACGCCACTTGTTCCAGATGGGCGAGTGATACTGCTCGCCGGTGAGCGACGCCTCGAGGCTCACGCCATGGCCAAACTGCTTGCTGAAACCAGCATAGGCGTTCCAGATGCGCTCTGTCACATTGGCGCTGCTCGTGGCGTCGGGCAATGTCTGGCCCTGCTCGTCGAGGGTGGTCTGGAAGCTGTTGTTGCGCGAGAACTGTGCCTTCACGCCATACGACAAGCCCCAGCCGTGGTGGAGCGCATGGCTCTGGTCGGCAGCGAACATCCACTTGTCGATGGTTTGTCGGCTATGGTTGGTCAGGTTGCGGGCCTCGTCGTAGAGCGTGCCGTCGAGGCGCTGCTGCTGGGGTGTGCGGTAGTAGGTATAGGAGCCGCTCAACTGCAATCCAAAGGGAAGGGCGTAGTTGACGTCCACATTGTGGAGATAGACGCTGTGGTCGGTGCGTTGCGCCGACGCTCCCGTGCCATAGGAGTGGGTCTTGCCGTTGCCATCATTGTATTTTCCCGTGTAAGCCACCTCCAGGCGGTGGTCCTTGGCAAAGGCATAGCTCAGTCCGAGACGATAGTCGTGCTTGATGCCAAACGCCTTCTGGCGCTCCTCGGCATCATAGAGCTTGCGCTCGCCGTTCACCAGTTGGTTGGCACGGATGGCCGTGTAGCTGTTGTTGTGGCCGTTGACGAACGAGTAGGAGGCATCCACGCCCAACTTGCCATGCTGCATGGAGAGATAGCCCTTGCCGAAGCCTGCGCCATACTTGCCCTGTTGCCAGCCGCCAGTCAACTGGCCCGACACCTGGTTGGTGCCCGCATAGTCTTTCGTGACGATGTTGATGGCTGTGCCGCGCACATGATAACGGGCGGGTGCGGCAAGCATCACCTCGGCCTTGGCCAGCTGCGCAGCGGGCATGGCCTTCAGCCGGTCGATCAGCTGCTCCTGGGTCAGCGTCGTGGCGTGGCCGTTGATGATGAGCGTCACCTCGGCGCCCGAGAACTTGATGCCGCCGTCGGCATCGCTCACGCCGGGGATGCGCGTGAGGGCGTCGTAGGCGTTGTCGGCGGGAAGTTCCTTGAGCAGCAGGGGCATGTTGTAGGTGAGCATGCCGCGCTCGGCTTTCACGATGGGGCGCGAGCCCTTCACCATCACCTCGGGCAGGTTGCGCATCACGGCGTCCATGGTGAGCGTGTCCTTCACTGTTTGCTCCTGGGCGCTCGCGCCCAACGGCGAGAACAAGAGCATGGCCATCATCAACATCTTGTTGTTCATACTTACAATCGAATGATTTTCTGTTCTGCAAAGTTACACTTTCCGCGTGTCCCCCCCCCTACGAAATTAACACATTTAACCATTTATCCCGACATGTCAGCTCATGAGATATGGATCGCTGAAGTATCTTTCCATTCCAAAAAAATGTCATTAGTGACACTTTTTTGGAATGAACATCATCGCTCTCCTTACAAAAACCGGTCAAATCAGCCTTGGTTGTCCGCCTTTTGTCGTATCTTTGCAACCAAGAAGAAACAATCACGACACACGCAGACATGGGCAAACACAAGAAAGACAACGTGGTGAGGGCTTACAAGACCTTACTGCAAACTGACCGAGACTGGGACTACGCCTACCTTCTCCGACTGGAACAAAAGAAACTGAAGCGCATGGCCGCTTACTTCGCGCAATCTGACATCACGGAGGACAACAAACAGACTGCCAAGGAACTGACGCTATGCGTGCGCCTGCTCGACATCGTGTTCGGATGCGAGCGCTTCACCAACGACTGGAGCCATGAGGCCTCGAAATGCACAACCATCGTCAGACAGCGAACACCCAATGGCAAAGGGCACACGATCAACATCGAACACACGGCAATGGCGCCCGACTTCCCACGGTATGTAAACACCAGGAACGCTGCGCGTTTTCACTCGCTCAGACATTTCCCAAAAGGTTCAGCCGACTGCCCTTACGAGCAAAAATACTGGCAAGAACATCGCAAGGACGAACTGCGCCAAGCCAAAGCCTGGCACCTCTACAACCTCATCCGCGAATACCGCATGTTCAGCTGGTGGGACTAACCCTACTTATCCAATACAGACATGAACAAACAAGAAACCATGAAAAGCCAGTTGGCTGAGGCCATCCGCCTCGAACAAGAGGGCGACACCGACAAGGCCATCACCCTCTACAGCACCATCCTGATGGCAGGAGACCGCCAACTGCTGAAGCTGATCATCAACGACCCCGCAGGCGACACGCTCCTCCACCAAGCCTACCAGGGCCTCTCGCGCCTGGCCGCCAGCAAAGACGAAGGCACATGGGAGACAGCCTCGCAGACGCTGGGCGACATCAGGGCGATGTTCGGGTAATTGTTTTTTATGTCTCATGCCTATTTCCATGCAGTCTTTTCTCATTTTGGAGTATCCTAATAAAGAGGGCACATATGCTCTACCCCAAAATATGGACACGGAAGCAATAATAAGACGGATCAAGACAGGAGACACAACTGCTCTAAAAACACTATATGCTGCTTACACGCCAATGATGAAGAGCGTGTGTCGCAATATCACCCATGAGGACGAGGACACGGTGAACGACCTCGTCCAAGTTGCATTTGTTCGCGCCTATTATTCCCTGTCACAGCTCCGCGACCCATCCAAGTTTGGAGAATGGGTGGCCGCTATCACAAAGAACTTGGCCAAGAAGCACATGGCCAAGAAGCAGAACAAGCCACAGGTCACCTTCATGAGTGTCATGGATGACGAACTGAGGATTGACGACGCGGCATCCTCCGACTCACAACTGGCCGAAAAGGAACTACTGGAACTGATCGACCAATTGCCCGCGGGATACAAGCAGGTGTTCCGCCTGTCTGTAATCGAAGGCTACTCGCATCAAGAAATAGCACAACGACTTGGCATCGCACCGCATAGCTCATCCTCGCAATTGGCAAGGGCAAAAGCCACACTGAGAAAGATAATCAGCAGGAGGGGCATGGGCTTCATCCTACTGGCATTGGCAAGCGGACCAATTGCCATATACTTGCTTAGAAACAAAAACATAGACAAAGGAGGTGTGCCAAAAGTTGATGTGGCAAGCAACAAGAAGTGCGTCTTTGAACATTTCGAACGAAAGAAGCCACATGGATTGCCAGCAATGGCATGCCCTGATTATGTCGCAGCAATATCCGGAAGGCCAAAGGAAGCCTATCAGATTGCAGCTGACAGCATGTGTCATGATAGCGCACATGTCTCCGCAGACTCCATTCCCAATCAATGGATAGCTGCAGAAGAGACTGGCAAGAATGACAGTACAACGCTCGACACATTACAACTGCCACACATTGATATCAGGCCTTACCTTGCAGACAACGAGCAAAATGGCAAACAACATCGTTGGCAGTTGCTTGCAGCCGGTTCTTTGGGCTCGGCATTGGCTCAGAATGTTTATAAGATGTTTGTGGGTAATGCAGGTGGAGATCCTGACGGCCCTCAGCCTTCAGGCCCCCAAACGTTCTCTACATGGGAAGATTATTATCAATACTTACTGCGAAACGCACCTACAAACATGTCGGAGGAAGACAAGGCTCTTATGGAGATTGCCATCAACAATGCAAACAACATCACCAACATTCAAAACAATGGAAAGATCACAGAACATGAGCATCACAGCAAGCCCATCACCTTCGGCCTATCACTAACCAAGTCGATTGGTGACAGATGGAGTATCGAGACTGGCTTGCAATACACACTCCTGAAATCCGACTTCACGCTGGGTGAAGGCGATTATTACATCAAGCGAAGCCAAAAGGCACACTACTTGGGCATACCCGTGCAGGCATCCTACAAATGGCTCCATGTCAAGAACTGGTCGGCCTACTCCTCTGTGGGCACAAGCCTGCATATCCCAGTGTACGGAAAGAACACGAAGCAATATGTAGCAGGTCAATCATCACTCCCGGTGAGCAACAGCCATTTCACTCCTTCGCTACAATGGAGCATCGGCACAAGCATCGGGGTGCAATATCAGTTTGCTCCGAAGTGGGGCGTCTATATGGAGCCATCGCTACACTGGTATGTGCCCAATGGCAGTTCCGTCCACACGATATGGACCGAACATCCATTCACATTCACCCTGCCGTTCGGCATCCGGTTTATGTGGTGATAACTTCGCCGTGCAGTCTTTCGGACTTTGACGGCTTCTTATGGATAGAAGCACAAAAGTTTCGAAAGACTACATGTACAAGACAAAAGACTACCTACGCAATGGGGTGCTATACCTCAACAACCTTTTTCGGCCTCATCACAAAAGGCTAAGCACACTGATGATTTACTCCACCACGAGATGCCAGTCGCGTTGCAAGCATTGCTCCATTTGGCAGAAACCTGAGGAGTACTTACCACTGCAAGACATTCAAGCAATCATGGCAAGCCGATGCATCACCAAGAATACCGTTGTGGGATTGGAAGGCGGAGAGTTTCTGCTCCATCCCGAGGCCACAGCCATCATGGGATGGTTCAGACGCAATCACCCAAACTACACATTGCTGTCGAACTGCTTGCAACCAAAGAAGGTCATCGACACCGTTCGCAAGTATCGCCCCAAGCACCTCTATGTGTCACTGGATGGGAACAGGCAGACCTATCAGACCATGAGAGGATGCAACGGACACGACAAGGTGATCGAAGTGGTGGACACGCTGAAAGGCGAGCTACCCATCTCGCTCATGTTCTGCCTATCGCCCTGGAACACCTTTGCCGACATGGCCTATGTCATTGAAGTGGCCAAGAAACACCAAGTGGATGTAAGAATAGGCATATACGGCACCATGGACTTCTTTGACACGACAGCCGACCTACTCAGCGCCGACCTGACCAACTACTCCCAAAACATTCCTGCCAACATTCATGAGACAGAAGAAAATTTCGATTTTGTTGCTTTGTACGAGGAGTGGAGAAACGGCCATCTGAAACTGCGGTGCCAAAGCATATTCAGCGAACTGGTCATTCATTCCAATGGGGATGTGCCGTTGTGCCAAAACTTGGGCGTGAAACTTGGCAACATTCATGAGAACTCTTTGGATGAGATATTCAATTCTCGCCAAACCGCTCATGTACAATGCCAGTATTCCAAGAACTGCAACGCCTGCTGGATCAATTTCCATCGCAAGTATGACATCATCCTGTTGCGCAACTTCGAGAAAGTCATCCCCAAGAAGATGATAGAATGGTTCTACGGCAAATATCAATGGACAAGCAACCAAAACGACACCTACAAACAATACATGAAACGGTTTATCAGAAGATGAGATACACAAAGCAATTCATCGAACGCTACAAGCATTTCCGAAGCGCAAATCTTTTAAGACACAAATACTTAGGCAAGTATGCATTTGTCGGAATAGGCAATCATAGCATGAATAACCTTTATCCTGTGCTTGCCTTCCTACATGTGCCCTTGAAGTATATCTGCTGCAAGTCTGCTGACAAATTGCCCTTGATAGAACAGGCTTATCCTGGTGTGCATGCCACCACATCCTTGCAGGAAATACTGGCAGACGAAGAAGTGAAAGGCGTTTTCGTCTCCACAGTTTCACAAGCGCATTTCGCAATAGCCACAGAAGTACTGAAGAGCGGGAAAGCTCTATTCATCGAAAAGCCACCTTGTCAAAATATGGAAGAGTTGGCATTGCTAATAGACTTGCAGAAGGAGCATAACGCTATAGTAGAAGTCGGGTTACAGAAGCGCAATTCGCCAATAATGCGCATTCTGGAAAAAGAGTTGAAAAAGGTCAAAGGTTCTGTATGTTACAACCTTAAATATCTGACAGGTGCTTACCCTGAAGGAGATGCTTTGTTAGACCTCTTCATACATCCATTAGATTGCATGACGCTTCTGTTTGGCGAAGCACAAGTTAAATGTGTTGAAAATGTGGGAAGCCATACCTTGATGCTCATTATTGAACATCATTGCGCCACAGGCATGCTTGAATTGTCAACGGGCTATTCTTGGAGTGACGCAAAAGAACTTTGGACCATCAACACAAACAAAGGTGTTTATGAGATGGAGCAATTTGATAGTTTGACCTTTCGGCACAAGCCTCAAGTCATGATGGGCATACCAATGGAAAAAGTGTTTCCGTGTGGAAGGACTGCCGTTAGCCTGCTTGAAAGAAATAACTTTGCACCTTTGCGAGAGAACAACCAAATTGTGTCCCAAGGTTACTATGATACGATAAAGGGCTTTGTGGATGCCGTGGAGGAGAGGAAATCATTTGCGTTATCTTCGTTAAAACACCTAGCCCTCACCTACTCTTTGATTGAGGATATACGCACATTATTAAAATAACGGAAAAACGATGAGAACAACATTATTTGGATTGTGCTTATCAGCACTCATGTTGGCGTCTTGTTCGTCTGAGCAAAGCATGCCAGAACCTGTTAGATTAAGCGACATCGTTAATACTGGGTGTACAAGGTCTTTCTCTGCAAAAGAGAGCCGACCTGAGTATTACAGAAGTGAAATGGAAAAGAACCCGACAGTTTCTATTTCTGTTGACAAAAATATGGCGGCAACCTTCAAGTTCACAGACCTTGAAGCAAATTGCATTGTGAGTGAATTCCGTCCGTCAGTGAAAGTCAATGACGGAGAAATCATTGTGGTGTTGATGCCATATTCTCAAGACCCGACAATGGAAGCCGACTGTTATTGCAGGTACGATGTGAGTTTCAAACTCAACAATGTTCTGCCGGACCAATACAACGTGAAAATCTATGTGTCAGATTATTATGGCAAATACGACACTGCGCATCCGGCATATGAAGGTTTAGTGTCATTTGCTTCAAACAAGACATTTGAGTTTGACCTTTAACGACCAAAGTCCCATCTGCATATATACGATATTGTCAATGAGGCTTGTCGTTTTGATTATATGTTTGTTGAACTTCATAGAATATCATTGCGTAAACATCCCTGACTCAAACTGTTAGTTTACGCATTGTTTACGCAACTATACGAAAAAAGCAGTTACGAATTTCGTAACTGCTTCATTTTTAGCGGTGGACCAGCTAGGGCTTGAACCTAGGACCTCCAGATTATGAGTCTGAGAGAATGATGTTTTATGATTTTTTATATTGATAAATTTCGTTGATACACAACGTTTTGCTAATTTTGCGGCAGTTTATGATATGCCAAGAAATCCCATATCAAAATGTC
>JBNMMB010000057.1:0-23369 GCA_050875105.1 Prevotella sp. | reverse complement strand
GTGGCTGAGGTTTCTCACCGAGATTGACGAGAACACCCAGCAGGCTCCCGCCGACCTGCTCGACAACCCCGATACCTCCAAGGCGCTGAAAGCCGTGGAGGAGTCGGCCATGACCAAGGACGAGCTCCTTGCCTATGAGGATTTCTGGGACAAGCTCGGCGCGGAACGCCTGCTCTTTGTCGACTCCAACAAACTGAGCCATGAGAAAGGACGTGCAGAAGGAGTGGCAGAAGGCAAGACCGAAGTGGCCCAGAACCTGCTGAACATGGGAATGTCCGAAGAAGTCATAGCCAAAGCTACGGGCCTGTCCATCGAAGTGATTAACAAACTGAAAAAATAGAAGCATTGCTCGGCACAACCAAACATATAATGGAAAACAACAGCTCCAAAGTCGAGGTCCTGTTTCACGACGACCTCCAACAATACCTGCTCTCGCTCGGGCGCATAGACGAGCGCTTTCCTGAGGCACCCGACATAGAAAATCTCTGGCCCAAGATTGCCCAAAGTTACATGGCCGACGGCATTCGTGAGTTCAACGACAGTCCGGTGGTGTCGCTGGCCTGGATGATGTACACCGGCATGGCTCTCGCCAAATACTGGGACACCGACTGGCAGCTCTACAGCCAGGTGGACGACCTCTACGCCTACCTGCGCGACCAGCGCGACTTCGACCACATGGACGACTACATCTGCGAGCAGGTGCTGCTCCTTTCCACACCCGACCACGAACAACTCACCCACGTGGTAGGCGAGTGTGCCTCGCGCACCTACAGTCTGCTCCTTCGCCAGCACCTGGAACCCGGCACACGCGAGACCTTTGAGGCCTATGTGGCGGCCATCCACCAGATGTATCTCATGGGCATGGCCATGGAGCTCAAGGCGCTTGGCTACCACATGACGAAGATGGGGTGAAGGTACCTTTGCAGCAACCTATATAAAATAAGGAGAACATGGAAGTGGATCCCAAAGAATTTCGGCGTGAGGTGATCGAGGTGGTGCGCGCCATCCCCAAAGGACGTGTGCTGACCTATGGCGACGTGGCCTGGCTGGTCGGGTGGCCCAACCACTCACGCTTCGTGGGCCACGCCCTGCGGGGCCTGTCGGAGACCGACGGTGTGCCCTGCCACCGCGTGGTGAGCACGTCTGGCCGCACCGCTCCCTGCTGGCCCCAACAGCGCGCACTGCTCGAAGCCGAGGGCGTGGTGTTCACGCGGGCAGGTTATGTCGACATGCTTCTGTGCCACTGGGCCGTGCAAGAGCACGACACATTCTGACTTTTCCACACGACGCCTGCGCCAGAGAACCTGGCGGCACAAGGTCGGAAACCCAACCTAATCTTCGGTCGTTTTTACAATAAATGGCACATCTGAGCGTTTATAACAATATATGAACCGCAGATTATTCTTATTCATCATACTCATCGCCTCGGCCCTCAGCTGCGTGGCACAATCGTTCACACTTCGGGGCCGCGTCACCGACTCAGAGGGCAACCCCGTGGAGTTTGCCTCGGTGTCGTGTCCCGCACAGGGCCGCGCCACGGTCACCTCGCTGCAAGGCCAGTTTCAGCTCACGCTGCAATCGGCCGACTCCGTGGTGGTGAAGTTCTCCATGCTCGGCTATCGCGCCAAGACGCGCGTGCTGCGCCGGCCCAAGGGCACGCAGACGCTCCAGGTGAGCCTCTATGAGGAGGCCAGCACCCTGGCGGGCGCCACCGTCACGGGACAGAAGATACAGAGCGGCCAGACACAAAACATCTCGACCAAGCAGTTGCGGGAGTTGCCTTCGACCACGGGCAACGCCGTGGAGGAACTCATCCAGAGCCAGGCCGGCGTGTCGACCCACTCCGAACTGTCGTCGCAGTACAACGTGCGCGGCGGCTCCTTCGATGAGAACTCAGTCTATATCAACTCCGTGGAGGTCTACCGCCCGTTCCTCGTGCGCAGTGGCCAGCAGGAGGGCCTATCCATCATCAACCCCGACATGGTGGAGCGCATCGGTTTCTCCACCGGCGGCTTCGAGGCCAAGTATGGCGACAAGATGTCGTCGGCCCTCGACATCACCTACCGGCGCCCCAAGCGCTTCGAGGCCAATGTGGCCGCATCGCTGCTCGGCGCCAGCGCTTATGTGGGCTTTTCCAACAAGAAATTCGCTTGGGCCAACGGCATCCGATACAAGACCACGAAGTATCTTCTGGGGTCGCTCGAGACAAAGGGCGAATACAAGCCCGACTTCCTCGACTACCAGACTTATCTCAGCTATAAGCCCAACAAACGATGGACCATTGACTTCATCGGCAACATCTCTGACAACCACTACAACTTCCAACCCGAAGACCGCGAGACCAAGTTTGGAACGCAAGACAACGTGCGCTCCTTCCGTGTCTATTTCGACGGACAGGAGAAAGACCTCTTCCGTACGTTCTTCGGCACCGTGGGCATCACACGCCACTTCTCCGACTCCACATCGCTCTCCATCCTCGGCTCGTCGTTCTCCACACGCGAGCAGGAGCGCTACGACATCCAAGGACAATACTGGCTCACGCAGACCGAGACCTCTGAAAACCTCGGCGTGGGCACCTATTTTGAGCACGCGCGCAACTATCTCAAGGCGCATGTGGAGAGTGTGAAACTTCTCTTCAAGCACACAGCCAAACGCCACGACATCGAGGCCGGACTGACCTGGAAGCAGGAACACGTCGAGGAGAACTCGCGCGAATATGAGATGCGCGACTCGGCAGGCTACAGCGTGCCTCACACGGGCAAGGACCTCTACATGATCTATTCGCTCCGCGCACGCAACGAGCTCAACGCCAATCGCCTGGAGACTTACCTGCAAGACACGTGGCGATTCCGCTCGGCAGGCGAGCACACGCTCTTCACGCTCAACTACGGCATCCGTTTCTCACACTGGAACTTCAACCACGAGTCGATCCTCTCGCCTCGCGTGGCGCTGGGCGTCATCCCCTCATTCAACCACAACGTGACGCTGCGCTTTGCCACAGGCCTCTATTACCAGTCACCCTTCTTCAAGGAACTGCGCGACACTTCGACCGTCAACGGCGCCACCTACGCCACACTCAACCGAAAGATCAAGAGCCAGCGCTCCATACACTTCATAGCGGGCATGGACTATCGCTTCAACATGAACAACCGACCGTTTAAGTTCACCGCCGAACTCTACTACAAGTTGCTCGGCAACCTGGTGCCTTACTCCATCAACAACGTGAAGGTGGTCTACTATGGCGACAACCTCGCCACCGGTCATGCCGCAGGCCTCGACCTGAAGCTCTTCGGCGAGTTTGTGCCGGGCAGCGACTCGTGGGTCACCCTGTCGTTCATGGACACGAAGATGAAGCTCAATGGCGTCAGCGTGCCCATGCCCACCGACCAGCGCTATGCCCTCAACCTCTATTTCACCGATTTCTTCCCTGGCACCACGCGCTGGAAGATGAGCCTCAAGCTCGCCTATGCCGACGGCCTGCCCTTCTCGGCGCCCCATCGCGAACTGGAGACCAACACCTTCCGTGCGGCGGCCTACAAGCGTGCCGACATCGGCATGAGCTATCGTGTGCTCGACAACGAGCGGCGCGAGCGCAAGAGCATCTTCCGAAACATCTGGCTCAGTCTCGACTGCCTCAACCTCTTGGGCATCAACAACGTGAACTCCTACTACTGGGTGACCGACGTCACCAACCAGCAGTATGCCGTGCCCAACTACCTCACTGGCCGCCAGTTTAACACTCGGCTGCTCTTCGAGTTCTGACCTGTCGGCAATACCTTTTCATCCGCATCTGCATCCATTTCTGCATTCCGGCCAGTGCATCCTCTTCACACACACAACAATTACTCAAGTTTAAGGGGAACGCAACAACTGGTGCGACTAACCACCGGGGACCCGCTATCGAGTACAGCCGGCTTCTCTATCAAGTACAGCCGGCTTCTCTATCAAGTACAGCTGGCTTCTCTATCAAGTACAGCTGGCTTCTCTATCAAGTACAGCTGGCTTCTCTATCAAGTACCACAGTAATCAATGAAAGGCCGCTATTGTTTGGGTAACAACAGCGCCCTTTTTCACATTTCATCGACATGACCATCCAGGAAATATCAACAGACCATCGCACAGAGCAACTCATCGACCAACTCACCCGGCTGTGGGATGGGTCTGTGCGCACCACCCACCACTTCCTCACCGAGGCCGACATCATGCGGCTTCGACCCTATGTCGGCCAGGGGCTCCAGGCCATCCCCGTGCTGGGCGTGGCATGGGAGAACGGCCATGCGCAGGGCTTCGCCGGTCTCGACGGCGACAAGATCGAGATGTTGTTTGTCGCAGCCGACGCCATAGGCCAGGGCATCGGCCGGCAACTGATGGAGTGGGCCGTCGCCCGCCACGGCGCCACGCGCATCGACGTCAATGAGCAGAACCTCCATGCCACGGCTGTCTATCGCCATTGGGGCTTTGCCGTCTGCGAGCGCACGCCCATCGACGACCAAGGCAACCCCTTCCCCATCCTCAGGATGAGACGCAGCGAGATGTGACAAGACGCCAGTCATCGTGATGTGATAAATCAGACTTGTTTCCGTGACGAGGAATAGCAACAGCCAATAAACAAAAAACCGGATTAGACCAAGCAAGGCCTAATCCGGTTTTTTGTTGGAAGGTGGGAGGCTACAGTTCGAGCCAGTTCTTCACGATGGTCGCACCCTCAGGCGTCAGCACGCTCTCGGGATGAAACTGTATGCCGTGGATGTTGTAGTTGCGGTGGCGCAACGCCATGATCTGTCCGTCGTCGCTCATGGCCGTCACCTCCAGGCTGTCGGGGAAGCCCGTGCGGTCCACCACCCAACTGTGATAGCGGCCCATGACGATGCGGCGGGGCATGCCTGCGAAGATCGGGTCGTTGCCAAACTGGGTGCCCTCGGTGGCCACGCCGTGGTAGACCTCGGAGAGGTTGACCAGTCTGCCGCCAAACACCTCGGCGATGGCCTGGTGACCCAAGCAGACGCCCAGCATGGGCTTGCGCCCGGCATACGTGCGGATCACGTCCATCAGCAGGCCAGCCTCCTCAGGGATGCCGGGTCCGGGAGAGAGGATGATCTTGCTGAACGGCTCCAGTTGGTTGAGCGTGAACTGGTCGTTGCGATACACATCGACTGTGGCTCCCAGTTGCCTGACGAGGTGGGCGAGATTGTAGGTGAACGAGTCGTAGTTGTCGATGATCACCACCCGTTGCGCCTGTGCGCTGTCGCTTATCTTATCTTCATTCATCATTGTCTTCGGTTTTTTGTCGTTTTTGTTAAACACCTCCTACAGCGTCTCGGCTATCTTGATGGCCTTCATGAGTGCGCCCAGCTTGTTGTTGCTCTCCTGCAACTCATACTCATCGTTGCTCTTGGCCACGACGCCCGAGCCCGCCTGGAACCACAGCTCACCGTTGCGCGAGATGAACGTGCGGATTACGATGGCCTGGTTGAGGTCGCCGTTCAGTCCGATGAAGCCGATGCATCCGCCATAGGCGCCACGGTTGTGGGGCTCCATCTCGGAGATGAGCTGCATGGCCCGCACCTTCGGGGCGCCCGACAGGGTGCCTGCGGGGAACGTGTCGAAGAACGCCTTGATGTGGTCGGCGCCGTCGTTGAGCGTGCCGCTGACGCGGCTCACGAGGTGGATGACATGGCTGTAGAACTGCATGTCCTTGTAGAAGTCGACCTTCACGTCGTGGCAGTTGCGGCTGAGGTCGTTGCGTGCCAGGTCGACGAGCATCACGTGCTCGGCGTTCTCCTTGGGGTCGTTGCGCAGGAACTCGGCGTTTCGGCGGTCTTCCTCGGGATTGCCCGTGCGCCGCGTGGTGCCGGCGATGGGGTCGATAAACGAGCGGTTGCCCACGATGCGGTTGTGGGTCTCGGGCGACGATCCGAAGATGCGGAAGCCTCCAAAGTCGAAATAGAACAGGTAGGGCGACGGGTTGATGCAGCGCAGGGCGCGATAGAGCTTGAAGTCGTCGCCCTCGTAGCGTTGCACAAAGCGGCGCGAGATGACAATCTGAAAGACGTCGCCACGCAGGCAATGTTTCACACAACGCCTGATGTTGGCCTTGTGCTCCTCGTCGGTGAGCGTCGAGGTGCGCTCGCCCACGGGGTGGAACCCGTAGGGCTTCACGTTGGCGCGCGCCGCCGCCATCTCCAGTTTGTCGAGGCGCATGTCGGCGTCCTCGCCCTCGCCGGCCATGGTCACGAAGACCATGGTGTTGTTGAAGTGGTCGAAGACGATGAGGTCACGATACATAATATAATAGATGTCTGGGGCGTCGTTCTTCTCCATCGTGGTGTCTTTCACGGCGATGTTCTCAAAGTAGCGCACGGCGTTGAAGGTCGTGTAGCCATAGATGCCACAGTAGTTGGCCTCGTCGCCCTCCACCTGGAAGCGGTGGAGAAAACGGTCGAAGGCCTCGGCGATGGCCACCTTGCACGCCTCGCCCTTGCCAGGGCCGGTGGGTGGCAGCGTCTCCTCGGTGCGTGAGCCGTCGGGGTAGGTGCAGATCACGTTTCCATGGGCCACGGCGATGGAGGCCATGGGGTTGATGCCGATGAAAGAGCGTGAGTTGTCGTTGCCATGATAGTCGGAGCTCTCCATGAGTGCCGACTGCGGATAGAGGTCGCGCAGGCGCAGGTAGATGCCGACGGGGGTGTAGAGGTCGGCCAGGATCTTGCGCGAGTGCGTGCGGTATTTAAAAGTTTCCATATTCCTTTGCCATTTGTTTGTTCTTGAGATAGGTCTCCACGTCCTTGTCTCCACGTCCCGACACGGTGAGCACCACCACGTCGGAGGGCTTGAACTGGAGCTTCTTCAGTGCGGCCACGGCGTGTGCGCTCTCGATGGCGGGGATGATGCCCTCCATGCGTGTGAGCTCATAACCGGCGTAGATGGCCTCGTCGTCGTTGATGGCGAGCACCTGTTCGCGGCCTTGTTTGGCCAGGTGTGCATGCATGGGGCCGATGCCAGGATAGTCGAGACCTGCCGAGATGGTGAAGGCCTCCTTGATCTGTCCGTCGTCGGTCTGCATCACCAGGGTGCGCGCGCCATGGATGATGCCCTCGGTGCCACAGTGTATGGTGGCCGCCGTGTAGTCGGTGCCGATGCCGTGTCCGCCGGCCTCAGCCAGCACGATCTTCACGCGCGGGTCGTCGACATAGTGGTAGATGGTGCCGGCCGCATTGCTGCCTCCACCCACACAGGCGATGAGATAGTCGGGATAGTCGCGCCCGACCTTCTCCTGGAGTTGCCATTTCAGTTCCTTCGAGATGACGCTCTGCATCTTGGCCACGATGTCGGGGTAGGGATGGGGGCCCATGGTGGAGCCCACGATATAGAAGGTGTCCTCGGGATGGCAGCACCAGTCGCGTATGGCCTGCGAGCAGGCGTCGCTGAGTGTCATGTTGCCGGTGCGCACGGGGTTGACCTTGGCGCCGAGCATCTTCATGCGCTCCACGTTGGTGTGCTGACGTTCCACGTCGGTGGCTCCCATGAAGATCTCACACTCCATGTCCATCAGCGCGCACACTGTGGCGGTGGCCACGCCGTGCTGTCCGGCGCCGGTCTCGGCGATGATGCGCCGCTTGCCCATCTTCTTGGCCAGCAGGATCTGTCCGATGGTGTTGTTGATCTTGTGGGCGCCGGTGTGGTTGAGGTCCTCCCGCTTGAGGTAGAGTTGGCAACCATACTTCTCGCTCATGCGCTTGGCGTAGTAGAGAGGCGAGGGGCGTCCGACGTAGTCCTTGAGCAGGGCCTCATACTCGCGCTGAAACTCCTCGCTCTGGATGATGGGCAGGTAGGCGTCTTGCAGGTCGTGCACACACTTGTAGAGGATCTCGGGCACGTAGGCGCCGCCAAACTGTCCGTAGAAACCGGCTGTGGTGGGGTTGATGGTGTTATTTTTAGGGTTTGCCATGATTGTCGTGTTATGTTGTTTTAGGAGGTTGTGTTGTTGGTGTTGTTGGACATGGGTTATTGTTCGAGCGCTTCGTAGAGCCGGTCGATGGCCTTGTCGGGGTCGCGCGTCTCGTTGAGCAGGGTCACAAACTTGCTGCCGATGATGGCTCCCGCGGCGTTGGCCTGTGCGCTCTGCAGCGTCTGCTTGTTGGAGATGCCAAAGCCAATCATGCGCGGGTTGTGGAGGTTCATGGCGTTGATGTGCTCGAAGTAGGCCACCTTCTTCTCGTCGAAGCCGCTCTGCGCGCCGGTGACGCTGGCCGACGAGACCATGTAGATGAAGCCGTCGGTGTTGTCGTCGATGAAGCGCACGCGCTCCTCTGAGGTCTCGGGCGTGATCATCATGATGACACGCACGTCATACTTGTCGGCGATGGGCTTCACCACATCCATGTAGTCTTGGAAGGGCAGGTCGGGGATGATGCATCCGCTGACGCCGCTCTGCGCGCAACTCTCGAAGAAGGCCTCGATGCCATAGTGCATGATGACGTTGAGATAACCCATGAGCACCAGTGGGATGGTCACCTCGTCCTTGATGGCCTCAAGTTGGTGGAACAGCAGGCGGAGCGTCATGCCGTTGCGCAGGGCCACGGTGCCGGCGCCCTGCACCACAGGACCGTCGGCCAGCGGGTCGCTGAAGGGTATGCCCACCTCGATCATCGAGATTCCACGCCGCTGGAGGGTGAGGATGGTCTGGGCGGTCATGTCGAGCTCGGGACAGCCGGCGCAGAAATATAGGGAGAGCAACTTGCCGGGCAGCGAGGGCGTGGCGGCACCACGCTCGCTGAGGGGCGAAGCGAAGAGTTGATTGATCTTGTTCATGATGGTTGTGTTCTAAGGTTGTTGTTGTGTGTTGTGAAGGGGGCGGGCTCTATGGCCCGCCGCCTCCGCTTGATGGAAGGTAGGGTTGCCTGGCTGACGGGCTTCAGGCTCTCACCTGGCTGATGAAGGTGCGGAGGCGCTCCACGTCCTTGCGCCCGGGTTCGGTCTCGAAGCGACTGTTGAGGTCGATGCCGGCCAACATGGGGTGGCTGAACTGCCTGATGCGCTCGGCGTCGTCGGGGCCGATGCCTCCGCTGAGCAGGAACGGGGTGTGGCCGTCGTAGGCCGTGAGCACGTCCCAGTCGAACTGCCGTCCACTGCCGCCCACCATGGGGCAGCGTGTGTCGAAGAGGAAGAGGTCGACGAGGCCCTCATAGTCCTTGTATCGTGCCACATCGTCCTTGCTGGCAATGCTGATGGCCTTGATGACCTTGATGTCGGGTGCGATGTCGGGGATGAGCGTGCGCTTGAGGTTGTCGATCATCACGGGGCTCTCCTGTCCGTGTAGTTGGACGTATTGCAACTGGTAGTTGTAGATGGCGGTGAGGATGGTCTGTGGCATCTCGTCGACGAAGACGCCCACGCGCTGGATGGCCCTCGGGTGCTGGTTGGCGGTCTGCTCGTCCCGGTCGGCCTGTTCGCTCTTGCCCTTCTGTTCACTTTGTTCGCTTTGGTTGGCGCGCCGAAAGCGCTCCTCGCTGTAGTCGGGCAGGATGCCGGCTTTCGAGGAGATCATCTTCACGCAGCGCTTGGTGCCTGGCCAGAAGATGAAGCCCATGAGGTCGATGTCGAGCTGTGCCACCTCGCGGATGTTGTCGGTGTCGCGCATGCCGCACACCTTGATGAGCAGGCGTCGGCCGCTTGGCGCTGTGGCGGAGACGGATGGATGGTTGGATGGGATCATGATGATTGTTGGATACGTGGTGGATGAGACGCTTCTTATTGTTGTGTTGTCGAGGAGAGCTGACTGATGAAGTGGGCCAGTTCCTGGCCAGGATCGTCGGCTCGCATGAAGTGTTCACCCATGAGGAAACCACTGAAGCCAGCCTGGCGCAGGCGATCGACCGTGGCGGGATCGCCAAGACCGCTCTCGCTGACTTTGCAGACGCCCTGCGGCAGACGCTCGGCCATGCGGAAGCTGTTGGCCACATCGGTGACAAACGAACCGAGGTTGCGGTTGTTGATGCCATACATGTCGGGCTCGAGGGCGGCATAGTCGAGGTCGGCCTCGCTGTGCATCTCGAGCAACACCTCGAGGTCCAGCTCGTGGGCGGTGTGGAGCAGTGTGCGACAGTCGTCGAGACTGAGGTCGGCGGCGATGAGCAACACGGCGGAGGCGCCACAATGGCGGGCCTGGAGCAGTTGGTACTCGGAGATGACGAAGTTCTTGTAGAGAATGGGCAGGGTGACGCCTGAGAGGCGTGCCTCGCGCACAAACTCATCGTAACCACCAAAGAACTGGGTGTCGGTGAGGATGCTCAGCGCCGTGGCGCCAGCCTGTTGGTAGCCGAGGGGAATGACGCCGGCGCGGCCCTCGCGCTTGATCCAGCCCTTGGAGGGCGACTTGCGCTTGAACTCGGCGATGATGCCGGTGGGCGAGGCCATGAGCGCCTGTCGCATCGAGACGGGCGGCTGGGTCTCCTGCTTCATCTGCTCCTCGACGAGTGCCATGAGGCGGCGCGGCGGCAGAAACTGCATCCACTCCTCCAGCTCCTGTCGCTTGTGGGCCACGATGGTCTGGAGAATGTCGGTCTGTTGTGGGTTGTTGTCCATCATAAGGCAGTGAACGGGTTAACTGTTGATCTCGACAAAGCGACGGAAGGTGCTGAGAGCGCGTCCTGAGTCGAGGCTCTCGCGGGCGATGGCGATGCACTCGTCGATGGGCTTCTGGCCCTTTTCGAGCACCTGGATGGCAAAGGCGGCGTTGGCCAGCACGATGTTCTTTTGTGCAGGCAGGGCTGTGCCATTGAGCACATTGTCGAAGATCTGGGCGGCCTCCTCCTCGGTGGCGCCTCCGACGAGCTCCTCGGGACGGGCGATGTCGAAGCCGAGGTCGGCGGGCTTTAACACGCGCTCATATTGGTTGGTGGTGACCTTGAAGTCGCCTGTGAGCGAGATCTCGTCGTAACCGTCGATGCTGTTCACGATGCCATAGTCGATGCCGATGCGCTGGTAGACCTGCTGGTAGAGACGCATCTGGTCGAGGTTGGCCACGCCGAGCAACTGGCACTGTGGCTTCGAGGGATTGATGATCGGGCCGAGGAGATTGAAGAAGGTGGGGAAGGGAAGGGCCTTGCGGATGGAGCCCACAAACTTCATGGCCTTGGCGAAGAGCTGGGCGTGGAGGTAGACGATGCCACACTCGTCGAGCGAGCGGTTGAGCTTGTCTGCATCGTCGGTGAACACCACGCCGTGGTTCTTGATGACATTGGACGCTCCACTGACCGACGTGGCTGAGAAGTTGCCGTGCTTGGCCACCTTGTAGCCGGCGCCGGCGATGACGAAGCAGGCTGTGGTGGAGATGTTGAACGTGTTCTTGCGGTCGCCTCCTGTTCCCACGACGTCGATGTAGCGGTCGCAGTGGAGGGGCACGGGCACACCTGTGGCGAGGATGCCGTCGCGGAAGCCGAGCAACTCGTCGACGGTGATGCCGCGCATCTGTATGGCCGTGAGCAAGGCCGCAATCTCTGCGTCGTTGAGTTCACCCTTTGTGATGGCTACGAGCAGGCCCTTGGTCTCCTCGCGTTGAAGCTCTTCGTGATTGAGCAAACGGTTGAGAATAAGTGTTACGTCCATAATTCTTTATATTTTTAATTGTTTATATATTCGCTTGTCGTCATTCGTCCAGTGGTTGCAGGCCGCTGTGGCGGAGGACTATAATAATAAGGTGTGCCGCAATGACGGCGCTTCGCCTGAATGAAAAAAGGCCTGTCGTAAGAACGGCAGGCCTTTCGGTTTATCTCCTTGGAGTATCCACACGGCTGAGCGACTCACGACTGTTGAAATCTTGAGCTTCGCCACCACCAATATGCAGACACATGATTGTTCATTGTTATTGTTTTGATTACAGGCGCAAAGATACACAAAAACCACTAAACTGCAAACTTTTTTGTTAAAAAAGTGATTTTTTCTTTGTTTTACTTGCAAATATTGAAAACTTGCTATATTTTTGTGACAGATATGTTTCGTCGTCGGACACGAAACAGTCTTTTCTTGAGGTTGGTAGCGTCCTGCACCAACCTCTTTTGATGTTTGATGAAATGTGACGTCGTCAGATGGAGTCTATCATCCGGCGAATGGCCAAGAAGGTGTGTCCCGTCTCCTTGTGGCTCTTGCGCGCCAACCATTTCAGTGTGCGATAGGGCAGGCGGTTGTGGTTCATCTTGCGCACGGCATAGTAGAAGCAGTTGGTGTTGAGCACGCCAACGATGAACACCACGAGAAACTGTTCGGTGGCGTTGCCGCCAAAAAGATAGCACAAGAGCCAGCACACCACATTGAGCGCGTTGAGCGAGATGACGGCCACGGTGGTGCCGATGTGAGAGAAACCGAGTTCGATGAAGAGGTGGTGCAGGTGGCTGCGGTCAGGATGGAACGGTGAGACACCTTTGGCTATGCGCCCGAACATGACGCGCAAGGCGTCGAACACGGGCACCGAGAGCACGCTCAGCGCAAAGGCCACCACGCCGAAGTGTGGGTGGTTGAAAGCGGCCAGTGACGTGTTGTCTATCAGTCGCATGCAGAAGATGCTCATCAGCATGCCCAGCATCAGCGTGCCGGAGTCACCGACAAACATCTTGCTTTTGTCGCCAAACACGTTGTGGAAGAAGAAGGGCACCAGCGCGCCAGCCGCCAGCGAGGCCATGACGGCCATCGTGCCGTCGTAGGAGGCGCAGAACACGATGCCGAAGCAGAGGCAGGCGAAGATGCACATGCCACTCGACAGGCCGTCGACGCCGTCGATGAGGTTGATCGAGTTGATGATGCCCAGACACGAGACGGAGCCGAGTGGCAGGCTGATCCATACGGGTAGTTTCTCAATGCCAAACACTCCATGCAGGTCGTTGATGTTGGTCTTGTCCATGTAGACGATGAAAGCCACGAGACACAGTTCCACGAAAAGACGGAGCACAGGACTCAGGCCCACCATGTCGTCGAGCATGCCGACGTACATCATCACCGTGAGCGTGATGACACAGGTGAAGAGAGCGTAGGAGTTGAAGAACACGCTGGTGGCTCCGGCTCCGACCACGATACCGAAGAACACGGCCAGGCCGCCCATCACCGGTATAGGGCGCGTCTGCAACTTGCGCTTGTCGGGGTTGTCAAACATGTTGCGGCTGGTGGCCATCTTCACAATCAACGGGTGAACGAGGGCCGTGAACAGAAGGGCCATGACAAATGGCAGAATGACGCCCAGCACCCACAGTCGGGGTGTCATGTAGTCAAAGATGCCATCCAGCGAAATGTGTAAATTATGTATGAGGTGCTCTATCATGCCGTTTCTCCAACGAATAATACGTCTGCAAAGTTACGAACTTTTTATGAATAAGTATGTCTTTCGTGTGTAAAATCGGTGGGCAAATGCGTGTTTGCCAGCACCTTCATGCGCCGTTTGGGCACCCAAGGAGGAGGTGGTAAACCCCCAAAATGGTGGAACGAACATCTTTTTTACATTCCCAGCCTGTCCTACTGATGTCTCACAGTTGGATCGTAGATGTCACTTTTACGACTATTTAACACACGTTTGCTTACAATATCTTATTTATATGGTTAAATTTGTGACCATGAAACATTTCACGCTCCTTCTCTCATTCATCTGCTGCCAAGCATGGGGCCAGCAGACTTTCACGCTCGACGGCCGTCACGATGGTAAGACTTTTGATGGTATCGGCATCGTCAATGGCGGTGGCGCCACATCGGTTTTGCTCAAAGACTATGCCGAACCGTGGCGCTCACAGATCCTCGACATGGTCTATCGTCCGAAGTTTGGTGCCTCGGTCAGCGCCCTGTTGGCCGAGATCCCAGGCGACGGCAACTCCACCCAGGGCTCCATGCCCAGTCATAGCCACTATGCAGGCGACTGCAACTTCCATCGCGGCTACACGTGGTGGGTGATGAAAGAGGCCAAGCGACGCAACCCCAAGCTCACGCTCGACGCCACGACCTGGAGCACGCCGGGCTGGCTCGGCAACTACTGGACGCGCGAGACGGCCGACTACTACGTCACGTGGATGGAGGGCCTCCGCCAGGTGCATGGCCTGGAGCTCGACGCTGTGGGTTGTCACAACGAGAAGGGCGAGAGCCGCGACTTCGCCATCAACCTCCGCAAGGCGCTCAACCGAGGAGGGTTTGCCGGCGTCAAGCTTCACGCCTTCGACAACTGGCCAGGCAACAAGATGAATTTCGTGGAGTCGCTGCCAGCCGACACGGCGCTGGCCAACGCCATCGACATCGTGAGTGCGCACACCTTTGAGGCCATTCCCACGACACCCCGGCAGCGCCACATTGCCGACTCGTTGGGCAAACCGATCTGGAACACCGAGGACCACATCTATAAACGGGGCTTCGACTGCCTCATCAGCATTGTCGAATGCTTCAACCGCAACTACATCGAGAGTGGCGCCACGAAGGTCGTCAACTGGTATGATATCGGAGGCGTCTATCCCATGGAACCCTATAGTGAGGAGCCGCCGATGATCCTGGCACAGCAACCATGGGGCGGACACTATGCCGTGCGTGACAACCTCTGGGGCTATGCCCACTACGGACAGTTCACCGAGGTGGGCTGGCGCTATCTCGACGCCGGTTGCGCCAAGCTCGCGGCGGGTGGCTCCGTGGTGACGCTGGTGGCACCTGGGAAGAAGGACTACAGCGTCATCCTTGAGACCAAGGACGCCAAGGCCCCGCAGACGCTCCGCTTCAAGCTCAAGGGCGGCCTGCCACAGAAACGGTTGTGTGTGTGGCGCAGCACTGCCGACAATGAGTTTGTGCGTCTGGCCGACATCACGCCCCGTGGCGGGCAGTTTGTCTTGGACGCACTACCCGGTGCCGTCTATTCCGTCTCCACCACGACAGGCCAGCAGAAAGGATCGTTTGCCAGCGTGCCTGATAGCCAGCCGTTCCCCTTGCCCTATGCCGACAACTTCGACCAGTATGAGCAGCCCGCGCAGTGGGGCTACCTGCCTCACTACACTGCCGACATCATCGGTAGCTTCGAGCTCGCGGAGCGTCCCACCCACGATGGCCAGTGCTTGCGCCAGGTGGTGGGCCAGGCAGCCAACAGTTGGGCGCCCGACTGGAACTACTACACCATCCTCGGCGACTCGGCGTGGAACGACTATGAGGTGAGCGCCGACCTTTGGCTCAACCCAGGCGACGAAGGCGGCGTGATGGGCCGTGTCTGCAATGTGGGCACAGGCTATGGCATCACACCGAAGGGCTACTACTTGAAGATGGGGGCTGATGGTTGGTGCCGACTGGTCATCACACGCGGCCAGGGCCGCAACGCCCCTGAAGGCGACGCTGAGCAGCAGGCCTTGCTGAGGCGACTGAAGATGGAGGCGGGTGGAGAGACGGTGCTCGACAGCGTGCGCCTCGGCCAGCCGACGGTGGCCCACTGGACGCGCGTTGCGCTCCGCTTTGAGGGCGACAGCATCACAGGCAGCGTCGATGGCCAACCGCTCCTTCATGCGTCGATCGCCCTTTATCCGAAGGGCATGGCCGGACTGATTGCCATGAAGCAGGGCAAGCGTGTCAGCACACCCTACTATGACAATCTCTCGATTCGTCCTGTTGGCCGTTCGAAGGCCAACGATACGGTGGCCAAGAACCAAGCACGGCCGCTCTATGAGGTGAAATAAATATTGTGATTGATGATATTGGTAGGCCCATTAGGCTCATGATGCCTAATGGGCCTATTGGTTAATTATGCTTATTAGGCCCAATATGCCTATTATGCCTAATGGGCCTATTATGCCTAATATGCCTATTATGCCCAATATGCCTATTATGCCTAATGGGCCTAATATGCCCAATATGCCTAATGGGCCTCTTATGCCTATTAGGTCTTGTTGTGGCTCAGTGGCCGCGTTCGGCCCAGTCGCCGCGGTCCAGCTGGCGGTAGCTGATGGCCTCCGAGATGTGTTCGGGCTTGATGTTGGGCTCGGCGGCCAGGTCGGCAATGGTGCGTGCCACCTTCAGGATGCGCGAGTAGGCACGCGCCGAGAGCGACAGTCGGTCCATGGCCATGCGCAACAGCTCGAGGCCTTCCTCGTCGGGCTCGGCATATTGGTGGATCAGGCGCTCGGTCATCTGTGCGTTGCAATGGATGCCTGGCACGTCACGGAAACGCTCAGTCTGCAACGCCCGTGCTGCGATGACGCGCTCGCGGATCTGGGCCGATGGCTCGCCCGGCTCCGCCTTCGACAGTTCCTTGAAGGGCAGGGCGGCAATCTCGCATTGTATGTCGATGCGGTCCATCATTGGGCCGCTGATCTTGTTCAGGTATTTTTGTATCTGTCCAGGCGTGCAGACGCAGTGATGAGTGGGATCGCCGTAGTATCCGCAGGGACAGGGGTTCATCGAGGCGACAAACATGAACGAGCAGGGGTAGGTCACGGTGTACTTCGCCCGGCTGATGGTGATCTGTCGGTCCTCCAGCGGTTGGCGCAGCACCTCCAGCGTGTGCTTGTTGAACTCGGGCAACTCATCGCAGAACAGCACGCCGTTATGGGCCAAGCTGATGGCGCCCGGCATGGGGTTGTTGCCTCCGCCGACCAGTGCCACTTCAGAGATGGTGTGGTGCGGGGCGCGGAAAGGCCGTTGTGAGATGAGCGTGGAGCCCGTCTTCAGTAAGCCCGCCACAGAATGGATCTGTGTGGTCTCGAGACTCTCCGAGAGCGTCAGGGGAGGCAGGATGGAGGGCAGGCGCTTGGCCATCATGCTCTTGCCCGATCCCGGCGGGCCGATCATGATGAGGTTGTGGCCTCCAGCTGCTGCCACCTCCAGGGCGCGCTTCACGTTCTCCTGTCCGCGCACATCCGAGAAGTCGAGGTCAAAATTGTATTGTTGTTCGTAGAATTCCTTGCGTGTGTCGACGACAGTGGGCTCAAATTGTTGTTCGCCTGACAACAACTTGATGACGTCGGCCATTGATTCCATGCCATACACCTCAAGGTTGTTGACGATGGCCGCCTCCCTCACGTTCTGTTTGGGCACGATGAGGCCGCGATAGTGTTCGGCCCGTGCCTTGATGGCGATGGGCAAGACGCCCTTTGCCGGTTGCAGCTGTCCGTCAAGACTCAGTTCGCCCACCATCATGAACTCGCCCACGTGGGGCACGTTGATCTGTCCATCCGATGCGAGGATGGCAATGGCAAGCGGCAGGTCGAAGTTGCTGCCTTCCTTCTTGAGGTCGGCCGGCGCCATGTTGACCGTGACGTCCGCCCGAGGGAAGAGAAAGCCATTGTTTTGCAGGGCGGCCGCGATGCGGTCGCGTCCCTCGCGCACCGCCTCGTCGCCCAGTCCTGTGAGATGATACAAGATGCCCTTGGCAATGCTCACCTCAATGGTGACCGGCGTGACGTCGAGGCCGTTGACGGCTGCGCTGTAAGTCTTGATTAGCATGAAAACAAAAGGTTAGGGTCTCAAAGGTTTTGCTCGATGCGCTGCACGAGGTCGTTGGTCGGCAGTCCCCGTGCGATGACGCGCCCGTCCTTCAGCAGCACGTTGCCGGGCACCGTGTTGAGGCCCAGTCGCTGGATGACGTCGCCTTCAAACATCTTGCCGTCACAGACCACAGGCCACGTGATGGTGTCGATTTGGAGAGAGTTGGAACACTCGTTCTTGCTGGCGTCGATGGAGAAGGTGGCCACTTGGAAGCGCCCACCCTTCTGTCGGCGTAGCGCCTTGAGGCGTCGCAACAGGTCGAGGCTCTCATAGTTCCACGACGCATAGGTGGTGATGACGGCTAGTCCGTGCATGAGCTGGGACGAAGAGATGGCGGTGCCGTGGATGTCGGTGGCTGTGAACGACGGCAGGGTGGCACCCACGCTACAGATGGTGACGGTGCGCAGAGCCTTGTCGAGCCGAGCCAGGTCGCCGTTGCGCTCCTGCTTGGGCAGCAAGAGCCGTGTCAGGCGCATGGCCTCTTGGTAGTCGGGTTGGGGTGTGGCGACAAAACAATCCTTGATGAGAAAGACGCTGGCGCGCGATGTGGGATTGTTCTCGACGAACCGGGCGGCAAGTTTCTTCTTCTCGGGTGGCGACGCGTCGGCCACCTGATGGCGAAAGCCCGTCATCAGTTCGTTGTCCTTCGTGCCCTTCACCTCCATTTCCTTGAGGTGCGAGGCGTCGCCCTTAATGGAAACGGTCTTCCCCGGCTCCGCGAAGATAGGCTGTCGCGAGAAGTTGGGGAAGACCAGTATGAGGGTGGTGGGTGCGTCGCATGCCATCTCATAGGCGAAGCGACCACCCTCCACTTTGATGGTGTCGATGCCACTCACCGCTCCATCCTCGCTGTAGAGATAAAACTCCCCTTGGTTCAGGTGAAGGAAACGTCCTTCAATCTTGAAGTGTTTGCTGTCTGTTCCACACGAGAAGAGCAACACAGAGAGCAGAGCGAGGAGGAAGAGGTGCTTGTGCATGTTTATTTCTTGAGATTAACAAACTCCAGGTCGTTGTTGGCGTACTGCTGGAGAGCGGGGTTCTTCTTGATAGCCTTGTCGAGGCATTCCTGTGCCGTGGCCGTGTTGCCCTGGCGGTTCTGCACGATGGCCATGAGGTAGTCGCTCAGTGCGTCGGGGTTCTTCTGCTCCTTCAGTGTGGCGACGGCAGCGGCGTAGTCCTTGTTGAGGATCTGTGCCAGTGCGGCGCTGTTCGACTTGCTGCCCTCGAAGTTCTTCACCGCGTCAGCGTAGTTGCCCTTGGCGATGTTGAGGTTGCCGAGCACCTCGTTGAAGCCGTTGGCGCCAATGGCGTTCGACAGGTTGCGCTCAGCATCGGCCAGGCGACCGTTGTGCAGGTCGATGAGCGCGAGGTTGGCGTAGCCCTCGGGAGCCTTCTGGTTCTTGGCGAAAGCCTGCTGCACATAGTTCTTGGCAGCGTTCTCGTCGCCCTTGTTGAAGGCCATCACGGCGAGGTTGTTGTAGGCGCGGTAGTCCTTGTCATAGAGCTCGGTGGCCTTCTTGTAGATAGCCTCCTTCTCGTTGGCGTCGTTGGTCAGCGAGGCGGCGTAGAGCAGCTCATCGGGAGAGAGCTTGGTGGCGTCGGCCTTGTACTGGTCCTTGATCTGCTCGTCAGAGCGACCCACGGTCTCATAGTTGATGATGAGGCGGCTGCGGCGGAGCTGCGGCAGGATGCCGTCGGCCAGTTCGCGGAAGCCCTCGCTCATGTTGCGGATCTGCTGCTCGCGCTCAGCGGGGTCCTTATACATCTCGAGGACACGCAGGATGACGTCCTTGTCCTGGATGTTGCTGGCCTGTACGAGCTGCTTGAAGCCGTCCCAGTCTTGTGCCGTATAGTGAGCGTCCACGCTGGCGTTGCCCAGCTTGGCAGCCTTGAGCTGCTTGTCGACGTAGGCCTGGCTGGCTGTCTGTCGCTTGCCGGCGAGCTTGTCGTTGAATGAGAAGCCACCCTCTGGTGAGGCATAGGCGGCCACCTCGACGTTCTTCAGATTGAGGCCCTCGCGGTCGGCGTTGATCTTCTTGAGCATGTCGACAAACTCCTTGACGGTGCCGTTCTTCAGCTCGCTCTTGCGGAGGTTGGCCTGGTTGACCAGGAACTTGATGTTAGCCTCAGTCTTCTGGGCTCTGACACGCTGGAACGAGTCGGTGGCGATGCAGCCTCCGGCCTGTGTCAGGGCGTCCTTGTAGAGCTCTGATGTGGCGAGCACACCCGTGGCGACCTTCACGTCGGGCACGGCCACCTTCTTCTTGCCCAGGCGGGCGTTGAAGGTGAGATACATCTCGCTCTTCTGCATCTCGGGCACGTAGCCGAAGGCGGTCTTCATCGAGTAGCGTCCGCCCATCTTGTAGGAGATGGTCTGGTCGTTGCCCATGACACGCTCACCCTGGAATGTGGCACTCTGTCCCTTGGCCACCTTGCCATCGCCGTAGCGCAGCTCTGGAGTGACAGTGACGACAGCCTTGGGCTTCATGTACTTCACGGGGAAGACACCATTGACGGTGGCGGGCACTTGGCCTCCCACGGCCTCTAAGGGGTTGGGCTCAACAGTGAAGTTGTCGGCAGACAAAGCGCCTAACTTCGAGCACGAGGAGAAAGCGATAACTGATAAAAAGGATAAGGATAGAATGGAATACTTACGCATAATAATACAGAATTACGAAGTGCCGCGAGCGGGACTCGAACCCGCACAGCCATTACTGGCCAAGGGATTTTAAGTCCCTCGTGTCTACCAATTCCACCATTGCGGCAGGCAATTGTCATTATGAAAAAGAACAGAGCGGCAAACGGGATTCGAACCCGCGACCTCGACCTTGGCAAGGTCGCGCTCTACCAACTGAGCTATTGCCGCGAAAACTACTTATGCAAAGGTAAGGTTAAATATCCGAAAACCAAAGAATTTTAATTGTTTTTTAGTATTTCGTGGCATAAATCGTTGCCGAGAGGCCAAGGAGCGTGCTGTCTGAAGCCATGAAACGGCCGCTGCGCGCCCCCTTAGTTTCCGATTTGCACGCTTGTGCCCTCAATATAGGTGACGTTGTAGAGAAGCAAGCTGTGACCCTCGGCGCCACTGAGGATGTTGCCGGTCTCGAGCGAGTAGATGCGTTGGCAGGAGGCACACTTCACCTGTGAGGCGTTGTCGGTCCAGCGGAGCTGGTACTTGCTGCTGGAGCTGACGGTGCAGTTGGGGCACATGGCGTCCCACGCCACCCAACCGTTGAAGTTGGTGCGACCGAGGAGCACGGAGCCCATCGAACCGCCGGCTCCCATGTATATGCCGTTGCGGAAGGGATAGTTCTCCATGTCGTTGGTGAGGCGGTTGCTCTCGGTGTGCCCCTGTCGGTCGACCACATTGACCAGGTAGGCGCCGCCCCCTCCCTGCAAGCCCACGCTGACGCGCACGAAGTCGTTGTATCCCGACAGCGCGCGAACGATCATGCTTGTGGGGTGCCACTGGGTGTAGAACATGAAGCGGCAGGGGTACTTGCGGCTGATGGGGTCGTTGGCACAGCCAGCGAGCAGCGCCGCAAGCACCACGATGATGGTCAACAGTCTCTTCATCTCTCTCTTCGTCTCCTTATCGCTTGATGCCAAGCCGTGGGGCTCACTTCAGCAGGTTGGCCTCAGCCTGGCGCACACGGTCGAAGCCAAACTCCTCGAGGGTGTGGTCCATGAGCGCCTCGATCTTGTCGTTGCAGAGGTTGCCGATGGAGCCCTCGTGGGTGTGGTGGATGTGGTGGTCGGCACGGAAGGTGCCAGCCTCGATCTCCAGCCCCACCTTCTTATAGGCGTCGCGGAAGGGCATGCCGGAGGCTGCGAGGCGGTTGACCTCCTCGACGGAGAACATCGGGTCGTACATCGGGTTGTCGAGGATGTGCTCGTTCACCTCCATCTTGTTGATGATGTAGGCCGTCATCTGCAGGCAGTCTTTCAGTTCGCCGAAGGCCGGGAGAAACACCTCCTTGATGATTTGCAGGTCGCGGAAGTATCCCACGGGCAGGTTGTTCATGATGAGCATGATCTGCTGTGGCAGGCTCTGTAGCTTGTTGCTCTTGGCGCGGATGAGCTCAAACACGTCGGGGTTCTTCTTGTGTGGCATGATGCTCGAGCCCGTGGTGCACTCCTTGGGCAACTTGACAAACTGGAAGTTCTGGCTGTTGAACAGGCAGGCGTCGTAGGCCAACTTGGCCAGTGTGCCCGCCACAGTGGCCATGGCGAAGGCCACGTTGCGCTCCATCTTGCCGCGTCCCATCTGAGCGTAGACCACGTTGTAGTCCATCGAGTCGAAGCCGAGGAGCTCGGTGGTCATCGTGCGGTTGAGAGGGAACGATGAGCCATAGCCCGCCGCCGACCCGAGGGGGTTGCGGTTGGTCATGCGATAGGCGGCCAGGAGGTAGAGCATGTCGTCGGCCAGGCTCTCGGCGTAGGCGCCAAACCACAGGCCGAAGCTTGATGGCATGGCGATCTGCAGGTGGGTGTAGCCCGGCATGAGCACATCCTTCATCTGGTTGCTCTTCTGGATGAGCTCGTCGAAGAGCACCTTCACGCCATCGACCACGTCCATCAGTTCATGTCGGGTGAAGAGCTTCAGGTCTACGAGCACCTGGTCGTTGCGCGACCGTCCGCTGTGGATCTTCTTGCCCATGTCGCCGAGCTGGCGTGTGAGCATGAGTTCCACTTGCGAGTGTACATCCTCCACGCCGTCCTCGATGACGAACTGGCCGTCCTCGCAGGTGCGGTAGATGGTCTTCAGGGCGGCCAGCAGTTGTGTGAGCTCACCCTTCTCCAGCAGTCCGATGCTCTCGAGCATGGTGATGTGGGCCATGGAGCCCAAGACGTCGTATTTGGCCAGGTAGAGGTCCATCTCGCGGTCGCGTCCCACGGTGAAGCGCTCTATCTCCTTGTTGACCTCAAAATTCTTCTCCCAAAGTTTGTTGGACATAGTCGATATGTGGTTGTGTCGTTAGTCGTTGTGTGAATAGTTGATCATCTGCAAGGCGTCGGCGATGCGTTCGATGCCCTCCTTGAGCGGTTTCTTCACCATGCCGCCCACAAAGGGGTTGACATCGGCCTTGATGGTGAGCTTCATCTTGCTGGTGGTGTCGGTGACGGGCAACACCTGTATCCAGAAGTTGAAGGGCAGTGGGCTCTCCTGGCTCTCAAACTTGATCTCCTTGGGCTCCTCGCGCCCTACGATGACGAGCTTGACGCTGCCCATCTGTGTGGCAATGGAGATGCTGTCGGTGTCGAACGAGAGGTCCTTCACCTTGTCCTCGGGTATCATGCCCTTCACCTTCTCCACGTTGCTGAGGTCGCTCAGCATGTCGTAGACGGCCTGTTGGGGATGGTCGATCTGTCGGATTGTGCTTTCTATCTTCATCTTCGCGTGTCGTTGTTGGGATGTGTGTGTTAGGGCTTTAGCCCGATCACTTGGCTGCTGTGGGCGCCTGCCACTGTGCCGGGTTCTTGCGCCACTCCTTCAGCACCTCGATGTCCTCCTTCGACACATAGCCGGTCTCGGCTGCGATCTCGATGGTGTGGTCGTAGTCGCCCAGGGTGACGAGCTTCACGCCAGCCTGCTCGAAAGCCTCCTCGGCCACGGGGAAGCCGTAGGTGTAGCTGGCCACCATGCCGACCACCTCGAAGCCAGCGGCGCGCAGGGCCTCGACAGCCTTGAGCGAACTGCTGCCAGTGGAGATGAGGTCCTCGACCACCACCACCTTGGCACCCTCGGGCAGACGACCCTCGATCTGGTTTTTCGTGCCGTGGTCTTTCGGTTTCGGGCGCACGTAGGCATAGGGCAACTGCAGCTCGTCGGCCACCAGCGCGCCCTGTGCGATGGCGCCTGTGGCCACGCCTGCCACGGCTGTGGC
>JBNMMB010000056.1:0-23573 GCA_050875105.1 Prevotella sp. | reverse complement strand
GACTGCACCTTCTAGAGAAAAATAAATGGCTTTTGTCCGATTAAATTTCGTTAAAAGTCTTAATGTCGGTTAATTTGTATGAAATTGTTCGGCGAAAGAGGCCTAATCGAGTTGCGATAGATATCGAATCGAGACTCGATAGATATCTTATCGAGACTCGATAGATGCCTAACGGAGACTCGATAAGATATCTATCGCAAAACTCTGAGCATGCGCAGAGTTTTCCCAAAGGCTTATTTCCGCTTAATGCTCTATCTATCAGCCGTTTGCGCAAAACCCTCTCAGAATCGCGTTTTTTCGAGCAAAAGGACTCGTGATTGATTTCAAGCGATTCTCAGAAGACTTTTTGTCCTGTTTTTTACCCATTCATGCATTTTTTGAGAAACATGCCCGATATTTCATCCTGAAGTTGGTGGCCATGGGCATTAAGACCGATTTCCGTCCTCTATAAATAGGAAACGCGCGTACCTATTAGGTTGTGAATGCGCTCAAGGGGCACATAGGCAGCAGCCTCGTGGTGAGGATGTCCGCCGGGATGCGTGTTGTCTGGGGGCCATTGTTGGTCGATGAAAGGCCATGAGATTTCCTTGCCGAAAGAAACTTTTTGGTGGCTAAGCCCCATGGTCTCACATAAATGCGCTATCTTTGCACAGTTAATCACCATAAAGATAACTTATGAAGAAGTATTGTCTTGACCTGCGCGTCAGCACGGTGGAACGTTTGAGCCCCAAGCATGTGTTGCTCAAGCTGACCCAGGAGGCCCCCCTCCCCGCCATGCAGCCCGGTCAATTTGTCGAAGTCAGGGTAGACCATTCCCCCTCCACCTTCCTTCGCCGTCCCATTTCGATCCATTACATTGATGTCGACCGCAATGAGTTGTGGCTGTTGGTAGCCACCATAGGCGACGGCACCCGCCAGTTGGGCCGCTTGCAACCCGGTGACACGGTCAACTGCTTGCTGCCCTTGGGCAATGGGTTCTCCATGCCCCAGTCATCCTCTTCGCGCGTGCTCCTTGTGGGTGGCGGCGTCGGTGTGGCGCCCTTGCTCTATCAGGGAGCGGCCCTTCGCCGTGCAGGCTTCAAGCCCGTCTTCCTTTTAGGCGGTCGCACAGCCAGCGACCTCTTGGAGCTCGAGCTCTATCAGCGTGAAGGCGAGGTGCATGTCACCACCGAGGATGGCACGCTGGGCGAGAAGGGATTTGTCACCAACCACACTGTTTTGGAGAAGCAACATTTCGACTTCATACAGACCTGTGGCCCCAAGCCCATGATGGTGTCGGTGGCCCGCTACGCCAAGGAGCGTGGCATCTGCTGTGAGGCCTCGCTCGAGAACATGATGGCCTGCGGCCTGGGCGCCTGCCTCTGCTGCGTGGAGAAGACCACCGAGGGCAACTTATGTGTGTGCAAAGAAGGACCAGTGTTTAATATTCAGAGACTGTTATGGTAGACTTAAATGTAAAGATAAATCAATTGCAGCTTTCCAATCCGGTGATGACCGCCAGTGGCACGTTCGGCTATGGATTGGAGTTTCAAGACCTGGTGCCGTTGGAGGAAATTGGCGCCATCATCGTGAAGGGCACCACGCAGGTTCCCCGCCAGGGCAACGACTATCCCCGTATGGTCGAAACGGCCCAGGGCATGCTCAATTGCGTGGGACTGCAAAACAAGGGAGTGGACTATTTCTGCGAGCATATCTATCCCCAAATCAAGGATATCAAGACCCATTTCATCGTCAATGTCAGTGGCTCTTCGCCCGACAATTATGCCGCTTGTGCCGCCCGTATCGACGCGCTCGACCACATTCCCGCCATCGAACTCAACATCTCTTGCCCGAATGTGAAAGACGGTGGCATGGCCTTTGGTGTGACCTGTGAGGGCGCAGCCAGTGTGGTGCGTGCCGTGCGCCAGGTGTATCACAAGACACTCATCGTGAAGCTCTCGCCCAATGTCACCCACATCGCCGACATCGCGCGTGCTTGCGAGGCTGAGGGAGCCGATGCCGTGTCGCTCATCAACACCCTGATGGGCATGGCCATCGACATCGAGCGCCGCCAGCCCAAGTTGAGCATCCGCACGGGTGGACTCAGTGGTCCGGCCGTCAAGCCTGTGGCTGTGCGCATGGTCAATGAGGTGTTCCATGCCGTGAAGATACCCGTCATCGGCCTGGGAGGCATCATGACCGCCGAAGACGCCATCGAGTTCATGATGGCTGGAGCGTCAGCCATCGAGATTGGCACCGCCAACTTCGTCGACCCGACAGTCACCGTGAAGGTCAAGCACGGCATGTCCGATTGGCTGGAGCGCCACGGTTGCAAGAGCGCCAGCGAGATCGTGGGTGTTGTCTGAGGCAAAAAGAGAAGACCAGAAGATGAAGAAAGCAGTGGTGATGGGAGCCTCCTCGGGCATCGGCCGTGAGGTGGCTCGCCTGTTGTTGCAGCAGGGCTGGATGGTGGGCTTGGCCGCCCGCCGCCAGGAGCCCCTGCGAGCCTTGGCCCGCGACTATCCCGGACAGGCTTGCGTGCAGTCGATCGATGTCACCAGCGGCGAGGCCCCCCAGGCCCTGCGGCGGCTCGTCAGCCAGATGGGAGGCATGGACCTTTATTTTCATGCCGCTGGGGTGGGGTGGCAGAACCCCCAGCTTGCCGCCGAGAAGGAACTGGCAACGCTCTCCACCAATGGCGTGGGGTTTGCGCGCATGGTGGGCGAGGCCTATCGCTATTTTGCCGAGCGTGGCGGCGGCCATATCGCTGTCATCTCCTCCATCGCAGGCACCAAGGGCTTGGGTGCTGCCCCGGCCTATAGCGCCACGAAAGCCTTCCAGAATGTCTATGTGCAGGCCCTTGAGCAGCAGGCCCACATGCGCCAGCTCCCCATTCGTTTCACCGACATCCGTCCAGGCTTTGTGCGCACCGACCTGCTGGGCGACGGGGCGTCTTATCCCATGCTGATGGATCCGCGCGAGGTGGCGCGAGCCATCGTGCGGGCAGTCTGTCGTGAGCGCCATGTGTGCGTCATCGACTGGCGTTATCGCCTGCTCACCTTCTTTTGGCGTTTGCTTCCTGCCGCCCTTTGGCGCAGGATGCGCATACAAACAAAATGACGGTGGACCGACCATCACACCCTTCTTAGGTGCGATGGTCGGTCCACCGTCATTTCTTTTTCTTCTGTTCTCGCGGGCTTCCCACCGCGCGAGGATCACATCTTCACCGTCTTGTTCATGAGCCAGTTGTCCAGGATGACCATGGCCGCCATGTCCTCCACGATGGGCACCGCCCTTGGCGTCACGCAGGGGTCGTGTCGGCCGCGGGCGTCGATGGTTGTGGCGTTGCCGTCGAGGTCGATGGTGGGCTGCGGTCTCAGCAGTGTGGCCACGGGTTTGAAGGCCACGCGGAAGCAGATGTCCTGTCCGTTGCTGATGCCCCCCTGTATGCCTCCGCTGTGGTTGGTCTGCGTGCGTGCCGCGTGCTGCGCCTCATGGCCGTCGCCCTTGTCGTCGTCGGGCAGGAAGATGTCGTTCACCTCCGATCCGCGATGCGTCACGATGTCGAAGCCGTCGCCATATTCGAAGCCCTTCACGGCGTTGATGCCCAGCATGGCCGCGCCCAGTTGGGCGTGCAGCTTGCCAAACTCCGGTTCGCCCAGTCCCACGGGGCAGCCCTTGATGACACACGTCACGACGCCGCCGATGGTGTCGCCCTCGGCCTTCACCCGCATGATCAGTTGTTCCATCTCCTTGGCCTTCTCCGGATCCGGACACCTGACGATGTTGTCCTCCGCCTTGGCCAGGTCGTAGCGATGATAGTCACGGTCGATGCAGATGTCGCCCACTTGCGACACGTAGGCCTGTATGCTGATGCCCAAGGGTCGCAGGGCCAGTTTGGCCAAGGCGCCACCCACACAGCGGCTGATGGTGATGCGGGCCGACGAGCGTCCTCCGCCCCGATGGTCGCGCACACCATACTTATTATAATAGGTGTAGTCGGCGTGCGACGGTCTGAACAGTTGTCGCATGTTGTCGTAGTCGTTGGAGTGCTGGTTGGTGTTGCGCACCACAAATCCGATGGGTGTTCCTGTCGACCGTCCTTCAAAGACGCCACTGAGCAGTTCCACTCGGTCGGCCTCTTTTCGTTGCGTCGTGATACGACTCTGGCCAGGTTTCCGCCTGTCCAGTTCATGTTGGATGAAGTCGGTGTCTATGTCGATGCCTGCCGGCATACCGTCCACGACACCGCCCACCGCCTCGCCATGGCTCTCGCCAAAGGTCGTCAGGGTGAAGATGTTGCCAAAAGAGTTTCTCATGTTCAGTGCTTAGTGTGTTGTTTAGTTGTCGTGGTGGCAGTGTCCGCAACCACCGTTCTTGTGCTCGTGGTTGTGGCAGTGTCCCTCGTGTCCGTGGTTTTTGCATCCACCGTCGTGATGGCATCCGCCCTCGTGGTCGCAGTGTCCGCATCCGCCGCCCTCGCCGTTGCCTTGCAGCGAGTCGACGAAGGCCTGTATCTCCTCGTTCGTGGCCTCGTGGGCCTCGAGGATGGATCCCTTGAAGTTGAGCGTGCGCCCGGCCAGCGGATGGTTGAGGTCCACCTTCACCTTGTCGGCTGTCACCTCGGCCACCACGCCGTTGAATCGGTTGCCGTCTTCGTTTTGCAGGGGAATGATGGCACCCTTTCTCACGTGCTCGGCGTCGAATTTCCCGTCAATGACAAACATCTCCTTGTCGAGGTCGATGACATGGCTGTCCTCATAGTTGCCATAGGCCTCCTCGGGCGAGAGCGTGAAGTCGAAGTTGTCGCCCGTGGCCAGACCTTCCATCTGCTGCTCGAAGGCGTCGAGGGCGATGCCCATGCCACTGATGAAGGTGAAGGGACGGCCGTCGGTGGTTTGCTCCACGAGCGTGTGTTCGCCGTCGGTGATGTCATAAAGTTGGTAAGCGAGGCTGATCAGCCGATTTGTCTTGTTGTCCATTGTCATTGATACCTTATTTAATATAATGATGCAAAGATACGACTTTTTTCACCAATTTTGCGTTCTGGGGTGCCAAAAAGAGTGTACCTATTTCTAAGTATTTGGTCCAAACCACAATTTTTAGGTATTGCAATGTTGGCCGAAACATCCTATCTTTGCAACCGTAAACCAAATAAACGATCAACGATTATGAGTAAGACAATAGTTGTGTACGGTTCGACCACCGGCACTTGCGAGACCATCGCGCAGACCCTCGGCGAGAAGTTAGGCGCCGATGTGATCAATGTTTCCGACCTGACGGCCGCCGACCTGACGGCTGCCGACCACCTCGTCTTGGGCACCTCCACCTGGGGCGCCGGCGAGTTGCAAGACGACTGGTATGACGGTGTCAGCCTCGTGAAGGCAGCCGACCTCAAGGGCAAGCAGGTGGCCCTCTTCGGTTGTGGCGACTCCGCCAGTTATCCCGACACGTTCTGTGGCGGCATGCGCGAGCTCTACGATGCCGCCGTGGCCGCAGGCGCCACGATGGTGGGTGCCGTCTCGACCGACGGTTACACGTTCGACGACTCCGACGCTGTGGTCGACGGCAAGTTTGTGGGCCTGGCGCTCGACGACGTCAACGAGTCTGACAAGACCGAGGAGCGCATCGACGCCTGGCTGCCGACCCTCGGCTTCTAACCCATTCATTCACTCACATCCCTGCCTTCGGGCAGTCCGCCAATTCCCCATAAGCCCATGACCGCACAACCCATCGAGATGAAGGTGCTGATGAATCACATCTACGAGTATCAGAAAGGCGTCCGCCAGATGGTGCTCTACACCCTCAACCGCCGTTACCTGGCCTACGCCGAGCAGCGCCTGCAGCGCCAGCAGATCAGCTACCTGGTGCAACCCGCCGGCCAAGACTCCGTCAACCTCTTCTTTGGCAGCCAGGAGTGCATGGACGCCATCCGCCTGATGGTGACACGCCCGCTCAATGAGTTGTCGCCCGAGGAAGACTTCATCCTTGGCGCCCTCCTGGGCTACGACATCCGCCGACAGTGTGAGCGCTATTGCCAGCGCAAGTGTCGCCGTTGTGGGTGCACGGGGTGTTGAGCCATGACCAGAGCCATTTGGCTGCAGCGAAACGACCGTTCTTGTTCGCTATAGAAATAGAATTTTGTAATGTTTTTGTATAATAAGTAGAGGGCTCGCTGTGAAGCGGGCCTTTTATTTACCCAAAAAAATGATGTGGCAAGACAAAATGTAATTGCCGATGAAGCACCTTTTCCGAAAATAATATTAACTTTGCATCAATCAACGAAAAGGTTATAACAATGAAAAAATTCAGATTATTCTTGTTGAGCATGGCGAGCCTGCTGCTCGTCTCAGCCTGTGGCACCACCGAGACCGTGCCAGTCACCGGTCGCAAGCACAAGGTGTCGTCCAGTTATTCCAACGCCCAGATGTTGAGTCTTGGCACCCAGGAGTACACCAAGTTCATGTCGACAGCTCAGAAGAGCACCGACGCCGCCAACACCGCCATGGTGCAGCGCGTGGGCCAGCGCCTGGCCAACGCCGTCACCACCTATCTGAAAGAACACGGCTATGCCAACGACGCCAATAGCTTCCAATGGGAGTTCAACCTCGTGCAGAACAAGGAGGCCAACGCCTGGTGCTTGCCGGGTGGCAAGATCGTGGTCTACGAGGGCCTGTTGCCCTACACCGAGAATGAGACCGCGCTGGCCATCGTCCTCGGCCACGAGATTGCACACGCCGTGGCCAAGCACTCAGCCGAGCAGCTGACCAAGCAAAACAACCAGAGCGTCTTGACCCAAGTCATCGGCACCGCAGGCCAGATGGTGGGCGGCACGGCCGGAGCCGTTGTGCAGGCCGGTGCGTCGGTGGCCGGCAACTATGCCTTCCCCCTGATGAACCTGAAGTATAGCCGTTCCAACGAGAGCGAGGCCGACTACATGGGTCTCATCTTCGCCGCCATGGCCGGCTACAACCCCGAGGAGGCCATCCCCTTCTGGAAGCGCATGGCATCGGGTAGCAGCAACAGCTCCGACTTCTTCAGCGACCACCCCTCCGACGAGAAGCGCATCGCCGCCCTGGAGAAGGAGATGCCCGAGGCCAAGAAGTATTATGACGCCGCCGTGGCCGCTGGCAACGCCGCCATCAAGACCACCACGAAGACGACCACCAAGACCACGACCAAGTCGACAGGCAAGAAGACTACGACCAAGACCACGACGAAGACCTCTTCCAAGAAGCGTTCGACGGGCAGTCGCAAGTAATCCACACACCATTCACCCCTAATCATTGAAGACCATGAACATTTGCATCGTTTGTGGGGCCCGCCCCAATTTCATCAAGGTGGCCCCAGTCATTCGCGCCATCAACAGCGCGAAGGCGCAAGGTCACGACATCGACTACCGCCTGGTCTACACTGGCAGTGCCGACGACCCCACTGTGGAGCCGTCGATCTTTGCCGACCTGCAGATCTCCAAGCCCGACGAGTATCTCGGCGTGACCTGTTCCAACCTCAATGAGCTGACGGGTCAGGTCATGTCGAAGTTTGAGCAGTATCTCCAGCACTATCCTACCGACACGGTGATCGTGGTCGACGACCTGGCCTCCACCATGGCCGCCGCCATCGTCACCAAGAAGCAGGGCGTGCGCCTGGCCCACATTGCCGCTGGCACCCGCAGCTTCGACATCACCATGCCCAAGGAGATCAACCGCCTGGTCATCGACGGCCTGAGCGACATCCTGTTCACGGCAGGCATCAGCAACAACAGCATTGCCAACCGCGAGGGCGCCGAACTGTCGAAGGTCTACATGGTGGGCAACGTGCTCATCGACAACCTCCGCTTCTTTGCCGCCCAGCGCGATGGCCACGAGCCGGCACCGTTGCCCTTTGCCTTGCCCGAGCGCTACATCGTGTTCACCCTCAACCGCAAGCAGCTCATTGCCGATCGCGCAGAGTTGCGCGGCTTGCTGGAGGCCATCATTAGCAAGGTGGGCGATGTGCCCGTCTATGCGCCGCTCCACGGCCTGGCCCATGAGGCTGTGGCCGAGTGCCTGCAGACCATCGACGGCAGCGACGTCTTCCACATGGTGGGGCCCGTGCCCTACCTGGCGTTCGAGAACATGCTGCGCCGGGCCACGGGCATCATCACCGACTCGGGCAATGTGGCCGAGGAGGCCACGTTCGACCAGGTGCCCTGCATCACGCTCAACAGCTACACCGAGCACATCGAGACCGTCAAGGTGGGCACCAACGTCCTGGTGGGCGAGGATGCCTCGCTGCTGGCCCAAGAGGTGGCGCGCATGGTGGCCGGACAGTGGAAGGAGGGCGGCATCCCCGACCGCTGGGACGGCCGTTCGGCTGAGCGCATCGTGCAGATCCTGATGGAACATGAGTGACGCAAGTTGTTGAGAAGATGACAACCACAACACTTTATATCAAGAACATGGTTTGCGACCGTTGTCGCATGAGCGTCGAACAGGCGCTGCGCGACAACGGCCTGCATCCTGTCGACGTGCAGCTGGGCGTGGCCCAGGTGGAGGGCACGGTGTCTGCGGAGCAGCGGGCCCAGGTGGCCGATGCCTTGCAGTCGCTGGGCTTCGAACTGTTGGGCGATCGCCGGCAGCAGGTGGTCGAGCAGATCCGAGCCGCTGTCATCCAGCTGGTGCACTACCGCGACAACCAGTCGGCAACCAATCTCTCCGACTATCTCCAGCAGGAGCTCCACACGGAGTATTCCTCGCTCTCCAAGCTCTTCTCCGAGGTCACGGGCATGACCATTGAGCGCTACTACATCGAGCAGCGCATCGAGCGTGTCAAGGAACTCCTCACCTATGGCGAACTGACGCTGACGCAGATAGCCTTCCGTCTCCACTATTCGAGCGTGGCCTATCTCTCCAGCCAGTTTAAGATGGTCACGGGCATCACGCCCTCGGCCTACAAGAGCCTCCAGCGCAAGGACCGCCGGCCACTCGACCAGATTTAGACTTTTCCTCCACAGGTGGCCTCTCTGGAGGAGAGCACCCCCATTCGTTTACAGGCCACCCGCCACAACACAAACAACACACACACTGGATTATGGGAAAAAGACAGGTGGCCTTCAGGCATGCCTTTCGTGCCTCACTGCCCATCATGGCCGGCTATGGCTGCTTGGGCCTCACCTATGGCATCTACATGCATGAGCTCGGTTTCTCCTTTCTTTATCCGATGCTCTTGGCGATGGTGATCTATGCCGGCAGCGCCGAGTTTCTGATTGGAAACATGTTGCTGGGCAGCTTCCATCCCCTCCAGACCTTTTTCATGATTCTCATGGTCAATGCCCGCCACCTTTTCTATGGACTGGCCATGCTCGAGCGTTACAAGGGCTTGGGCTGGAAGAAGTTTTTCCTCATCTTCGGCTTGACCGACGAGACCTTTGCGTTGACCAGTGGCACCGAGGTACCGGCCGAGGCCGACCGTGGTTGGTACCTGTTGTGGCTCACCTGGCTCGACGAGACCTATTGGGTGGTGGGCGCCACCGTGGGCGGACTGATCGGCCCGTTGCTCACCTTCGACCTGCGCGGCCTCGACTTTGTGCTCACGGCCATGTTCACCGCCATCTTCGCCGACAACTGGTTGCGTGAGGACAGTCATGTGAGCAGCCTCTCAGGCCTGCTGATCTGTGGCATGGCGCTCCTCATCATCGGCCCCGACCGCTTCATCATTCCCAGCATGGTCGTCATCCTCGTGTTCCTCACCCTGATGCGACGCAAACTTGAGAAAGGAGGTGCCGCATGACCCTCCTCCAGCAAGTCATCGTTGTCGGGGCGGGCGTTGCGGCCACCATGCTCACCCGTTTCATCCCCTTCGCCCTGTTCCGTCCGGGCAAGCCCACCCCTCGCTATGTGCTTTACCTGGGCCGTGTGCTGCCCGCCTCGGTCTTCGCCCTGCTCGTGGTCTATTGTCTCAAGGACATCACCTTCGTGACCCGTCCCGGCGACACCACTTCCGCAGCGCTCCTGGGTGTGCCTTTCGACACCGTGGCGCGCCTCCTGTCCGTGGCCTTCACCATGGCCATCCATGCCTGGCGCAAGAGCATGATGTGGTCCATCGTGGCCGGAACGGCGCTCTACATGGGGCTCATCCACATGGTTTGATACGAGAGGATGTGCCTCATGGATGGGCAACGACACCCATTATAATCTTGTAAATTATCCCCATCATTCCATAACGCCACAGTCGGGAAAAGTCGGTACCTTTGCACCCGTCAAAACATATTCACTTATTTTGTTAGTTATGGAAAAGAAGACTTTTGCCATTAGTGGCATGATGTGCGGGCACTGCAAGGCCCGTGTGGAGGGAGCGCTGTGCGCTCTCGACGGTGTGGCGAGCACCGAAGGCAACCTCGCCGACAAGACCGTCACGGTGGCCTACGATGCCAGCAAGGTGACGCCCCAGCAGATGCAAGAGGCCGTGGCCAACTGCGGTCGTTACGAACTGACCCTCTGATGCCCCGATGAAGCAGACCCTTCCTGTTGTCGGCATGGCCTGTGCGTCGTGCTCGGCCAATGTGGAGCGCAAACTCAACTCGCTGCGTGGCGTCACGAGCGCCTCGGTCAGTCTCGTGGGGCGCAGCGCCCTTGTCGATTATGATCCCGCCCAGATATCGCCGGCCGACATGAAGTGCGCCATCAACGACATCGGCTACGACCTCGTCATCGAGCAGGGGCGCTCCATCGAGGCCATCCGTCGTCGAGAGTATGTGGTGTTGCGTCGCCGTGTGTTGTTGTCGTGGTTGCTCTCCGTGGGCGTCATGTGCGTCAGCATGCACTGGCTCGACGTGGGAAGCCAGGCCTTCACCAACCAGGTGGCGCTGCTCTTGGCCTTGGCCAACATGTGGGCTTGCGGCCGCACGTTCTATGTGAGTGCCGCCCGCCAGTTGCGCCACGCCATGGCCAATATGGATGTGCTGGTGGCCCTCTCCACGCTGGTCTCGTTTTTCTTCTCCGTCTACAACACCTTTTGGGGCGATGCCCACCTGACCTATTTCGACTCCTGTGGCATGATCATCACCTTCGTGCTCACTGGCCGTCTGCTCGAGGAGAAAGCCAAGGACGGCACTGCCATGAGCATCCGCCAGTTGATGGGCATGGCCCCCAAGACCGCCCATGTGGTCAATCCCGACGGCGAGGGTGGGGCGCCCACCGTTGAGGAGGTGCCCGTGGCCACCATCAGCGTTGGCGACGTGTTGGAGGTGCGCCCCGGTGAGCGCGTGCCTGTCGATGGCGAAGTGGTTGCGGCAGAGAGCTTCATGACCCCCGATGCCGCCTACGTCGATGAGAGCATGATCACTGGCGAGCCCACCCCTGCTGAGAAGCGGCGTGGCTCACGGCTGTTGGCCGGCACCATTCCCTCGCAAGGCAAGTTGCGCATGCGAGCCCGGCAGGTGGGCGAGCAGACGGCCCTGGCCCACATCATCCGCATGGTGCAGGAGGCCGAGGGCTCCAAGGCCCCCGTACAGCGCATCGTCGACAAGGCCGCGCGGGTGTTCGTGCCCGTGGTGTGTGGCCTGTCGTTGCTCACCTTCCTGGTGTGGATGGCAGTCGGTGGCACACCTGTGTTGGCCCGTGCCGTGGTGTGCGCCGTCACGGTGCTGGTGGTGGCCTGCCCGTGTGCCATGGGCCTCGCCACGCCGACGGCCCTCATGGTGGGCATCGGCAAGGCGGCCGAGCGCCACGTGCTCATCAAGGATGCCACGGCGCTGGAGCGCATGCGCAAGGTGGACGTGGTGGTGACCGACAAGACAGGTACGTTGACCACGGCCAACCAGCACGTCGACTTCACCCAGGCCGACCAGTTGCCTCTCGACGAGCGCGAGACGCTGAAGCCCCATGCCCGTGAGGCTTTGCAAATGTTGCAGCGTCATGGCGTGGAGGTCTGGATGATGAGTGGCGACAAGGAAGAGGCTGTCAGCCATTGGGCCGACAGGGCCGGCATCGCCCATTACCAGGCGGGGTGCACGCCCCAAGACAAGGAGGCCCTTGTGAGGCGCCTGCAGGCCGAGGGCAAACGTGTGGCAATGATTGGCGACGGCGTCAACGACGCACAAGCCCTGGCCCTGGCCGACGTGTCGGTGGCCATGGGCGACGGCACCGATGTGGCGATGGACGTGGCCCAGGTGACGCTCATGACCGACGACCTGCGTGCCCTGCCTTACGCCATGCGACTGAGTCAGAAGACGGTGAGCATGATTTGGCAAAACCTCTTCTGGGCCTTCATCTACAACCTGGTGTGTGTGCCGTTGGCCGCTGGCGTGCTTTGGCTTTTCTATGCCGAGCCGCCCGTCCAGCTCACGCCCATGTGGGGATCGGCCTTGATGGCCTTCTCCAGCGTCAGCGTGGTGCTCAACTCCTTGCGGTTGCGGCTCGTCGCCGACTGGTGACAGAGAGAGGTTACAACTTGATAAATCCCATGCCTTAGTTGTTCTGGGGCATGGGATAATTGTATTGTCCCCAATAGCCATTGGTGCTCTTGGGATACCAGTTTTTCTCCACCGACAGTTCGACGGAGAAGGTGGGGTTGGGTGTCCAGCGCACGGCGGCACCGAGCTTGTCGCCCAGGTCGTTGCCCATGAAGGGTGCGTAGCCCCAACCGTAGAAGCCACGGCCGTAAGGCGCGTAGCCGGCGTAGGTGCCACCCTGGTTGACCAGCGACTTCTGTCCGTAGACATAGGCCGACCAGTGGTCGTCAAACTGATAGCCCACCTCGGCTGTCAGTCCGCCGCTGGTGTAGCTGTCGCCCCGCCAGTTGAGGTGGTTGATGTATCCGCCTGCGGCCACCCATCCGCGCTTGCCCAGCGATTGCAACCAGGTGGCGGTGAGCCGCTGGCCGAAGCCGCCGCCCTTGGCGTGCTTGCCGAAGGTGGCAAAGGCGCTCATGTCGAGGCTCATGTTGAGGCCTTCGTGCAGGGGACCATTATTATAATAGGTGGAGTAGGGGGTTGGATACCACCTGATGCTGTCGCTTTCCTCCTCCTTGGGTGTGGCAGGCTTCTCTGCCGGTTTGCGCTGGCTTCGGGCGGGAAGGGTGGTAGCAGGGGCCACCGACAGCGAGGGCGAAGTCATCAGCTGGGGCTGCAGTTGTTGCGGGCGCATGGCATAGGTGGTGCCGAGGGGCTTCATGGCCGATGGGGCCTTGAAGGTCGATGGCTCGCTTTGCGCCATGAGCGCCGAGGCCATGCCGGAGGCAACGACAAGTGATAAGAGTCTTTTCATGCGAATGATTTCTTTGTCTGCAAATATACGCAGGCTCATGGTTTCGCTCATGGGTGTTTATGGTTTTTTATTATTGTTTTGATTAAAATTCCTTAAAAACGATTACCTTTGCATTGACAACTGTCACATTCCTACGTTTAGGGAGTATATATAGGTGAACGTTGTACAGGACGTGGGCCATCGAAAAGCAGCACCGCGAGCACCCATCCCCCTGTCTGCAAGTGTCTTGCGGTCTGTCCATGACAGCCATGCCGCCCAATCGAAAAACTGACAACCCAATGGTGTTGCAACCGAAAAACAATGATGAAACAAACCCTGTGGAGCCTCCTCGTGATGGCCCTTCTCCTCCCAGCGACGACCGCCTTGGCTGCCACCAAGCGCGTGACGGTGAAACAGCCTGGCACCCTGTCGCAAGTGCTCAACGCCCAACAGCAAAAGAATGTGACGCGCCTCACGGTGGAGGGCACGCTCAACGCCACCGACTTCGAGGTTGTCCGCCAGATGGCCAACAAGCAGACGGGCAAGCTCCAGGCGCTCAACCTCTCGAAGGCACGCATCCTGACGGGTGAGGATATTTTCAATGTCCCCGACAGTTTGTTTGCCCATTGCGATGGGTTGGTGGACCTTGAGATGCCCGACAGTTTGTTGACTGTGGGTGTGAACAGTTTTGTGGGTTGCTCGTCGCTGAGGCAGATCACCTTTCACAACATGGCTTACATCCGCTACACGATGTTTCGCGACTTGCCATCACTCGAGAACCTGACGGTCACGGGGCGCGTGGTGCATATGGACAGCACCCCCTTCCAGAACCTTCCCAAGTTGCAACATGCCGTGTTTGGCACGGTGATCAGCATGGGTGGCCCCTATCTGGCGCAAAACTGCCCACAGCTCAAGGAGGTGGTGTTCAAGGGACTGGTCTTCAATCCGGGCCTGACACAACTGGAGGGCTGTCCCCTCTTTGGCAAGTGCCGGGTGGAGGGCTACTTGGGCTATAACAAGTCGGACCTGTATGTGGGCCGTTCGTTTGTTGAGGGCGGCAGTGCCATTGCCGACTCGGCCGCCCATGTGTTGCAACGCGAGCTGGCCGCTGCTAAGAAGTCGCAGTTCTTCCAGATGGTCTGCTCGAGTGTGGCTTACAACGTGGCTTGTCTCTATTCATTGAAGAACGACACGGCCAACGCCCTCCGCATGCTCGACCTGTCGTATGAGTTCAATCCCATCGGCGAGTCGTATGTCCACATCCAGGGCGACACCGACCTCGACAACGTGCGCCACACCGCCCATTTCGCCCAGTATGCCCAGCGTGTGCGCCAGCAGACCGACTACCTCTACATCCTGCGCCAGGCGCCAGCTTACACCACGGGCGCCAGCCAGCAGACCCGCCGCTTCACCTATGCGCCGGCCACCGACCCCAGCCTGGCAGGCATCCGCGAATACTTCAAGCTCGACAGCATCGCAGGCAATGGCGATGAGATCAGCCACATCAAGAACATCATGTATTGGCTCCATGACGCGATCCGTCATGACGGCAGCAGCGGCATACCCAATGTTCCCCGCACGGCCATCGACATCTACAAGGCCTGCAAGGCCGAGAACAGGGGACTGAACTGCCGCGGAATGGCCATCGTGCTGTCGGAGCTCTACCTCGCCATGGGTTATCCCGCCCGCTTCATGACCTGCCAGTCGAAAGCCTACGACACTGATCCCGACTGCCATGTGATCTGTGTGGTGTGGAGCAAGCAGCTTGGCAAGTGGGTGTGGATGGACCCGTCGTTTGCCGCCTACGTGAGCGACGAGAACGGACAGTTGCTCAGCATCGCCGAGGTGCGCGAGCGGTTGCGCGACGGCCGTCCCCTGGTGCTCAATGAGGATGCCAACTGGAACCACAAGGTGAAGCAGACCAAGGAGGAGTATCTCGAAAGCTATATGGCCAAGAACCTCTATTACCTCTCGTGCTATATGGACCTGAGAGACAACACCGAGAACGGCAGCACCAAGTCGGTGTCGCTCCAGCCAGCAGGCCATCATGCCAACATCAGCGAGATTGTCACCTCCGACGATGCCTGGTTCTGGCAGGCGCCCGACCAGCAGTGACCCTTCATGCGCCCTTTCCCATGGCCGTCGCTTGCAGCCTGCGCAAGGCCAGCGAACGATCAGCCCATAGGAAAGGGCGCGTTTGTACTTATGAAAGAAAAAATAGAATTTTTCTTCAAAAATGTTTGTTTGTCTCAACAAAAAGTGATACTTTTGCAATCGTAAACAACATAAAGAGATAAAACAATGAAGTCTTACGCATCTTTTTACGCCTATTATTTTTACTTTGCATTACGATGTGAAGCGGGAAGTTGCGTGTAGAGTTCAACTTAAGGAAGATATTAAACCGATAAAGAGGTTTGCATCCAATTCCCGTTTCATGTAAGTGAGACGGGATTTTTGTTTGTAAGGACACCTCCCAACGAGAAGACAATGAAGAGAATAGCCATACAAGGAGTGCCGGGATCCTTCCACGACATCGCCGCCCACCAGTATTTCGAAGGCGAACAGATCATGCTGATCTGCTGCGACACGTTCGAGGAAGTGTTTGAGAACATCAAGCGCGATCCCACCGTCATTGGCATGCTGGCCATCGAGAACACCATCGCCGGCAGCCTCCTGCACAACTATGAGTTGCTTCGGGCCAGCGGGACGACCATCGTGGGCGAGCATAAGCTCCACATCCAGCACAGCATCTGCTGCCTGCCCGATGACGACTGGACAACGCTGCAGGAGGTGCACTCGCATCCCGTGGCATTGATGCAATGCCGCTCGTTCCTGGCCAACCACCCCGACCTGAAGGCCGTGGAGGCCGAGGACACCGCTGGCAGTGCGGCTTACATCCAGAAGAACCAGTGCCGAGGATGGGCCGCCATCTGCCATGCCGACGCCGCACGGATGTACGGACTGAAGGTGCTCGAGGACCACATCGAGGACAACAAGCACAACTTCACGCGCTTCCTCGTGGTCACCGATCCGCGCAAGGCCGACTTCCTGCGGCCCCTGAGCCACTCCAACAAGGCCAGCATCGTCTTCTCGTTGCCACATGCCGAGGGCTCACTGTCGAAGGTGCTCACCATCCTGAGCTTCTACGACATCAACCTCACCAAGATACAGAGCCTGCCCGTCATCGGACACGAGTGGGAATACCTCTTCTATGTCGACGTCACCTTTGAGGACCTCGTGCGCTATCGACAGTCCATCGACGCCATCACGCCCCTGACAAAAGACATCAAGATTATCGGCGAATACCAAGAAGCAAAAAACAAACAGATATGATCAAACCAGCAGATAGAGTAAACTCCATCCAGGAATACTACTTCAGCAGGAAGTTGAAAGAGGTGGCCCGGCTCAACGCCGAAGGCCAAGACATCATCTCATTGGCCATCGGCAGCCCCGACATGCCACCTTCGGAACAGACCGTCGACAAGTTGTGTGAGGCCGCCCGTCGCCCCGACGCCCACGGCTATCAGCCCACAGCCGGACTGCCCGAGCTGCGCCAGGCCATGGCTGGCTTCTACAAGCGCACCTATGGGGTGGACGTCGACTGGACCAGCGAACTGCAACCCATCATCGGTTCGAAAGAGGGCATTATGTATGTCACCCTCGCCTTCTGCAACCCGGGCGACGAGGTGCTGGTGCCCGACCCAGGATATCCCACCTACACGGCCATCAACAAGATCTTCGGCACCAAGATCGTGAACTACAATCTCCGAGAAGACAATGGGTGGCAACCCGACTTCGACGAGCTGGAACAGATGGACCTGAGCCGTGTCAAGGTGATGTGGGCCAACTATCCCAACATGCCCACGGGTGGCAACGCGCGCCGCGAGACCCTTGAGCGCCTTGTCGACTTCGCACGTCGCCACGACATCGTAGTGGTCAACGACAATCCCTATTCGCTCATCCTCAACGAGCACCCCATGAGCATCATGCAGGTGCCGGGGGCGAAAGACTGTTGCATCGAGCTCAACTCGATGTCGAAGAGCCACAACATGCCCGGTTGGCGTGTGGCCATGATGGTCAGCAACAAGCAGTACATCCAGTGGATGTTTAAGATCCAGAGCAACATCGAGAACGGCACCTTCCGTGGCATACAGCTCGCCGCCGCTGAGGCTTACAACACCAACACGCCCGAATGGCACCGCGAAAACAACATCGAGAACTACGGGCGCCGCCGCGTGGTGGCCGAGGAGATCATGAAGACGTTGGGCTGCACCTACGACCCCTCGCAGGTGGGCATGTTCCTCTGGGGCCGCATCCCCGACAAGTATGCCGATGTGGAGCAGCTCACGGAGCGCGTGCTGCACGAGGCCAAGGTGTTTATCACGCCAGGCTTCATCTTTGGCAACAATGGGCGCCGATACATCCGCATCTCGCTCTGCGCCAAGGACGAGAAAATCAAGGAGGCCCTCCGCCGTGTGCAAGCACTCGAGTGGTGAGCCCCAGACAGAGAACCGACAACATAACAACCAAGCATAAAACAACAAAACGATATGGATAATAATTTGGAATTAGAGCTCGAGCCATTGCAGTTGCCGAGCGACAACGAGCGCCCGTTTGTCATTGCGGGTCCCTGTAGCGCCGAAACCGAGGAGCAGGTGATGACCACCGCACGCCAGTTGGCCGAAAAGGGATGTCACATGTTTCGTGCCGGAGTGTGGAAGCCCCGCACCAAGCCCGGAGGATTTGAGGGCAATGGCGAGAAGGCCCTGCCCTGGATGAAGGCCGTGAAGGAAGAGACCGGCATGCTCACCGCCACCGAGGTGGCCAAGCCCGAACATGTGGAGCTCTGCCTGAAGTATGGCATCGACATCCTCTGGGTGGGCGCGCGCACCTCCGCCAACCCCTTTGCCATGCAAGACCTGGCCGACGCCCTGCGTGGCGTCGACATCCCGGTGTTTGTGAAGAACCCGGTCAACCCCGACTTGGAGCTGTGGATCGGTGCCATGGAGCGCATCAACCAGGCTGGCATCAAGCACATGGCGGCCATCCATCGCGGCTTCTCAAGCTATGACAAGAAGATCTATCGCAACCTGCCCATGTGGCAGATTCCCATGGAGCTGCACCGCCGCATCCCCAACCTGCCCATCATCTGCGACCCCAGCCACATCGGCGGACGGCGCGAGCTGATCGCTCCCCTCTGCCAGCAGGCCATGGACCTGGGCTTCGACGGCCTGCTCGTGGAGAGCCACTGCAACCCCGATGAGGCTTGGAGCGACGCCAAGCAGCAGGTGACACCCGACGTGCTCGACTACATCCTGAGCCTCCTGGTGGTGCGCGACGAGAAGACGACGACCGAGGGCATACAGGCTCTGCGCCGCCAGATCGACGAGCTCGACAACCAGGTGATGGACGTCTTGGCCAAGCGCATGCGCGTGTGTCGCGAGATCGGCCAGTACAAGAAGGAACACAACATGACCGTCTTCCAGAGCAGCCGTTACAACGAGATCCTCGAGAAGCGCGGCGCGCAGGCCAGCGTGTGCGGCGTGGACCCCACATGTGCCGCCCAGATCTTCGAGCTCATCCACCAGGAGAGTGTGCGCCAGCAGATCGAAATTGTCAACCAGTAAACGCCCGAGACAATGAAAATACTGATCATGGGAGCGGGAAAGATGGGGTCGTTCTTCATCGACCTGCTCAGCTTCGACCATGAGGTGGCCGCCTATGAGCACGACGCCAAGCGCCTGCGCTTCACCTACAACTGCCAGCGCTTCACCTCGCTCGACGAGGTGAAGGCCTTTGAGCCCGAGCTGGTCATCAACGCCGTGACGGTGAAATACACCATACCGGCCTTCGAGGAGGTGTTGCCCTACCTGCCCGAGCACTGCATCATATCCGACATCGCGTCGGTGAAGACCGACCTGAAGGCGTTCTATGAGAAGACGGGACATCCCTATGTCTCCACCCATCCCATGTTTGGCCCCACCTTTGCCAACCTCAACCAGTTGTCGGAGGAGAACGCCATCATCATCAAGGAGGGCGACTACATGGGCCGCATCTTCTTCAAGGATATCTACCAGCGATTGGGACTCAACATCTATGAGTACACCTTCGAGGAACACGACAAGACGGTGGCCTACTCGCTGAGCATCCCCTTCGTGTCGACCTTCGTGTTCTCGGCTGTCATGAAGCACCAAGACGCACCGGGAACGACCTTCAAGCGCCACATGAACATCGCGCGAGGGGTGCTCTCGGAGGACGACTACTTGTTGCAGGAGGTGCTCTTCAACCCCTACACCCACGACCAGGTGTCGCAGATACGCACCGAACTCAAGGAGCTCCTGGCCATTATCGACAACAAGGATGCTGACGGCATGAAAGCCTATCTGACACGCATCCGAAAGAATGTCTTTGAGTAAGAACTTCCCAAAAATACAAGGGTGGAAATTGAGGAAATTTCCACCCTTTTTCGTATTTATTAGAAACCAGTGATCATGAAAAGAACCCTCCTCTTCTTCCTGCTGACAGCATGGATAACGACCTTATGCGCACAGACTTATGTGCGCAAGACCAACCTGCCATGTATCTATGTCAACACCGAGGGCCATAAGGCCGTGGTGAGCAAAGACAATTACATTTACGCCACCATGGTCTATGTGGATGAGAACGACCAGCAGACCACCTACGACAGTCTGCAAATCCGTGGCCGTGGCAACTCCACCTGGAACATGCGCAAGAAACCCTACCGTCTCAAGTTTCACGACAAGGAGAAGTTCCTGGGCAAGGGCCGTGCCAAGGCCAAGAGCTGGACGCTGCTGGCCAACGCGGCTGACAAGACCATGATGCGCAACGCCATCACATCGGCCATGGGCGACTTCCTCGGCATGAAGTTTAACCCCGCTGCCAAGTTTGTCGACCTTGTCATCAACGACGTCTACCTGGGCACTTACCAGATCAGCGACCAGGTGGAGATGCGCTCCCATCGTGTGGACCTCACCGAACAGGACTATCCGCTCACCGACACGTCTGACATCACGGGCGGCTATCTGTTGGAGCTCGACCGCTCGTTTGACGGCAACTACTTCATGAGCGCCACCTACAACCAGCCTGTCAGGATACACTATCCCGACGAGGACGAGATAGCCGCCACGCAGCAAGCATGGATCCGCAACTATGTCAACCAGTTTGAGGCGGCACTGGCTTCGGCCGACTATCAAGACGCGCTGAAGGGCTACCGTCCCTATGTCGACTCCGTGTCGCTGGCCGATTGGTATGTGGCCACGGAGGTGTCGGCCAATGTGGATGGCTTCTACAGCACTTATTTCTATAAGGAACAGGGCGATCCGCACCTCTACTGGGGACCGCTCTGGGACTACGACATCGCCTACAACAACGACAACCGCACCGACCGCGGCGCCAGCAACACCACCAACCAGCTGATGGCCGACGTGGCCTACAGCGGCACAAAAGACTGGGTGAGGCGCATGTGGACCGACCCTTGGTTTGCCAAGCTCATCTATCGGCGCTACCAGCAGGCGCTCAGCGATGGACTGGTCGACTTCTTGCACCAGAAAATCGACAGCCTGGCCTCGCTGCTCGACGAGTCGCAGCAGTTGAACTACCGCAAGTGGGGCATCAACACCAGGATGTATCATGAGATGGTGCTCTATTCCAGCTACAAGCAATATGTGACCGACCTCAAGCAGTTTGTGACCAATCACACCGACTACCTCTCGGCGGTCTTCGCCTCGCGTGTGCCCGATCAGCCGGGCACGCCAGACATTCCTTCCGACTCCACGCCCGCCTTCACGCCCGAGAACTATTACTATCGGGTGCTCAACGCCGGCAACTCCATGGCCATCGAGGGCGGCACGACAGATTTGGTCTACACCTACTACAACCAGAGCGACCGCCAGGCTGAGGAGTGGACCATACGTCCCGTTGGTAACTACTTCTCGCTGGTCAACCGCTCGCAGGGCAAGGCGCTCTGCGATCCGTCACCAACGGCCAATGTGGGCACCCAACTCTCGTTGGCCGAGACCAACACCACCGACGCCAGTCAGCTGTGGGACATCATGCCACAAGGCACCGACGGCTACTACAACCTGCGCAATGTGCGCACCAACCACATCGCCAACCTTGCGGGCGGCAGCTCTGAGGCTTTTGCGAGCATCCTGAGCTACACCAACGACTCGCGCAATGGCACCAGCAAAAACCGCCTCTGGTACTTCGTGAAGGGCGACAAGTTCACCCCCGAGGCGACAGGCATCAGCGTGGCCGAGCCCGACGAGTATGCACTGGCCTACAACCGCGACCTGGGTTATCTCCACTTTGGCAGTGAGACACCCGCCAACCTGGCGTTCACTGCCAACGTCTTCGACATGACTGGCCGCAAGGTCGCCGCTTTCCAGGCTTCGGAGCGATGTGACGTGAGCACGTTGCCAGCAGGCGTCTATGTGGTGAGCTGGACCGTCGGCGGGCACCATCGCAGCGCCAAGTTCAGCAAGTAAATTATCTCAAATTCCTATGTTGTAAGTCCATGTGTTTTCAAAAACATATAGAGTTTATGCATTCAACTCAAAATGAATATTTTTTCTGTGAAGTCATGGTGGTATGGGAAAATTGAGCTATATTTGCAGAGTGTTTGTTAAAACTCCATATGAGTGCTAATTAAAAGGAAAAGGTTATAATGCGAGCCATTCTGTTGCTATACCTACTATTATTGCCCCTCTTGTCTTTTGGCCAAGGCAAGATAGGCTATGCCTATGATGCCGCGGGCGCTTCTCTCCTATAGATCACCGTCAACGACCGCACAAGCACATGGAAGATTACTCGGAAATGACAAGGCCACTAGAGGCTTGGTTACTCATACTCCTCTATAGCGACAGCTTGACAGACGTCACTGTAAGCAATCATGACGAGCTGTTGCCTCCCACTATCCGCAATAAAGGTGTTAGTTCCTTTTTACTCATCCACACCATCGGCCTCAACCGCGGCTACACGGGCCACGAGATGATGCCGGAGTTCGGGCTAATCAACATGAACGGACGCCTCTACGACCCCGCGCTCGGCCGCTTCCTCAGCCCCGACAACTACGTGCAGGAGCCCGGCAACAGCCAGAGCTTCAATCGCTACAGCTACTGCCTCAACAACCCACTGAAGTATACGGACCCGAGCGGGGAGCTGTTCGGGATAGACGACCTTGGCATAGCATTGGCTTTCGCGGGGTACAGTGCGGTCAGCAGCATGGTTAGTGCAGCCTATTCGGGCAAAAATGTGTGGAAGGCAGGCGCCTTCAGTCTTCTGACTTCAGCTGCTAGTTATGGTGTAGGCGCCGCATTTGGTAAAACGGGCAGCTTCGGCCATGAGTTGTTGCGCGCAGGAGCGCATGGCTTGGCCGATGCCACATTGTCAATATTAAATGGTGGCAGTTTCCTTAGCTCATTTGTCTCCAGCGCAGCTTCCTCAGGAATAGGGTCATACGCAGAAGCGGCAAAAATGGGCACCGGCTTGATGGCCATGTCCTCCGCAGCCATGGGCGGTCTGGTGGCCTTGGCGACAGGTGGCGACTTCCTGCAAGGGGCCTTGAACGGGTTTCAGATTGGATTGCTCAATCATGCGATGCACGATGACGGCTTCGGCATCACGTATTACCACGACAAGGATGGCAACCAATGTGGAAACATCTCCGAAATCGTTGTTACCCCGACTGACAAGACTGACTTGTTTGCGGTTGCAGAAACAGCAAACACCGTGGTGGGTAGTGTCGGCTCATCAATGAAAAACAATGGTGGCAACTCCACATGGGGAAGCAACTATAAAATCTATTGGCATGCTCAAGGAGAACAAGGATTTTATGGAAACCAGTATGTGAGCACAACAAAATTATCGGCAATAGGAAGCAGAATTAGTGATGTTACAGTTCCAGTTGGAAGGTTAATTAATGGTGGTAATATCGCTTATGGAGCTTATTTAGATTTACGTGACTATCTATCCAATGGTTACACAGATTTATACAACACTGTTAGAGCTGCCGCTGCTTCTTTAGGAGGATGGGGCGGTGCTGAAGCGGGGGTGTTTTTAGGTGCTGAAGCTGGTGCATCCTTTGGCTCTTTGTTTGGTGGAGTTGGTGCTATTCCTGGTGCGATTATTGGTGGAGTGGTTTTTGGTGTAATAGGCTCATCATATGGTAGTCAATTTGGAGGAACGCTTATAGATAATGCTTATGGAAGATAAACAGAAAGGTATGAAAAAAAAGGTAAAGTATTTCTTGAATGCGATATATTATTGCATTTGGCGTAATTATATAAAGTTAGGTGGTATAGTCGGTAAAAATATAGATAAGATTTTGTCTCCTATTCCTGATTATTT
>JBNMMB010000055.1:0-24274 GCA_050875105.1 Prevotella sp. | reverse complement strand
GTCCAGAAGTGCCTGTTTTTTCAGAATTTTCAAGACAAAACAAACAGGCGATTCCGTTGCCAATCTGTCTATCCCGGTCACCAGGCATGAGGACCGGAGAACCACCCTGGTGTGTTTTTTCGGTCTCGCGAACCTCTTTTTACAATAATAATCGTTATCTTTGCAGAAGATAGAAAAAATCATCAAGACATGAGCAAAACCGTTTATCTCGGCATGGTCGGCGACATCCTGCATCCCGGCCTCACCAATATCATCAGCGAGGGCGCCAAGTTGGGCGAACTCACCATCGGCCTCTACACCGACAAGGCCATCGCCACCTACCGTTCGCGCCTGCCCTACATGACCTATGAGCAGCGCCGTCAGGTGATCAGCCACATACAGGGCGTGGCCCACATCGTGCCACAAGACGAATACAGCTACATCCCCAACCTGCTGAAATACAAGCCCGACATCCTCATCCACGGCGACAACTGGAAGGAAGGCCGCGACTCTGAGTTGCGCCAAGAGTGCTTCAAGGTCATGGCCGACCTGGGAGGCGAGGTGGTGGAGGTGCCCTACACCAAGGGCATCAACTCCTCATCGCTCTTCGACGAGGTGCGCGCCATCGGCACCACACCCGACATACGCTTGAAGTCGCTGCGACGCCTCATCGCCGCCAAGCCCATCGTGCGCATCCTCGAGGCCCACGACGGCCTCTCGGCGCTCATCATCGAGCACACCGAGGTGAAGAAGGGCGAGCAGGTCAGGGCCTTCGACGGCATGTGGTCGTCGTCGCTCACCGACTCCACCTCCAAGGGCAAGCCCGACATCGAGGCCGTGGACCTCACCACGCGCATGCAGGACCTGACCAACATCCTGGAGTGCACCACCAAGCCCATCATCTACGACGGCGACACGGGCGGACTGCCCGAGCACTTCCAGTTCACCGTGCGCACACTGGAGCGCAACGGCGTGTCGGCCGTCATCATCGAGGACAAGACCGGACTGAAGAAGAACTCGCTCTTCGGCACGGAGGTGAAACAGACACAAGACTCCATCGAGAACTTCTGCCACAAGATACGCATGGGCAAGGCCGCCCAGGTGACCAAGGACTTCATGATCATCGCGCGCTGTGAGAGCCTCATCGCCGGCAAGTCCATGGACGACGCCCTGGAGCGCTGCTTCGCCTACGTCGACGCCGGCGCCGACGGCATCATGATCCACAGCCGCAACAAGAGCGGCGAGGACATCCACGAGTTCTGCACCAAGTTTCGCGAGAAGCATCCCTTCGTGCCCATCGTCGTGGTGCCCACGTCCTACAACCAAATCAAGGAGGACGAGCTCCACGCCTGGGGCGTCAACGTGGTGATCTACGCCAACCACATGCTCCGCGCGGCCTACCCCGCCATGTGCAAGTGCGCCGAGACCATCCTCGAGAACGAGCGCTCGCTCGAGACCGACCCGCTCTGCATGCCCATCAAGCAAATCCTGGAGCTCATCCCCGGAACCAAATAACCCCACTAACCACACATCTGTCATGATTGTCATACAGAACGACGAGATCAGAAGCCTGGGCCTGCAGCCCCACGACTTCATCGACTGTGTCAGGCAGTGCTTCATCGAGAAACCCCTGTGCCAGGTGCCACCCAAGGTCAGCGTGCACCCCAACGGCATCGACTTCACCACGTCGATGCCCTGCCTGCTGCCCCCCGACACCCACCGCTTCAGCGTGAAGGTGGTGTCGCGCGTCAAGGGCCGCATGCCGGCGCTGCGCAGCGACTCGATGCTCTACGACGTGACGACGGGCGAGCTGCTGGCCGTCATCGACAGCGACTACATCACCACCATGCGCACAGGAGCCGTGGCGGCACTGGCCGTCAGCACCCTCAAGCGCAAGGGCGCCAAGACCATCGCCCTCATGGGACTGGGCAACACCGGGCGCGCCACCATGGCCTGCCTGGCCGCCGCGCTCGAGGGCGAGGGCGCCTACGAGGTGCGCCTGCTCCGCTACAAGGACCAGGCGGAGCGCTTCGCCGAGCGCTTTGCCGACCTCAAACACGTCCACTTCACCATCATGGACAGCGTCGGCGACCTCTTCGACGGCGCCGACGTCATCCTCTCCTGCATCACACAGGCCGAGGGCCTCATCATCGACGACACGTCGGTGTTCAAGCCGGGCGTGCTCGTGGTGCCCGTCCACACGCGCGGCTTCCAGAACTGCGACACCACCTTCGACCGCGTGTTCTGCGACGACGTGGGCCACGTCAGCGGCTTCCGCTACTTCCACGAGTTCCCCAACCTCACGGAGCTGGGCGAGGTGCTGCGCGGCGAGAGGCCCGGACGCCTCAACGACGAGGAGCGCATCATCGACTACAACGTCGGACTGGGCCTCCACGACGCCTTCCTCTGCAGCAAGATCTACGACGCCGTGGCCGGCAAGCCCCATGAGCAGATAGCCCTCGTCCACCCGTCAGACAAATACATCATCTAACGAGGCGCCACGGCGCCCCACCCTTCCGACCCATGAAAACACTGTCCGAAGAACAGTTGGCCCTGCGCAAGGCCAAGACCCTGGAGACCTTCAAGGCCTTCATCGCCTTCTGTCAGGCCAACCAACTGAAATATTTTGCCGCCTACGGCACCGTGCTCGGCGCCGCGCGCCACCATGGCTTCATACCCTGGGACGACGACATCGACGTCTACATGATGCGCGACGACTACGACCGTTGCCTCAGCATCCTGCGCAACGACCCGCCTGTGGGCTACGAGCCTGTCGACTACACCCACGAGGAGGAGTACTACCTGCCCTTCGCCAAGTTTTGCGACAAGCGCTCCACGGTCTGCGAGTGGGAGGAATATCGCATCAGCTTCGGCAACTACATCGACATCTTCCCCCTCGACGCCGTGCCCGACGACCGCACGGAGCGCGAGCGCTACTGCCGGCGCCTGCTGAAACTGCGCGGCACGCTGGCCGCCGACCTGCTGCGCAAGCCGTGGGCCGACATCCTGCGCGGGGCCACACGACAGAGCCTGCGCCTCACGCTGGCCGACGTGGCCTACGCCCTCTTCCGCCGCCCCATCCGCCGCTGGCTGGTGGGCCGCATGGAGCGCGAGAGCCGCGCCTACCACGGACAGCCGCTCAAGCACGTCTGCTTCAGCTCCAGCTACTACTCGCGCGAGAAGAACCTCACCATCGACATCTTCGGCGACGGCACCACGCTGCCCTTCGAGGACATCACCATCGTGGTGCCCACACGCTATGAGGAATACCTGGAGACGGCCTATGGCAACTGGCGGCAACTGCCGCCAGTGGAGCAGCGCGGACAGCACGACGTGGTGTTCATGGACCTCAACCGCAAAATTCCCTACGACGAGGTGCGGAAAATCATCGAACAGGAGCGACGGGCCAACAAGGCCACACGCTAAACCCCACTGCGCACATGGCTGACACACTCAAGGAAAAAACCACCAAGGGACTCTTCTGGGGAGCGCTCAACAGCGGCACCACACAGGTGCTCAACCTCCTCATCGGCATCATGCTCGGACGACTGTTGTCGCCTGGCGAGTATGGCACCATCGGATACATCGCCATCTTCACCGCCATCGCCGGCAACCTGCAGAGCTCGGGCTTCAGCACCTATCTCGTCAACATGAAGGAGCCACGGCAGGAGGACTACAACGCCGTGTTCTGGTTCAATATCCTCATGAGCTTCTCGCTCTATGCCATCCTGTGGTTTGCGGCACCGCTCATCGCCAGTTTCTTCCGCCAACCGGCACTCATACCTCTGTCACACTTCGTCTTTTTGTCGTTTGTCGTCGGCAGCTTCGGCATCACGCCCAACGCCTATCTCACCAAGAAACTCATGGTGAAGGAGATGACGATGATCAACTCGCTGGCCCTCATCCTCTCGGGCGTCACGGGCGTCACGCTCGCCTTCCTCGGCTACAGCTACTGGAGCCTGGCCTGGCAGCAGGTGCTCTACATCACCATCCTCAACATCGGGCGCTACCACTACGTGGCCTGGCGACCCTCGTGGCACATCGACCTCAGGCCCATCCGCAAGATGTTTGGCTTCAGCATGAACATCCTCGTGGTGATGGTCATGAACACGGTCAACAACAACATCATGTCGGTCATCATCGGCAAGTTCTTCAACAAGGACATCCTGGGCAACTACAGCCAGGCCTACAAGTGGAACTTCATGGCCTACTCGCTCGTGGCCAACACCACGCAGCAGGTGGCCCAGCCGGTCTTCGCCTCCATCGCCGAGGAGTGCGAGCGCGAGCGGCGCGTGTTTCGCAAGATGATGCGGTTCACGGCCTTCCTCGCCTTCCCGGCCATGTTCGGACTGGTGCTGGTGGCGCGCGAGTTCATCCTCTTCACCATCGGGCCCAAATGGGCCGACGCCGTGCCGCTGTTGCAGATCCTGGCGGTGAGCGGCGCCTTCTTCCCCTTCTACACGCTCTACCAAAACCTGGTCATCGGCCAGGGACGCGCCGACATCAACATGTGGTGCAACGTGGGACAGATCGCCCTGCAGGTGGTGCTCATGCTCTGCACCCATAGTCTCGGCATCACGGTCATGATCGCCGTCTACAGCGGTTTCAACATCGTGTGGCTGCTGGCCTGGCAGACGCAGGCCCACCGCCTCATCGGCCTCCGCCTGTGGGAGGTGGCGCGCGACGTGGCGCCCTTCCTGCTGGCCTCGGCAGCCGTCATGGCGGTCACGGGGCTCGCCACACAGGCCATCGAGAGCCATGTGGTGCTGCTCCTCACCAGGGTGGCGCTGGCGGGCGTGCTCTATTTCGCCGTCATGAAGGTGGCACGCGTGCAGATCCTGGAGGAGTGCCTACAGTTTGCGAAAAACAAAATCAAGAAATAAGTCGCATGGAAATATCTGTCATCATCCCCGTATACAACAAGGTGGACTACCTGGAGCGTTGCGTGGACAGCATCCTCCAGCAAGACTTCGACGACTTTGAAATCGTTGCCGTCGACGACGGGAGCACCGACGGGTCGGCCGCGAAGCTCGACCAGTTGGCGCAGCGCGACGCTCGCCTGCGGGTGATCCACCAGGCCAACGGGGGCGTCACGGCCGCACGCCGCCACGGATGGGCCGAGGCCCGTGGGCGACACATCATGTTTGCCGACGCCGACGACATGCTCATGCCCCACGCCATGGCCTCGCTCCACCAAGCCATCACGACGAGCGGAGCCGACGAGGTGATCGGAACCTTCACCAACCAGCACCACGCCCACTGCGACTCGGGGCGCCGCGGATGGCAGGACAGCGACGAACTCATCCACGCCCTGCTGGGCATCAAGCGCACGTTCTGCGTGTTGTGGGGCATCCTCTTCAAGCGAGAGTTGCTCGACGGGTGCCTCGACGCGCCACGCGAGATCATCGAGCGCGAGGACAGCCTCATGCAGATCAAGTGTCTGATGAAGAGTCCACGCGTGTGGTTTGTGGCCGACGAGGTCTACTGGCACGAGGAGGACGTGCCCAACCAGCGCGTGGAGGACCTGCGCATGATACGCATCTACGACGACTGCCTGCAACACACGCTCCAACCGAAGTGGGCGACGATGGAGCCTTGGTTCCGCCTCAACCAGATCAAGGTCTATGAGAACTTCCTCCACAAGCGGCAGTTCAGCGTGTGGGCCGACTATTACCGGCCGCTCCTTCGCGTGGTCGACAGCCGTGTGCCACTCATCCACCGCCTCATCCTGGCCCTTCCCCCACAGCTGGCCTACTATCCCGTCAGGTGGTTCAAGGAGCGCATGCGCAAGAAGGCGCAAGGCGTGTGAACATCCGTAAAACCGAAAATCAACCATGCCATGAAGCAACCCTATAAGACAGACATTGCCGTGTTGATGCTCTTCTTCAACCGGCCCGAGACGTTCCGGCAGGCATTTGCGGCCGTCAAGGCGGCGCGCCCCTCACGCCTGCTGCTCTACCAGGACGGCGCACGTGAGGGCAACGAGAAAGACAAGGAGGGCGTGGAGGCCTGCCGACGCATAGCCAGCGACGAGAACATCGACTGGGAGTGTGACGTGCACCGCCACTACTGCGAGCGCAACCAAGGGTGCGACCCGTCGGGATACCTGTCGCAACGATGGGCCTTCTCGCTGGCCGACAAGGTGGCCGTGGTGGAAGACGACGTGGTAGTGGCACCCACCTTCCTGCCCTTCTGCAAGGAGATGCTCGACCGCTACGAGCACGACGAGCGCATCACCATGGTCGCAGGCTTCAACACCGACGAGGTGACGCCCGACGTGCCCTACGACTATTTTTTCACATCGGCCTTCTCCATCTGGGGATGGGCGTCGTGGCGAAGGGTCGTCGACAAGTGGGACGGCACCTACTCGTTTATGCACGACGACTTCAACCGCCGTCAGCTCGCCGCCCTGGTCAAGGCGCGCGGCTATCGCAGCGACTTCATGCGGATGTGCGCCGACCATGCCGCGGCAGGCAAGCCCTTCTTCGAGAGTGTCTTCTGGTCGGCCATGCTCATGAACAACGGACTCGCCATCATGCCCACGCGCAACATGGTGAGCAACGTCGGGGCCACAGCCGACTCCACCCACTATGCCGCCCTGCAGACCATGCCACACGGCCTGCGCCGCATCTTCTCCATGGGCCGGCACGACGTCGTCTTCCCCCTGAAGCACCCCCGCTACGTCATGGAGTATGTGCCCTACAAGGAGCACACCTACCGCACCAACGCCTGGGGCCATCCCGGCATCAAGGTGCTCAGAAGCCTGGAGGAACTCTGGCTCAACATCAAGGCTGGCAACGCCACCCAGATCGCCGCCGCCCTCACCCGCCGCCTCAAGAAATGGATGGGAAGCGACAGGCACGTGTAGGCGAACAAGCCTCCGCCTTCACATATTGCCAAGCCATTGGCTCCATGGAGGCGAGAAACGCACAGACAGCTTTTCAAGCTATTCGACAGAATTTTCCAATAAAAAAACAACCATGAAGCCCAGGGGAATGATCCCTTGGGCTTCATGGTTGTTGACTGATGATTGGGTAAAGCGGGGCCGCAAAAGGGCTACACCATGTAGTTGACGTAAAGGACGGCGTTCCACACGGTGAGGTAGAGCGCCAACAGGAGGATGGCGACACGCAATGGCAGGCGCCAGCGCGTGGGCTCAGCGCTCCGTGCAAGGTAGGCCATGGCGATGGGAAGGGCGAACAGCCAGTGGGGCGACATGATGTAGACCTCATTGAGGCCGAAGCCCAAGAGGAAATGGATGACCATGTCGAAACCGAAGAACGACATGACGAGCCACATGTAACGGCTCCGCCGGCCACACCAGATGCCCACCACAAACAGCAAGGCCACCACCGCCTCAACGACATAGTTCCAGATCCACCGGTAGTTGACGATGACCGGGCGGTTGACCAGCACGTCGAGGAGCGTGTAGTCCTCATGGAGCTGGATGGGCTCTCCGAAGATGTTCTCGACGAGCGACTCGCCACGCGGCGTGGAAATGTCGGTCCACGAGCCAAACTCCGACTGGTTGATGGGCTTGCCCTTATGCAGGTTCCACGCTTTCTTGTGGTCACGCACATACTTGGCTCGCACCTTCCGCTTGATGACCTGGTCGACGGCCTTGGCGATCTGCGCGCTGTCCTTCAGCTGCGTCGTGTCCTTGAAAGCCTTGGTGATCTTTTCCCTGTCGCGCTCCGCCTTGACCTGCTTTTGCTCCTGGCGGGCCAGGTAGTTGGGCTTCTCAAAGGTCTTCCACTCCTGTCGCGCGGCCACCCACATCACCGCCGAAGGGATGATGACGGCCAGGATCAGGTTGCCGGGGCGCCAGAACTTCTTGCCATTGACAAAGAGGTTGGCCAGGAACACCTTGATGCCATTGTTGAGCGAGATGCCCGCCGTGATGAGGAAGAAGAGCACCGTCTGCCACTTGGTGTAGAAGTGGTGGGCCTTCATCTTCTTGCCCGCCACATAGAGCGTGAGGATGAGCATGAACATCGACAGGCAGAAATGGTCGGGCACGCTGCACACCACCATCGTGTAGCCAAAGGAGAACAGCAAGGCGGTGAGCAGGGTGGCGTCGGCCAGGTGCAGGCCGATGATCTCGCGCAAGATGCGGAAGAGGAACACGGCGCTGTAGACGCAGCAGAACGTCAGGATGACGGCCATGACGGCCATGTCGCAGTTGACACCCGTCAGGGCCATCAGGCCTTGGTTGATCTCATAGGGAATCCACATGAAGAAGGCCAACAACGGGTGGCGATAGATGTTATAGCCTGTGCTCCAATGAGTGAGCACGAGGTAGCTGATGGGGTCATAGCCCGAGATGTGGAACACGCGGATGACCACCTTGCGATAGTTGTCGACCACCGGGCTGAGGTCGAGCCAATAGGCGCAGAGCACCAGCGCATTGGCCAGCACACCATAGAGGAGCGAGCCCAGGGCCACCCAGCGCTCCTCGCGCTTGATGCGGAAGATGTAGAAGGGGTTCTGCAGGTGTTCCTGCTTGAGGAAATAGCGCACCAAGACGAAGTTGACCGGCACGCAGATCGCAAACATGGGCAGGGGCGCCAACGACTTGCCCACGCCCCAGTGGATGAACAGGTTGAGCGTGAGCAACTGCAACAGGTAGTTGACCACGTGGCAGAAGGCAAAGGCCAAGCCCCGTCCTGCCGTCGCCTTCACACGGAAGGTGAAGCGCGTGGACGCCACAAAGTTGAAAAGAAAACTGACGACGTAGGCCACCGTGTTGGCCACATTGACGCCCGCATGGGCCCAATGGATCAGCAACAGGTAGGCCACATACTGGATGGCGACGGCCACCGTGCCCACGATGCCGAAGCGAAGGAGCTCGCCAAGGCGTTCGCGCCGCTTATTGTCTGAAGGGTTTGTAATGTCGTTCATCTGCAAATTCTAACATTTCCTTGTCGCCCCGGCTGTCGCCGTAGGCTATGATGTAATACTTGTCTCGATTGCGTTCGAGGTCGGGAATGGCCTCCTTGAGCCGCCTCACCTTCTCCGGACCGTAACAGTTGGGTGTCGTGAAACGGCCCGTCAGCCTGTTGTCATCCACCTCAAGTTGCGTGCCCAACACCTGCGCGGTGCCCTGGAAGAATGGCTCCACCCAGTTGTCGATGCTGGCGCTGACCACGAAGACACGCGCCCCCTGGTCTGAGGCTTGGCGAAGGGCAGCCATGCCCGCCTCGCGCATCACCTGGGGACAATCCAGGGCGAAGCCCTCGCTATACTCGATGAAGTCGCTGATCCACTCGCCCCGGAAGTGCCAGGCGAAGAGCTCCTCCTTGGTTCGGCCATTGTCGCGCAAGTGGAGTTTCATCAGCAACAGCTTGGGCAAGAAGAGCACCAGGCTCAACAACAGACGCCAAGGGCCGTTGACATAACGGATAAACGCAATCAGCGTGTCGCAGTTGGTGAGCGTCCCGTCGAAGTCGAAGACGTAAATGGTTTCTTTTTTGTTCATGGTCATGATGGTGTTTGAGGGGAAATGAAGGTTTGTTGGCCGCTCGGCATCTTGTCAGCTCATCCCACATAGATGATGAGCACGAAGGTGACGAGCCAAGCCAGCACGTCGAGCTGCACGAAACGATCGCGCAGCACCACCTTCGTCGGGTCGCCACTCCGCTTGTCGACCACGGCGATCTGCATGTAGCGCAACAGTCCCACCAGCACGAAGATGCTCGTCAGGTAGAGCTTGTTGGTGTGGAAATTCTGCATCACCTCGGGACTCACGGTGTACATGATGTAACAGACCAGGGTGACCGAGGCGGTGATGGTGAGCGCCTGGTCCATGAACGTGGCGTTGTATCGGTTGGTGTTCTTGCGGGGAGCCTCGCCCGTCCGCTCCATGCGGAGCACGTCGTCACGCCGCTTGGCAAAGGCCATGAAGAGCGTGATGAGAAACGCCATGAGCACGATCCAATGGCTCAGTTCGATGCCCACGGCCTCGCCGCCGGCCAACATGCGCAGCACAAAACCGAAGGCCACAATGCAAACGTCGATGATGGCATATTGCTTCAGCTTGACACAATAGGCCAAGTTGAGCAACCAATAGAACACCACGACATAGAGCGTGGGCGACACGCAGGAGCGCTCGGGCACCGCCAGTCCGTCGACAGACAACAGGTTGACGGGCGACAGGGGCTCCATGAGGGGCAGCAGGAACGTCAGCGCCACACTGAGCACGAACATCAGGCCCATCACGCCGTAGGCCTGCGCCACGCTGACGGCGCCACTGGCCACCGGCCGGCGGCACTTCTCGGGATGGCGACGGTCGTCGGCCACATCATGGATGTCGTTGAAACAATAGATGCTTGAGGCGGCAAAACTAAAAGAGAAGAAAGCCACCAACCCCGCCAACAGCGCGTGCACATCGAGCAATGCCCCGCCGAAGAGCACGGGAGCGAAGACAAAGAAGTTCTTGACCCACTGGGAGGGTCGTATGAGATGAAACAAGGCGCTCATCTTCTTCTCGGGAGATGCGGGTTGAATACGGGGTTCACTCATGTTGATATGTCCTATTACGATGGTTGGCGTGTCCTATGGCCGGGATGGTCTTATCCTTTTGCCAGGATCATCATGCCCTTTGGCGGGACCGCCTTATCCTTTTGCCAGAATGGTTTTATCCTTATTATAATTAGGATGCAAAATTAGTTAAAATAATCGTTACGCACCGCCTTTTCATCATCTTTTTGTGGATTGGGGCAGGCGTACGACCCTCTTGGGGCACATGGAGCCCCCTCGGATTAGTGCGCCAGCCACTTACGGGTCAGCCAGCCGACCACCTTGCTCAGCGCCCAGGCCAGCGGCAGGGTGGCGACGAGGCACACAAGGAACGTGGGCCAATAGCTCCAGGCGTGTGGCAACTTGTCGAGCACGAAGTGGATGTGGATGAGATAACACTCCAAGCTCAGGGCGCCGACGAAGGCGAAGACGCGGTTGAGCCACCCCGGCAGGCGCCGGAAGATGCGGTTGAGGAGCAAGATGACCGTCACCGTGAGCGGGATGTAGAGCATGCGCTCGATGAAGAGCGGAAACTGTCCGTGGCGCACCTGCTCGAGGAAGACGCTCGACAGCAGCGCCATGATGAACATGATCCACAACATCCAGATGCCTTGGCCGTCGATGGTGCGCTTCTGCCTCACCATCTCGCCCATGTTGATGCCGATGAAGAAGATAGGCACGCGACTCCAGAAGATCTCCAGGTGGCCCACCGCCTGGTGGATGGGCGTGACCCATTGCACCAGGATGCACCACATGATCATGACCACCGGCAACCACCGATAGATGGGATGGCGGCGGATGAGCTCCATGTAGGGCGGCGCGAAGAGGTAGAGGGCCATGATGGCGGGGATGTACCAGAAGTTGAGCTCGTCGTGCAACCAGAAGTTCCAGTTGAGCGTTATCTCCATGAAGAGGTTGAGCCCGGAGGAGAAGTCGTGCACGGGGATGCGCGGGATGTAGTAGAGACAGGCCACGATGAGCCACGTGGGATAGATGCGCACGAGGCGTCGGGTGTAGAACAGGCGGAACGAGGGGTGCTTCATCCACGAGAACCAGAGCCCCACCCCACTGAGAAAGAGAAACATGTCGACGCCAATGTTTCCCATGCGGCGCAAGCCGAAGAAGAGGTCTGTGCGCTCCAGGTCGACATGGAAGAGCATGATGAAGAGCATGGCAGCCCCCATCAGTTCGCCACGGAAACGGCTGATGTTCTGTAGTTCGATGTCGGGTATTCTCATGGATGCGAATGAAGGTTGCGAGGTTACATTTGCGGTTTGGGTATCTTCGTCATGACCAGGCGGATGAGCCAGGCCGCACCGATGGCGGCGATGGCGTAGAGGAGCAGGCCCGTGTAGACGTCGCCGTGGCGCGAGATGGGGATGAACACCTTGCGCAACACGGGATGGATGACAAACAGCGCGGCCGAGATGTCGCCCATCCACACCAGCGCGTCCATCAGCCAAGAGCCGACGGAGATGTTGACCGTCTGGCTGACAAGCTTCACCAGGTAGACGCTGAAGGCGCAGACCACCAGCGGCACGAGCGACCAAAGGTAGAAATTGCCGCTCATCCACAGGATGAGGAAGCCACAGACCACCACCGAGGCCACAAGGCTCAGCGTGTTGAGACGGGTGAGGATGACGCGGTCGCCATAGCGGGCGAAGAGCAGGCCGAGGCCGAAGGGCAGCATGCCACCCATGAAGTTGTAGCGATACCAGTTGAGTGGCTCGCCCTCAGGTGCCAAGGCCAATTGCACGCCGAGGCACACCACCATCGCACCCACGGTCCAGCCCCAGTGGCGCTTGTAGAGCAACAGGCGGTAGACGATGTAGAGCTGGAGCATGAGGCCGAAGAACCAGAAGGGGCCGGGCCAGATGTTGTGGTCGGGGTCGGCCAGCAGGTTGTTGACCATGGCAAGCTGCGCCACCACCTGTGTGAGGGTGTAGTGCCAGCGGCCGGGCGTGATGGCATCGATGACCGTGAAACAGACAAAGCCTACGATCATCATGCTGAAGAGCTTCTTCCAGTGGTATTTGACAAATCGCCATGGTGCCACATACATGGTTCGCCCATACTTCAGTTCCAGGCCGTAGGCGCTGAGGAAGAGAAACACGGGCACACCATAATGTCCGAAGAACGAGATGAGATGGGCGGCGATGAGGTTGTCGGGGCTGGCCATGACCGCCGTGAGCCAGTCGACATTGTGTTGCGAGTAAGTGTACTCGTTCTCCTTCACCACCGGCCCGAGCCAGTGGCAGTAGTTGTGGAGGAAGATGCCGATGATGGCGAGTCCGCGCAGGGCGGCGCACTCGGCGCGGGTGAGTAGTCCGTCATTCATGTTTTTTATGGTTTAGCGCGTGGTTGCGAAGGTCATCGTAGTCGACGCTGTTCTTCAATATGCGAGGCCTCAAGGCGTCGTAGTCGGGCGACAGGAGGTTGTACTGGTCGTGATAGCTTTTCGACCCGATGCCGGCCAGCCACACCAGCATGTGTGGCAGGGCGTCGGTCATGAACCGCTTGTCCTTGGCGTCCTTGATGGCCTTGAACACCTGGGGGTGGCTCACGGCATAGCGGTGGGAGCAATAGATCCAGAAGGGCACCTCAAACTCATAGTGGGCCAAGGGCCAATCGACCTGCGCGCTGTGGTTGCGGCAGATGAAGCCACGGCCAGGCTCATAACACTCCTCGCCGTGGTCGGGCATGTAGATGACGATGGCGTCCTTGTTCTCAAAGCGCGAGATGATGGCGTCGACGATCGAGTCGTTGTAGTGGATGGCGTTGTCATAGTCGGCCAGGATGCGCCGCTGCTTCGGGCTGAGGTCGGGGCGGCGTTCCTGATAGGCCTCGGGACCGAACACACGCTGGCTGTTGGGACAGCGCGTGCGATAGTTGACGTGCTGGCCGATGAGGTGGAAGATGACGAGGTTGTGGGCGGAGTCGCCCTTGAGCTGTATCTTGCCGTCGCCGACGAGACGGTCGTAATCCTTCAGCAGGCCCTCGTCGAAGTGGTGGGTCTGCTGGTTGCGCAGGTCAAACTGGGCCGCGCTGAGCGTGGGGTCGTTGAGGAAGAAACCACCCGAGAAGTCGTAGACCGCCTCCTTGGCCTTGGGCAAGAACTGGTTGGTGAGGAACGTCACGCGATAGCCGGCCTTGCGGAAGAGCTCGGGAAAGAGCGGATAGTCGCACCACTCGCCCTTCTCGCCGACGACATGCATCGAGAGGATGTTCTTGAAGACAAAGCTCGTGAGGTTCCAACAGCTCACCACATCGCTGAAACGGGTGAGCAGTCCGCTCTCCTCGCGCTTCACCTGTCGAGGCGTGGTCTTGAGATAATAACCATATTGCTGCGAGTGTTGCTTGCCATAACTCTCACCGATGATGAGCACGATGGTGGGCGAACGGAATGTGCAGGAGTCGACCGCAACGCGCTTGGCGGCGGCGATGCACTGTCCCACCTGCTTGTCGGCCAACCGGTTGCTGTTCCAACTGAACACGAGGCGGTAGATGGGCAGGTACATGTTGCCGCAGTCTTTCTGTGTCAGCAGGTGCTCCACGGTGCCGATGGTGCCGGCGGTCATGAGCTGGGTCATGCCCACCTTGTTGTGCACACTGGTGCAGACGCTCACCACGAGCAGCACGGCCACGACGGCAGCCGCCACAGCCTGGGCGCTCCAACGCTTCCAACGCGTCTCTTGCTGACTGGCCCATGCCTGCCAACGGGCCCGCCGGCCGGCTCCCAACAGGTGCCACACATGGCGGCGAGCGGCCCACACGCCATGCACCACGGCAAGCAACAGCACCCACCCAACGGGCGAAAACACCACGTCGGGCGAGAGATAGGAATGCAGAAACTCACTGGCCTCGCGCGCATCGGTCTCGGCCACCAACAGCAACATCGTGGGGGTGAGGGTCGAACTGAACTTCCAAAAACAATAGACATCGACCACGGCAACGGCATAGAGCACCACATAGAGCAAACGGCGCACCCACACTCGGATCCTGCGGGGCAAAAGGGTCAGCACCACGCAGGCCACATAGGTGTCGAGAAAAAGTTCGAGGAAGAGGTTGTCGTAGAGCTCAGCGCCACGCTGATGAGGCAGCGTCAGCACAGAACAGAGCACGCCCAGCGCATACATCATCACGAAGAACGTGCCGTTTGCCACAAGGGGCCGTATCAGCCCACGGGCTATTTGTCTAATGGTTTTCATCCGTTATATCTTGTTTGGCCATGCCACAATAATAGTGCAAAAATAAGAAATAAAAACCATTACGACAAATCTTTACGTGTCTTAGTGTGGCTTTCGACACCTATTTATATAAATAACAGGCATTTTTCGATGGAAAGAAAGCAAGAGGCGCCCTCTCTTTTCATCACAACGCAGCCCTCTAAAAGCGCCCGGTGTCATGCGAGACGGCTGCAAACGACCGTCCATGTGCCGTCTGGTCTAAAAGGGGGCCTTGGCTGTGAAGACCAAGAGCTGGCCTGTCGTGGGATGGCGAAACGTGATCTGTTCGGCATGGAGGTACAGCCTGTCGGCCTTGGTGCCATAGAGCTCATCGCCCTGGATGGGGTTGTTGAGTCCCCGCTGGTGGGCGCAGTGCACACGGAGCTGGTGGGTTCGTCCCGTGTGTGGATAGAGATTGACGCGGCGCCGGCCTGTCTGCTCATAGGTCGACAGCGCCTCGCGCCCGTGCTGCTCGTCGACCACCTGGCGCGGCCGGTCGTCGAGGTCGGGTCGCAAGGGCAACGCCACTTGGCCCGAGGGGGTGTCGAGGTCATGGCTGAGCAGGGCCACATAGCGCTTCTTCACCTCGTGGCGCGCAAACTGCGCTTGCAGGTCGGTGTAGGCCGCCAGGGTCTTCGTGATGACCATCAGGCCACTCGTGGCCATGTCGAGACGGTGGACGATGAGCGGACAGGTGACCTCGGGATAACGCTGGCGCATGACCTGCTCCACACTCTCGCGCCCGCTCTTGCCCGGCACGCTCAGCATGCCGGCGGGCTTGAGCACCACGCTGATGTCGGCATCCTCATAGAGTATCTCCAGCTCGTGATGGGTGGGCTGCTCCAGGGGGTTGGGAGCAACGTCGAGTCCTTGCATCATCCACCTGAGGATGGGCTTGCACCGTTTGTTGCATGCCGGATAATAGTGGCCATGGTGGCGCACCTCGCGCTTCGGACTGGCGCCCCACCACATCATGGCCATGCTCACGGGACGCAAGCCATGGGCATAGGCGTATTGCAACATCTTGGGTTCGCAACACTCGCCACTGCCACTGGGCGGGATGGCCTCGAAGATGTCGAGCAGGTTGCGGCGCTCGCCACGGGCATTGAGCATGATGAAATGGGAGAACAGCCAGCGTTGCAAGTCGTCACTCTTTTGTCGGCGCAGGCGCTTGAGCGACAAAAGGCGGACTTCTTTCTCTTGCCATCGCGCCTGCCACTGGGCCACCCGGGCCTTGTGGCGCACCTTCCAGCGGTGCAGCTCGGCATTCTCAAACTGGCGCCGCCGCACATGCTCCTCATCGGTCTCGCTCGTCTTCTTGGCCTTGTCGAAGACGGGGCGCGGGTCGCCGTCGTCCAGTCGCTCAGCCTCATCACTGGCCACACGCCGCTCGGCCTCGAGCTGGTCGATGTCGCGGTTGATGCCCACGATCTCCGCCTCGTGGCGCTTGAAGTGGCCGTCGGGCTGCAGGTAGTCGAACACGGCCGGCACAAAGCAGGGCCAATCGCTGCGCCCACACAGTTGGCCACTGTAACCGGCGAGGTAGCCCACGGCGCCATCCAACTCACGGCGCACCACCAACACGCCAAACATCTTGCCCCGCTCGGCCTCTTCGCGAAAAGACACGTCGACCGGAGCGGACGAGAACGCGCTGTCCTCGCCCCGCAACCACGCCGCCAGTTGGCTCATGGCCAACTGGCAAAGCGGATGGGGCTCGTAGTAGAACGGGTTGTTGAACACCGTGGGCAGGTCGCCCGGTGCCTGTAGCGGATGCAAGACGGGATAGATCATGCGAAGGGAAAGTGTGGCGGACCGGAGGCTCAATACTTGAACGAGCTGCCTCCGAGGAACTCGCGCAGGAGGCTCGTGGGCGGGATGTCCTTGTTGGGGATGGGCTGGATGTAGTTGAGGAACTTGCGCAGGCGATAGGCCTCCGAGTACTCCTCGCAGTTCTCGGGCACCTGCTCGAGCAACGGCGCGGCCTGTTGCTTGATGACCGCCAGCTCGAAGAGCATGGCCGAGTTGAACACGGCGTCGGCGTGCTCCTGGAAGGGGAAGATCCACTTGTTCTCGCCTGCCCGCACCGAGGGCCAGCGATGGATGGTCTCCTGGGCGTTGACACCGCGATACTTGTAGTCGCGGATGATGCGGCGCAAGAGGCGGTTGTCGGTCGTCGGGATGTAGTTGTGGTCGTCGAGGAGGATGGTGGTGAGGGCGGAGACGTAGACGCGGAACTTCTGCTCTTCGGGTATCTGGGCCGTCAGCTCGGGGTTGAGGGCGTGTATGCCTTCCACGACCAGCACGTTGTTGGGTTCCATCTTCAGCCGCTTGCCACTCTTCTCGCTCGTTCCCGTCTGGAAGTTATACTTGGGCAGTTCCACCTCCTCACCGCGGAAGAGGGCGTTGAACTGGTCGTTGATGAGTTTCAGGTTGAGCGCATAGATGCTCTCATAGTCATACTCGCCGTTCTCGTCCTTGGGCGTGAGGTGCCTGTCGACGAAGTAATCGTCGAGCGAGATCTGGAGGGGCTTGAGGCCGTTGGTCACCAGCTGGATGGACAGTCGCTTGCACGTGGTGGTCTTGCCCGACGACGACGGGCCGGCGAGCAGGATGAGCTTGATGCCCTTGCGGTTGGCAATCTCCTCGGCGATCTTCGCGATCTTCTTCTCCTGCAAGGCCTCCGACACGTTGATGAGATCAGTGGCCTGCCCCCCGGCCACGAGCTCATTGAAGTCGCCCACGGTGCGCACGCCGATGAGGTCCTGCCAGCGGTGGTGCTCCTTGAAGATCTCAAACATCTTGTCTTGATGGGTCATCTCGGGCAGCACGCCGGGGTTCTTCCTGTCGGGGATGCGCAGGAGCAGTCCGTCGAAATACTTCTCCAGGCCGAAGAGATAGAGCTTGGAGGTGTTGGTCAGTAGCGAGCCGTAGTAATAGTCCACATAGTCGTCGATCTGGTAATAGGTGGTGTAGAGCGAGCCCGACGAGCGGAGCAACTTGGCCTTGGCGCCGTCGCCCTTGCCCTCAAACATCTTCACGGCGTCCTCGGTGGGCACCTCAAAGCGCCTGACGGGCAGGTGGGCGTCGATGATCTCTTGCATGCGCTGGCGGATGCGCGCCACATCATCGAGGCCCACGGCATGGCCGATGCTCAGGTCGACGTAGTAGCCATTGCTCACGGGGATGTCGATGACCACGTGACTGCCCGGATAGAGGTCGTGGACAGCCTTGCAGAGCACGAAGAACAGGGTGCGCGTGTAGGCCCGCGACCCCGAGCCGCTGGTCATGTCGAGAAACTCCACGTCCTTGTTGTGATAGAGGCGGAAATTGAGTCCTTCCACCTTATTATTAACCTTCGCGGCCACCGGACCATAGGGCATTTCAAAATTTAATTCACTAAAAACATCAGAAAGTGAGCTTCCGATAGCTACTTCTTTGTTTTTTTTATTATTTTTGCAACGGATTTGAATTACTTGTTTCATCTTGATGACAATTTAGTTGACGTCATGTTGCTTGTTGAAATCGGCTGTAAATGTACTCATTTCCCTCAAAATCCCAAAGACATCGCACAACAAATTATGTGAAAATATGTGGATTCTACTCTTAAAAATTGTTGGAGCCTTAGCTCTGCTCATCTATGGCATGAAGGTCATGAGCGAGGCTCTGCAGAAGTTGGCTGGCCCCCAGCTTCGTCACGTGCTCAGCGCCATGACCACCAACCGCGTCTCGGGTGTGCTAACAGGTATGTTCACCACCGTTGCCGTACAGTCGTCAACAGCCACCACCGTGATGACGGTGTCGTTTGTCAACGCAGGGTTGCTAACCCTCGTGCAAGCCATCTCGGTCATCATGGGTGCCAACATCGGCACCACGCTGACAGCCTGGATCATGTCAGCAGGCTTCTCCTTCAAGATTAGCAACTTTGTGTGGCCCGTTTTCCTCATAGGCTTGCTACTCATTTATTCCAAGAAACGCCGTTACATCGGCGACTTCCTTTTCGGCATCTCCTTCATGTTCTTGGCCCTGACCACCCTCGGTGAGTCGCAGGTCCCCCCCGAAGAGATGAGCGCCCTCCAATCGTTTTTTGCCAGTTTCGATCCCAATAGCTTTGGCACCATCCTGCTGTTCCTGTTCTTTGGCACCATCCTGACGTGCATCCTGCAGAGCTCTGCGGCGCTCATGGCCATCACCATGATGCTCTGCACGCAGGCCAACCTGCCCATCTACCTGGGCATCGCACTGGTGATGGGCGAGAACATCGGCACCACGCTCACCGCCAACCTCGTGGCCCTGACGGCCAATACCGAGGCGCGCCGCGCCGCCTTCGGACACCTCTTCTTCAATGTCTTCGGTGTCATCTGGGTGCTCTGCGTCTTCCGCCACTTTGTCAACATGGCCTGTGGCCTGGTGGGCTACGACCCCACCAACGCTGCCATCGTGCCCTCGCACACCCAGCTCACCTTCTCACTGGCTGCCTTCCACACCTGTTTCAACATCGCCAACACGGTCATCCTGTTGCCCTTCGTCAAGCAAGTGGCCAAGGTCTGCTGCACCGTGTGGAAGCCGAAGCCCAACAAGGACGAGGACGACTTCCGCCTGCGTTTCATCTCCACGGGTATCATGAAGACGCCGGAGCTCTCCGTGCTGGAGGCCCAGAAGGAGATACAGAGCTTCGCCGAGCGCATCCAGCGCATGTTTGGCATGGTGCGCGAACTGCTGGGCGAGACCGACGACGACAAGTTTGTGAAGCTCTACTCGCGCATCGAGAAATATGAGGGCATCTCCGACAACATGGAATTGGAGATCGCCAAGTATCTCGACAACGTGTCGAACGCCCACCTCTCTGACGAGACCAAGGAGAAAGTGCGCGCCATGCTGCGCGAGATCTCTGAGATCGAGAGCATCGGCGACAGCAACTACAACCTGGCTCGCACCATCAGCCGACTGAAAAACAGCAAGGAGGGATTCACCGAGACGCAGTATGAGCACATCCACCAGATGTTTGAACTCACCGACGACGCCCTCTCGCAGATGAACGTCATGCTCCGCGGCCATAAGGACGAGCTCGACGCCAACCGCTCCTTCAACGTGGAGAACGAGATCAACAACTATCGCAACCAGCTCCGCAGCCAGAACATCACTGACGTGAACGACCATCTCTACACCTACACCGTCGGCACAATGTATATGGACCTCATCCAGGAGTGTGAGCGCCTGGGCGACTTTGTGGTCAACGTGGTCGAGGCGCGCATGGGCGTCCGCCAGACTGCCGCATAACCCTCGGAAGACTGGCCAGCTGGTAAAGTTGCAAGCACTATTGACATCCCTGGTAGGAGGTAATTACGCTATTCCAATAGCGTGATTACCTCCTACTTTCATCTTTGTTGACCCATACTGTTTTCTTTTGATCGGATATAGCCTGAACTTTTCATCATCAAATCTATTTGCTTCGCACCTACCGCGAGTTTCATCTGCAAATTCATAAAAGTCTCTTAGTTTTAAATTTGTCTACTGCCTTATTGCCTATTACTTATTTAAGTTTCGGATTTAAGGAAACGGGAATATGCTCATCCATTGCAGTTGTGCGGGCTGAAAGCCCAACGATTATTTAGCCCAGGGCAAGCGAAGCGGCACCCTGGGTAGACACGACAAGATATAGCTGACGCCCTGTAAGGGCAAAAGTATAGAAAAGCAATGTGCTGTCGCCGTCTGAAGACGCAAGGTGTAAGCAAAGCGCCTACACTTTTGCCCCTTCAGGGCGCAAGCTCACGCGCACCATCTCTACCCAGGGTGTCGCTGCGCTTACCCTGGGCTATGTACTTTTGGCCTTTCAGGCCGTTTTCCTAAATCAGAAACTTGAATTACTTATACTTTATTCAAGCGGATTTGCCCAAACAGTCTACACTCGGCTCTATCGCCTTGCGTAGGCTGCGATCGACTAAGCCCATCAAGGACAATTCGCTTGAATACTTTATCCCCAATTGAAAGTTTAACTAAATGCAACATGCTTAAATAAAAGCTAAATAAATTCAAAGCATGTATTTTATTTTTAAAATATTACTTACCTTTGTTTTTGAAATACAAAATAAAACAAATAATTGCGGTTTGCTTTTATTTTGACGCAATTATTCCAATGTCCTTTCCGCCAAATCAGTGCAAAGGATACTATTCAGCCCCGTCTGATTAAAAGGCGTACATCCCAGAACGTAGATCTAGGTCAACTATTTTAAAAAGGACCAAGATGGAAACATTTGCCAAATTTGAAGCATTGCTTCCAAGCGAACTTGAGAGAATTTGCGGCGGTAAGGTGATTACCACCACAACGACCACGACCACAACGACCACGACCACAGATGATGGTGGAAATACCCACACAACCATCACAACTACCACAACTACTACGACCACCATTCCTGACGAAAAAGCGAAATAATCCGTGGTCCAGCGACATTAAAGAATTAGAGCATGTGCTGCCCCTGGTTAAGCACATGCCCTTTTGTTTTAAAGAAAAATATAAGCATTTATGAAAAGATATATTGTTTCCTTCATGTTGTTAGTTGTTGGATGTGGCATATCGATGGCTCAAAACTACTATGGTTATTTGAAAAATAAGCAAGGAAAAAGTTTGCCTTATATAAGTGTTGTACTAAAAGATTGCAAGGACTCCTCTTTTGTGTCTGGGGCAGCAACCGATTCAAATGGTTTCTTTGCCATCAGTTCTCCACATCATAAGTGTTATTTGTTACTTTCCGGTATTGGCTATAACGATTGTATACTTTCTTTAGCCGAACAACAAGGTGACTCTGTAAACCTTGGCATCATCACGATGGAAGCAAATGAAAAGACGCTCAAGGAAGTCGTTGTGGCCGGAAAAAGAAGAGTCGTCTACAAGAATGGAGCATATAGAATGGCTGTTTCTGGCTCTTCTATGGAAAATCAACCGGATGTATATTCTGTATTGTCCTTTTTGCCTTTTGTGACTGTCAACGATGAGAATATTTCCATGGTTGGAAAAGGCAGAATTCTCATCCTCATCAATGGGCGGGAAATGAGCAATTCCATGGAACTGAATGCACTAAAGCCTATTCAAATCAAAGACGTCAGCGTGGAGCCACATGCTTCTTCGGCTTATGGCTCAGAATATGATGCGGTTATAAAGATCCGAACGGTGAAAGAGTTGAAAGACTACGTTTCATCTCAAGTAAGACACAGGTCGGTCTTTGCCAGAAAGTACAGTGATTCGCAAACAGCCGACATCAACGTCAAGAGCGGAAAATGGAAGACATTCCTTTCATATACATTCAATGATTCACATTCGAAAGAGTCGGCAACAAACAAGTATGACATTTATGAGCCAGGCATAAAAAAAATAACAACAAGCAACCTGTCTGAAAACAACGCTGTGGATAAGCTCACGCAACACGGAATTATTTTCAACACCTCTTTTGCGCCAACCTCTAACAACGTGTTTGATGTTCAGTACATATTAAACATAGCCAAAGATGCCAACACATCTAACGACATGGAGGCCTCAACCATCGATCAGCAGACAACGGAAATTACCACGCTGCAAAATGATAAAGATAAGGACATCACGCATAATGTGGCGGCCAAATATTTTCACACTACACCAAATTCCAACATGGGCGTCAATTTGGGCTATATCAATTCCTTCACAAGGGATGAGAATGCCGTAAAACTATTTGGGAATTCACCTTTTGCAGATATTTACGGCAAAAACCGATATGAAGTTTATACTTTAAAATTTGACTATAATCGAACATTATGGCATGCTCTGCAATTTCAGGCTGGCATGAAGCATTCATACATCGTAAACAATGGACATTCCATATCTGACAATAAAGAGGAAAGCTACGACTATAATAACAAAACCAAACTGAAAGACTACGTGGGGGCTGTCTATGCTGATTTGTCGGGCCAATTCAAACGGTTGTATTTTGATGGCGGCATCCGTTTGGAATATGCTTCTAATCACTATGAAGAATATGGTAGTAGTGATTTGCAAAAGAAACAGTTCAATGCATTTCCATCTCTGCAGATAGAATATCAGGTTTCGCCTTCTTGGATTGTCTCCATAGGATACGAAGCCAAAGGGCAACGTCCCAAATTCCAAGACCTATCACCCTTGATGCGCTATATCAACGCTCACCTTTATGAACAAGGAAATGTGACTTTGTCACATATGATTTCGCACAATCCGTACTTGGCTTTGGTCTACAAAAACAAAGTAAGTGTGAACCTAAACTACTACCATAAGCACAACTATCCCCTATACGCATTTCAATCTTCACCGATGGGGGATAACATCATCGTAAACAAGCCCGTCAACATCAATGCAGACTATTGGGATTTGCAAGTGAGCTATTCGGATAAGTTCGGTTTCTTCCGTTTTGCCTATAATGGCGATTTCCACTATGACATAACAAGGCTTCCTTTCTTGGGAGTGAAAGAGAAAAACAAGGCAATGTTCGCAGGAAATTTTGTCAACCAGTTCGACACGAGCCACATGATGTTGTTTTGCAACGTAGACGTAGCTTCCGCCTACAAGTCATTGGGTTCTTCATTCAAGCCCGCCTATGGTCTTGCTTTGGGTGCATATATGACCTTCTTTAAAGATAAGAGATTGACGGTAATCGTATCGGGCAACGACTTGTTGCACAAGGCCACGCCAAACAGCAGCACATGCCTATACAACATAGAATCTTGCCGCACACTCTCACCAGACAGCCGCAGTGTGAGTGTCACTTTACGATACAATATCAATAACTTCAAGATGTCATTTAAGAAGAATAGTTCTAATAGCGAAGAAGAAAGCAGAATTAGCAAATAGAAGCATCATGAGCCGGCAAATAAAAGTAGTTTACCAACATGATTCCATGCAATGTGGAATTGCATGTTTGCAGATGATCTGTGGGTATTATGGCAAAAAATATTCCTCAGAATATCTTTCTAAGCTTTGCTTTGCAACAACTGAAGGAGTCTCATTGTTGAGCATCAATGAAGCAGCAAACACCTTAGGATTTCAAACACTCTGTGTGAAAATTGCAACAAAAGAATTATCCAAAGCACCTTTACCTTGTATATTACATTGGAATCAAGAGCATTTCGTAGTATTATATAAAATCAAGAAAGAAAAGAAGTTTTACATAGCAGATCCCGGTAAAGGATTGGTGACTTATACATTAGATGAATTTCAAAAACATTGGATAAGCACAATGTCTGAGGGCGAGAACAAAGGTGTCGCCATGTTCTTAGAAACGACCCCAGCCTTCTATACTTATAAGGTGGAGGATGAAGAACACTTTAAGGAGAAAAGGTCATTCCGCTTTTTATTTGGATATGTGAGAAAATACCAAAAGTATTTCGGACAAATCATCTTGGGTTTGTTAGTTGGGAGCCTCTTGCAACTTGCCCTGCCATTCCTTACCCAGGCCATTGTCGATGTCGGCATCAAGAATCAAGACATAGGCTTTGTTTGGCTAATCTTGCTGGGACAGTTGATGCTTACCGTCAGTCGCACGGCCATTGAC
>JBNMMB010000054.1:0-24345 GCA_050875105.1 Prevotella sp. | reverse complement strand
TGGAAGTGGTAGTTGTCGTTGCTGAACTTATTGGTGCTGACTCCGATGAGTTGACTATCCAGATTATTGAGAATGACAAGAGGCTGGCCGCCCTTAGGGCATATGCTCAAACGGCGTGAAATCTAAATCCGAAACTTGAGTGAATAATCGCCCAAGCCACAAGAGCGGAGCGATTGGAGAGCATCAGCGATACCGCTTTATAAAATCTTTGGGTGCGGCTTGCCATGCGGCACTTACGCCAAAAGAAGTACAATGATAAGAAAAGGCTCACGTGTGCTTGGCTCGCTCTCGAAAAGCACGATTGGCACTTACGATACCGCTTTCATCAAGTGCAAGCAGCGCAATGCTGACGAGGAGGAGACCGATACCTATGCCTAAAAGAAGGATTGTCAGTACCTATTTTCATCTTGGTATTGAGAGAGCATAATGAAATGTTACAGGAAGTTATAAGAAATTACAAGATAATAGCCTACCTAAATCTATGACAGACAGAATGTTACATTGAGTTACAACAATTACAGCATTTCTTATCTGAAAATCCATGAGGGCGAAAAAAACAATGAGGATTTCGGCAGCTACATCGTCAGTGACACCTATTCCTTCTTGGGGCGTGTGATGGGCTACCTTTTTTATATGTATGTAGGTAACAAGGCATTAGCAAGATACCGCTATTTACGGACTACATCTTTGAGGACGGCTATGTATTCCGCATAATGAAAACCGCCGAGACGATGCAATCGCCCCGGCAGTCCACCTAATTATGATACCTATTTTGAAAAGAAATTTATTCGGAGTGAGACACCGATTTTTAAAAGTAAAAAAGTAAAAGAGTAAAAAGGTTAAAACGGCTCGTCGCTGTCACGTTGGTCGGGGGCAGTCCATAGACTGATGCCAAACGTTTCGCAGAGACTGTCGTAGTCAAAGCAGTAGGCGCGTTGGGTCATGGTCATCTTTGCAGGCATATTGTTGGCACCCATTCGGGAATGGTCGTACTGGATGATGCCCTTCTTGTAGACATCGAAACGCGCCACCTTCTCACCAAGGTAAGCCCGGCTGTTTTGGAGATAGTATTTCAGCGCGTCAGTCGGCAGCACCTTGTCGTTGGCCTGTCGCCCCTCCTTGCGGTAGAGATTGAAGATGCGAGTCTTCTGAAGGAACAGGACTGGTCGCTCGGTTTGCCAAGTGGCATTGATGATGTCCGTCTTGAAGCGGCTGCAATAACGGATGAAAAAGTCGCCGCCCTCAATGAGGTCGCCATCGCTCGCGAGATACTGCACCACGTTCCAGAAGTTGCCCAGTTCGCCGTTCGTCTTACATTCTGCATTCTGTTTCTGTATGCCTTCAACCACGACATGAAGCATATTCTCGTAGGAAAGGGTCGGGATGATGCCTTGGAGGACTCGGAGAGCTGCAAGCGGCACACACCAGTTGTTCATTATTCTGTCCTCACCCTTGTTGTCGCCAAGAGCGTTGCCCACGATGGTCTGCGTCTCCTTGAAAGCCGTTGCCCAAGCCTGTTCAAAGTGCTTGCGTTGTTTCAGTATTTCGAGCGTCAGGTGCGTCAAGCCGAGTGAGCGCATTTCGAGGAGCTTCTTATAATCTGCCTTCTCCTTGTCAGAGAACTCGCTGCGAGGGAACTGCAAGAAAATCAGTCGGGTAAAGAGCGCGATGTCAGAAGTCGGCATCTCCTGGCCGGAAAGGATGATGCCGGAATCCACGGCAGTAGTCTCCTTTTTCTTGTCAAGATCCATGTTCATGCGCGTGCGTCCCGTACCGTCCCACAAGCCTTTCAAGAACTCAATCATCTTAGGGTCGATGTCGTTCTTGTACTCGTCAATGTGTGCGAGCGCGTTGGCCGACTGCGCCACCGTGTCATTAAGAGCCGATGGGGTGGAGTTTTGGATGTTCGGGGCCGTGTAAGATATGGTGAAAAGCGAAAGCAGGGTGTGGCCAAGCTCCGACTTGCCGCTGCCTTTGGGGCCAAAGAGATTGAGGATGGGAAACCAGTGGTTGGCCGAGGTGGAGGTAACAACATCACGGAAGAGAGTGGCGAGGTAAAAGCAAAAGCCAACACGCCCGTTGTCGCCATACACGCGGAAAAGTTGCGAGGTAAAATCCTTCAGCGACACGGACGAGAGGTTGAGGTGAACAAACTGCTTTTCAAACGTAAACAGCTTAGGGTCAGTGCGATAAATGGACGAGTTAGAGGGAAGGTAGAAGTTGCCCTTATCTTTGAGTCGCACAATGCCAAACTCATCCGTCACGATGAAATGGTTGTCGTAGAACACGCCGTTGCCGAAAGCGTAGAAGCCCTGACGTTGCCAACCCATTTGTGTGATTTCAGTGGCAGTCTCGGTTTTTTCATAGAGATATGACTTTAACTTTGTGAGTTCCTTTTCTGTACCCTTCCAAATGAAGTTGCCCAAGCCCTCAATCTTCTGCTTGAACTTCGCGAGGGCGATAAGATCCTCCTGTTTGAGTTCCAAGATTTCTTCGTGATTCATAGCGTTTTTGATTTTGTAGAGTCGTTTCGGGTTCGTATTGTCCTTGATGTGGAATAATGGGAGCATCGTGAAGTTCGACCACTCGTAGACGCTGCCCTTCTCAGTAATCGACATGTAGCATCCGTGGTCAACGTAAAAGCCGTATTTGTGGTTAAGGTCGTCCTCCGCTCGCTCCTGCTTTTTCTTCTGCTGCTCCTCGTTGCGCTTTCGCTCGTTGTCAACCGCTTGCTTCCAGAGGTTGCGCCCCTGGTAATAGCGCGTGAGTTTGCCGATATACATGGAAACGCCCGTGCTGTCATCGAGGAGCGACAGAAGATAGGCGATTTTCCGTATCGTCTGCCGCTGCTCCTCCGTGGTATTGTTGTGGGCAAAGAGTTTGTCAGCGAGCCAAAGGATGAAGTCCGTCTCCTCCGTGCTGTTGAAAATGTGCGTGTTCTTGAAAAACGTGTCGGGATCCTGCTTGATGTTCTGCTCCGTGTCCGGGATTTCCTTGACGCTCACCGACAGACCACACTCCATAGCCATCGTCCCGGCATCCATGACCACCTCCACGCCATGCCCGAAGGCGGCACCGTTCTTCGGAGGGTCGGCATCCGGCAAGAAGCACACCTTTGATGCGATGCGCTTGATGGTGGCGAAATGCGTGTCATTCCATGACGAGCCGAGCGCAGCCACCGTGTTGTAAATGCCGATGCTCTGCAGTCGCATACAATCCGGGGCACCCTCGACAAGAAACATCTTGTCCTGCTTGGCGGCGGTCTTCCACGCTTCCTCGATGCCAAAGAGCACCGTGGACTTGTGGAAGATGATGGAGTCAGAGCTGTTGAGGTACTTGGGCTGCTGCTCGTCCATGCAGCGAGCGGTGAAGCCGATGACATGCCCGAAGCGGTCATGTATCTGGATGGTGATGCGATTCTGATAGAAGTCATAGCCGCCACGGTTGAGCAAGCCAAGCTCCTTCAGAAACTCCGGCTTGACAGGGAGCTGCTGAAGGGCGTGCCCGTCCTTGGGAGCATAGCCTATCTCTTTGAGCGTGCAGTATTCCTTGCCCCAACGATGGTAGGCGTAATCCTGCGCCTCCTTCGATTGAAGAAACTGCTTGCGGTAGAAGTCGGCGACCTGTTTGTTGGCTATCCAAAGTGCTTCACGGTGGAGCCGCTTCTGCTTGGCTTCCACCAACTCCTCCTGCTCCTCAATCTCGACGTGCGCCCTTTGTGCAAGCGACTTGACGGCTTCCACAAAGGTCATGTTGTTGCGCTTCTCCAAGAAGTGTATGACGTCGCCGCCCTCGCCACAGCCGAAGCACTTGAAGGTGCCAGTGTGAGGGAAGACGTAGAAGGAGCCGGACTTCTCGTTGTGGAACGGACACAAGCCGACATAGCGCGTGCCGGACTTGCGCAGAGTGACGTCCTCGCCGATGACTTCCACGATGTCGGTCTGCTCCAGTATGGTGTCGATTATTTCTTGTCGTATCATAAATTTTCGGTATTAAAATTTGCCACACATCCACAACCTCACGGCTACAGATATGTGGACTTTACTATCTGTATAGAGTTTAGAGGATTTACTTTGCTCTTAGTCGGCTTATATACTCGCTTTTGAGTATATACCATAAGCGACCGTCCTTGTGGGCAGGTATCAGCCCGCGAAGTATTCGCTTTCTTACAGCCTGTGTGGAGATGCCAAGCATCTGCGCCATAGCGTCCACACTCCAGACAGTCTCTTCAGAGTCGATGACGATCTGCTTGAGTTCGTCAACGGTAATCTTTTGGGATCTCATCTTTCCAACCATAATCGTTTCCTTTATTTTTGTTATTGTAATAGTCTTCAAGAGTCTCGCAGACTAAAACCGCCACCTCCAAATCGGAGCAGTAATGGTAGTGGACGAAGATTCTTCTCTGTCTTCCTCTACCGCAGTTGAAACGTGACACAAGGCAGTTCAGTGTCTGTACTCTGTGGCAGGGCAGGTAAGCAGACTTTACCATACCCGGCTTGATATCACTGACCCATGCAGTGATGTTCTTTATGCGTTCGGTTTGCATGTTCTTTAACTTTAATTGTTTAGTGTTAGTCCGCAAGTAGTTGTATCCAAGTCGGGTATAGACCTAAAGCCACACTAAAAGTAAGGTTAAAAGCGTAAAATCACTATGTACTTTCGCTTATTTTTCGTACCTTTGCACAGTTATTTAGAGGATATTCTTACAATAAGAACACCACCCGATTTTGATTGCAGTCTGCTTTATACTGTCGAACTTGACGGCGACAAAATTAAAGCTAAACGAATAGGAAATATCGTGTTTTGTTTGCTAATTGTACCTACATACCAACTATTTAACACAAAGTGATAGTACATGACGGTACAATGCCGTGCATGATGTATCAAAAGAGTTCTTTAAAATTATGTTCTCACTTGAACATTGTTAAATTGTATGTATGTAGGCAAGAGGATTGCTTTTTGAGATGTGTTACACTTGTGTTACACTCCCCAAAATAATACAACAAGAAAATGATGACATCTTTCTTTAAAATAAAGAGAATCAGTGGTAAATACCTGTAAATCAGATGGAAAGAATAGGGAATTGTGGTAATCCTGCCGGAGTCACAAGGTAATTCCAGCGGAGTCACTAAGTAGCCAACAGGAAGAGGATGTTACTCAGTTAACATCCTCTTTTTTTATTTGCCCTCACTCTATTTCGGGGCAATCAAACATTCACAACGAATGGAGTACACATTCAGAAAAGCCACTACAGCCGACCTCGACGGCATCATGACCATCATCGAGGAAGCTAAGCAGCAGATGAAGCGCGAGGGCAAGCACCAGTGGGACCAGGGCTACCCAGCCCGCACACACATCGAGCACGACATCAGCACGGGTGTAGGCTATGTCATGCTCCAGGCTGAGCAGCTCATGGCCTATGGCGCTGTGGTCTTAACGGGTGAACCCGCCTATGATGTCATTCAAGGCCACTGGTTGTCGGACGAGCCCTTCGTGGTGCTCCACCGCCTGGCCGTGGCCGAGGCTGCCAAGGGACATGGCATCGGACTGCGTTTCATCGAGAAAGTGGAACAGTTGGCCCTCTCAGTTGACGTGCACAGTTTCAGGGTGGACACCAACTACGACAACGAGCGCATGTTGCGCCTGCTCGACAAGGCTGCCTTCACCTATTGCGGCAACATCATCTACCAGCAAGGAAGCCGCATGGCCTTTGAAAAGATGATTTGACCCGGTTTTGTCAAAACACGACTTCATCCTAAACTTTATAAAAAAATATTTTTGATTTTCTTAGGGGGGGGTAATGGAAAATGTGTATATTTGCAGCCGAGAAACAACACAACCCACAAGTTTAACCCCCTAAAACCGAAGAAAATGAAAAAGCTGACGATGTTGCTTCTGTGCCTCCTGCTTTGTGGCATGGCGCAAGCGCAAAACAACGTGAAGATCACCCTCAACGACGGCAACGTGGTGGAAGGTGTGACGAAACACCTGTTCATGCTCGACGGCGGCGACGCCGTCCTGTTGAAAGACACCAAGGCGGAAGAAAAAAGCGAGTACAAGTCGACCGACATCAAGAGCGTGAACTATTACGACTCCAAATCAAAAGAGTGGATAACCTTCGTGCCGCTCATGGCCCAGCGCACCTTGCCCAGCGTGTGGAGCAAGAACCCGAAGCCCTACAAGAACCCAGTGTTCCTATCACCCGTGTATGAGGGCAAGCATGTGTCGGCATACATCCACTACATCACCACAGCCACCAACACCAAGACCGTGCATCTGCAAGGCACCAGCTACATGTATTATTTCAAGGTTCACAACGAGGACGTGGCCAAGAGTTACTGCATGGGTAGCATGATAGGCCTGAAGATGTTGCTGAAGATTGTGTTTAAGCCCTACCCGGTCATGAAGGAGACCATAGCCGACCTCGACACCAAGGCCTTCGCTGAAGACCCCGTATCGCTCATCAAGACCTTCGACAGCCTACTGAAATAGCGCCCCAAAGCGAACAACTATAAAGGCGGGAAACCCAGTCAAATGGATTTCCCGCCTTTCTTGTTAATGATATGCCTTGAGTTACTTCACCTTCATGTTGGGCAAGTGGAACTCGTATCGCTTGTCGAAATAATCTTTCACTCTGTTGACCTCCAGGAAGGTGGTGCCCCCACCCTCGCCAAACGATCCGGAGAGATAAGCAATCTTGTCGTCGGACTTGATGTACCCTTTCTGCTTCAGCATGCGCAGGGCAGCGGTGAACATATAGTCGGGGCTGACATGTTCCTTTTGGAAGATGGGGATGACACCATACGACAGGTTGAGCCAACGCTGTGTCTTCTCCTTGTAGCAGATGGCCAACACGGGCTTGGGGCCTCGGAAGGCAGCTAGGTTGCGTGCTGTCTCGCCCGTCTCCGAATCGGTGATGATGCCCGACACACCCAGCAGACGTGTGGAGTCGATGGCCGCATGGGCAAGGAACTCGCGCTGCGAGCAATGTTCGCTGAGCGGCACCTCGTCTTGGTGTCCAAAGTTGAGGCGGTCTTGCTCGGCCTGCTCGGCGATGGACGCCATGGTCTGCACAGCCTCCAGGGGATACTTGCCGCTGGCCGTCTCACCACTGAGCATCAATGCGTCGGTGTTGGAGTAGATGGCGTTGGCGATGTCGGTCACCTCGGCGCGGGTGGGCCGCGGGTTCTCTATCATGGTATGGAGCATCTGTGTGGCCACGATGACAGGCTTCTTCTTCTGCACACACTTGCGAATGATCATGCGCTGTATGCCTGGAATCTTCTCAATGGGCACCTCGATGCCCAGGTCGCCACGGGCCACCATTACGCCATAGCTGGCGTCGATGATCTCATCGATGTTGTCAACACCCTCCTGGTTCTCAATCTTCGAGATGATCTTGATGTCGGAGTGATGTTCATCGAGAATGTCTTGCACGGCCTTCACATCGGCTGCTGAGCGCACAAAGCTATGGGCAATGAAGTCGATGTCCTCATCAATGGCCAACAGGATGTTGCGCTTGTCCTTCTCGGTGAGCGCCGGCAGGTCGATATGCTCACCCGGCACATTCACGCTCTTGTGAGCGCCCAGCACGCCATCGTTTTGCATGGTGGCATAGACTGTCGGTCCCACGATGTCCATGACCTGCATGTCGAGCAAGCCATCATCGATCAGGATGTGATCGCCCACCTTCACGTCACGCGCAAAGTCGACATAGTTCACATTGATGATATCGTGGGTGGTCTCCATCTCCGGACGACCAAAAATCTTCACCACGTCACCCGTCTTGTAGGTGATCTTATCCTTCACGTCCGTCGTGCGGACCTCCGGGCCCTTGGTGTCGATGAGAATGCCGATATGGGGCGACACCGTGCGCACGTTGCGAATGATATTGCGAATGCCATCCTGAGTAGCGTGAGCCGTGTTCATCCTGACCACATTCATGCCTGCGAAGAACAGTTTGCGCAGGAAATCAACATCACAACGGCGATCACTGACGGAACATACAATCTTTGTCTGCTTCATAATATATTTTGATCCTTTTTGTGTATGTGCAAAGTTACTATATTTTTTTGGATTACTTGGATCTCAGACGACATAAAATCATCTACGCAAAGGTTTGCGTGGAATTTAACACGCGGAAGTCGGCTCACCTATCAAATTATTATTAACTTTGCCTGCAACATAACGAACTATGACACTATCACCAATCATGAAAGAACTGAAAGCGCTGAACCGTCGCACCGCCCCCAAGAGCGAGATGCCCGAACGGATCATCCAGTTTGGCGAGGGCAACTTCCTTCGCGCCTTTGTCGACTGGATCATTTTCAACATGGACCAGAAGACCGACTTCAACTCGAGCGTGGTTGTCGTGCAACCCATTGCCCACGGCATGGTCGATTGGCTCAATGGGCAAGACTGTCTCTACCATGTCAACCTGCAGGGCAAGGAGAATGGCGCCCCCGTCAACTCACTCACGCGCATCGACGTTATCAGCCGCGCACTCAACCCCTACACACAGTTTCAGGCTTTCCTGGCATTGGCCGAGCAGCCCGAGATGCGCTTCATCATCTCCAACACCACCGAGGCGGGCATCGCCTACGATCCAGCTTGTCGGCTGGCCGACGCGCCTGCCGCCAGCTACCCTGGCAAACTCGTACAGCTGCTGTTCCATCGTTACCAGTACTTCGGCGGCGACCCCACCAAGGGCATGATCCTCATGCCATGTGAACTCATCTTCCTCAACGGCCACCACCTGAAAGAGTGCATCTACCAATACATCGAACTATGGAAAGACGACATGGGCGCCGACTACGAGGGCTTCAAGGCGTGGTTTACTGACCATTGCTACGTCTGCGCCACGCTCGTGGACCGCATCGTGCCAGGCTTCCCACGCGACACCATCCAGGAGATCCAACAGAAAATCTGCTACAAAGACAACCTCGTGGTGAAGGCCGAGAGCTTCCACCTCTGGGTCATCGAGAAAGCAGAGAACATGACCATCGAGCAGATGAAGGAGGAGTTCCCAGCCGAGAAGGCGGGCCTCCACGTGCTCATCACCGACAACGAGAAGCCCTACCACGCTCGCAAGGTGACCCTGCTCAATGGTCCCCACACGGTGCTCTCGCCTGTGGCCTTCCTCAGCGGCGTCAACATTGTGCGCGACGCCTGCGAACATCCCGTCATAGGCCGCTACATCCACAAGGTGCAGTTCGACGAACTCATGCAGACGCTCGACCTGCCCCTCGACGAGTGCAAGCAGTTTGCCAACGATGTGCTGGAGCGTTTTGAGAATCCCTTTGTCGACCACCAGGTCACCTCGATCATGCTCAACAGTTTCCCGAAGTATGAGACACGCGACTTGCCCGGCGTGAAGACTTACCTCAAGCGCAAGGGACAACTTCCTGAGGGACTGGTGTTTGGCTTGGCCGCCATCATCACTTACTACAAGGGTGGAAAGCGAGCCGACGGCACACCCATCACTCCCAACGACGACCCGAAGATTATGGCCCGGCTGACGGAGCTCTGGGCCACGGGCGACACGGCGGCTGTGGCCAAGGGTGTGTTGGCGTTCGACTATGTGTGGCACGAGGATCTCAACCAGACTGTGCCCGGCCTCTGCGCCATGGTGAAAGGTTATCTCGACCTGATCCAGGAGAAAGGCATGTTGGAGGCCGTGAAGACTATCCTGTAGCCAACAGCCACACAACAAAAAAAATCCGCAATGCTTGTCTTCACAGGCATTGCGGATTTTTATTGCTATATAGAAGTCGCGCAACCTTCGCATGGGGCCCCAGCCCTAAAGCCAACGGCTTACTGGGCCTCCAGATATTGGGCGCACATCTCAGCGCAGCGCTCACCATCGACACCTGCCGACACGATGCCTCCCGCATAGCCTGCACCCTCACCACAGGGGAACAGGCCCTGCAGACGGACGTGTTGCAACGTCTCGCGCTCACGAATGATGCGCACAGGGCTCGACGTGCGCGTCTCGGTGGCGATGACCACCGCCTGGTTGGTCAGGAAACCATGCTTGTGCTTGCCAAAAAACAGGAAGCCCTCCTGCAAACGATGAGCCACAAAGGGCGGCAACCAGAAATGGAGGGGCGAACTGATCAAGCCTGGCGCATAACTGCTCTCTGGAAGGTCATAGCTGAGATGATTGTTCACAAAGTCGGCCATACGCTGGGCAGGGGCTGTCTGTTGGCGGTTGCCTTGCTGCCAGCACATCTTCTCCAGTTGTTCCTGAAAATGCATCACATCCAGCACGCCATCAGCATCCGCAGGATTGGCAGTGGCATCGCGCTCGAGCATGCCCTGCACATCGTCGGGTTCCACCTGCACCACCATGCCCGAGTTGCTCCATCGGGTGCCACGGTTGCTGGGTGACATGCCGTTGACTACGATCTGCTCGGGTCCTGTGGCTGCTGGTATGACAAAACCTCCAGGACACATGCAGAATGAATAGACGCCACGACCTTCGACCTGCGTCACCACCGAATACTCAGCGGCAGGCAGATACTTGCCGCGACCCTGTCTGGAATGATATTGTATCTGATCGATGAGTTGGGCCGGATGCTCCAGGCGCACGCCCACAGCGATGCCCTTGGCTTCCATCTCGACATGCGCCTGATGGAGGTAGCGATAAATATCGCGGGCGCTATGGCCAGTGGCCAGGATAACGGGACCATGGAACGTGAGTTCCTGGCCGCTGGCCAGGTCGACAGCTTCAACGCCCACCACGGTGTCGTTTTCCATCAGGAGCGAGGTCATCTTGGTCTGGAAATGCACCTCTCCCCCACTCTGCAAGATCTGCTCACGCATGTTCTCAATGACGCGTGGCAACTTGTCTGTGCCGATGTGTGGATGGGCATCGGCCAAAATGGAGGGTGAGGCGCCAAACTGGCAAAAGACATTGAGTATCTTCTCCGTCGAACCGCGTTTCTTGCTGCGTGTGTAGAGTTTGCCATCGCTATAGGCACCGGCACCACCCTCGCCAAAGCAGTAATTGCTCTCGGGGTCCACCTGCTGGGTCTTGGTGATCAGGGCCATGTCCTTCTTGCGCTCGTGCACATCCTTGCCCCTTTCCAAGACAATGGGACGGAGCCCCAGCTCCACCAGTCGTAACGCTGCAAACAGGCCACCTGGCCCCATGCCCACCACGATGACGGGCTTACGCCCCGACACATCGCCATAGACGGTAGGCGTGTAAGCGTCGTCTTGCGGCAACTCGTTGATATAGACCCGCACCTGCAAGTTGACATAGATGGTACGCTGGCGTGCATCGATGCTGCGACGCAACACGCGCACACGTTGGATGGTTCGAGCGTCGATGCCCTTATCGCGTGCCACAAAGTCGATGAGGCTCTGCTCGCTGTAAGCTACCTGCGGCAACACCCTCAGTTGATATTCATTGACCATATTCCTTCTTGTTTACGACAAAGTTACGACTATTTTCCTAATTATCCATCCTCGCATCGCCATTTTTTGAAGTTTCCAACAGGGGGCCGCTTCTTCCAAGCGGTTGGCACTTCTAACTTGAATGTTTAAGTCTATAAAAATCTGTTGGGCGCAAATAAGCGCTAGATTTTGAGTTTTACACAAAAAAAGAAGTGGGCAATTTAGTGGGCGACGTGTCCCACGTCGCATGGCTGGCCCCTTCGGCAATCCTCCAAGTCGACAGGAGGAAGCGACAGGGTTTCTCGTCGGCACGTCTAAAAGTATGAGACAACAATTGAATAATTTGAACAAAAAGTCTCTCCAGAATCGCTTGAAATCAATCAAGCCTACTTTTGCTCGCAAATACGCGATTCTGAGAGGGTTTTGCGCAAATGTCTGATATTCTGAGCATTAAGCGAAAATATGCCTTGCAGAAAACTCTGCGCATGCTCATAGTTTTGCGATAGATATCTTATCGAGTCTCCGTTAAGCATCTATCGAGTCTCGATTCGATATCTATCGAGTCTCGATTCGATATCTATCGCGACTCCGTTAGGCATCTTTCGCCGAACAAATTCATACAAATTAACCACCATTAAGACTTTTAACGAAATTTAATCGAACAAAAGTGGTTTATTTTTCTCTAGAAGGTGCAGTCGCCAGAGGCCTGTTTTTTCAGAAAAAAGCCAACAGAAAGCAGTTTTCTTTCTTCCTCATGCAAAAAAACTGTTCTGCCAAAACATCTTTTTTCGACCCTATTGTGCAAGGAAAAGAGTAATTTTGCATTTGGTTGGTAAAAACCAAACGTACTCTACATGAAAACAAAAGGAAAATTTTGGTTGACCGCATTTGCTATCGGCATCGTCTTGCTGGTCCCCAGTTGCAGTTCTACAAAGACCTCCACACAACCGTTCAGCTACAGCATCGATTCCATCAAAGTGGATGTCTCCACGAAGGTTAGCTCCAGCGCCATCGTCCTCAACCAAGAACGAAAGGCCACAGTCTATCACAACGGCAAAGCTGAGCGTAGGCTGCCAGCCCAAGAAACCCAAAAACTGAAATTGCTGGCCGAAAAACTCTTCGTCAAAAAAAGCGAGCCCATCATCCTCTCCGAGGAAAAGGTTTACGGCCGGACCAGCCACCCTGTCTTTACCGTTACCTTATATAATGGAGGGATGGGCAAAAAAACATGGTACGACATGGGCGACGAGGACAACGGCCTGACACAAGCCACCACGAAGCGCATCCGCTACTCGAAGGCTTTCCGCGAGTTCATGTTCACCATGTTGAACATCACACACTAAAGCGCCATGCAGCAACACATCATTCTTTCGAGCCAAGACGCTCTGTATGAGAAGTTTAAAGGCCTATACGCCACCAGCTTTCCCATCTTCGAGCAGCGTTCCTGCGACCAACAAGAAGTTGCTTTCAGAGACACGCGTTATCGACTGTTGGCTTATGAGAAAGACCAAGAGTTCATCGGATTCATCGCCTATTGGCAGTTTGTTTCCTATCGTTATGTGGAGCATTTTGCCATCAGCGCCCACTTGCGTGGCCAAGGGTTTGGAAGTAGGTTGCTCCGTGCTTTTGTCCAGTCGACACCGACACCCGTCATCCTCGAAATCGATCCCATCGTGGACGAGGTGACGAAGGCGCGTCTGCGATTTTACAGAAGTTGCAACTTCGTAGAAAATCCCTTCGACCACCATCACCCACCCTACAGAAGTGAGTTTTCGCCCCATCCGCTGGTGGTCCTCTCATCCGGCAGAGCCCTGACAGAGCCAGAGTTTCGCTTGTTCCAGACTGATCTGAGACAAGTCGTCATGCGCCAAGCTACATCGACAGAATAGGCAGGAAAGCCCCCGTCAGACGCACCCGCACGGCAAGCTGACGACTATCCCTTCCAACAACACACGAAAAAAAGGCTGCAAACCTCTCGATGATGAGAGACTTGCAGCCTTTCTATTTAGTTGCGATTGTCCGTCAGACTATTCCTCAACCGCAGCCTGCGCCGCAGCTTGTACCCTCTTATTTTTAGGGAGTTAAGGAATAATTGTAAGTCTCACATTAGAAATGGGCCGACTTCTCTGCTTTTACATCATTCCTTGTCGTTTTTTGATTGTTGATTTCATCGCTCTATACTTTCACCATAAACGCCCCATAGGGCTTTTCTTTGACCCTCTGACGAGTTTTCTATACTCCGACGAGGAATTTATCGTTTCGAAGAAATAACGCTCTCCAAACGCCTTATTTCGCGTTTCGCCTCAGCAAGCAGGTCGTAGAGTTCCACCGACCGCTCCGTGGCAAAGTACTCTGCCCAGTCCCGAAACGTGTACGGTATCTCCAACACACCATCGTCATAGTCCACGGTGTTCCACCAATCAGAAAGTTCTGCATATACTTCTGGAGGGTTTGTGCCGAGTGCGTCCACAACTTCTGTCGGGTATTGCTCGATGAGCATTTGCTGCCAGTCTCCGAAGTCCGTGCCGGGGTTCTCATGGAGGATGTTCCATGCTGCCTCTTTCAGTTCGGCATAGAAATCGACTTCTTCGTCAAGTTCCTCCTCTTGGTTTTCTTCCTCAACCTCATTGAATGCTTGCCATACCATTTCCAATTTCTTCAAATCCTTATCTTCACTCATAATCATCTTTCTTTCTGTTACGCATGGCTTTCTCTGCAAAATACAGAAATGCCATACCACTAAACCAAAGCACTAAAGCAAGTACGTATCCAATGCCTTTTACCCAATTGGGATAAGGTAAATTGCTAATCCATTCACACATATCACCAATGGATTGAAAGGTCAACAACAGGACAAACAAATATCCAACGGCCTCAGTCTTGCTCATTTTTCCTTTTTTCCACTCAAATGCTCATAAAGTGCATTGTCTAACTTGTTGCAATAATCCTCTGTTCGTTTAAGAGTCCTTACAATGTTATCAAACTCTTTATTGTTTAATTCGGAATGCAAACGTAAATCATGCTGACACTGTTTCCTGCACTCTTCAACTTTCATGAGCACATCTTTCCTTATATCCAACGCTGTGAAAATATTCCACCCAATCAACAGAGTTATCAACAATGCAAGTATTGCAACAATAACCCCTATATAATCAAAACCCAAGTTATGAGTACGTGGACAGATTATGCAAAGTAAAACAATAGATGATATTGCGTTTATAACAGACACTATGAAATAGACAATCTTGCTGTACTTTTTCATTTACTCAACACTTGAATGACCTTATCCTTCAATCCCATTTTGATGAACTCATCAGGAGTAACATCAAGTTCAACTACAACTTTTGTAGACTTTCTCTGATTGTCCAATAAAGTTTGAAGTCGTTTGATTTCTTTTTCGTAGATGTTCAAGTTCTCCTCATTGGCATCATTGTCTGCGCCAAAGAAAACACTTGGACTTACACCAAGCACATTAGAAAGGCTTTCAATCGTAGAAATCTTAATGTCAGCACCATTCAGCGCATTATCAAGAGTAGTTCTCGAAATTTTCGCCATTTCAGCAATCTGAGCCTTGCCCATTTTACTTTTCTCGACAAGCGAGTTTAATAGACTGAAATCCATACACTTACAAGTTTTGTGTTCATTAAACTTTAATTTTCTTCAAAAATAATGTCCAATAAACTTGCATATATGTCCATTAAACACTACCTTTGCACAATAAAGTTATAAATAAATATCGAAATAATGAACGAAACATCTAAAAATCAGCGCAAAAAGTCTCTGCTCGGACAACTTTCAAGTCTTGCAGTTGGCGAAGAACTGACGGTTCCTGTTAGCCGTTCAAGCTACCTCAAATCAATTTGTGTTAGTTTCGGTTTGCAATGGGACAAGAAGTTTTCAACATCGACAAACCGCGAACAGCGCACAATCACAGCAACACGAATTTCATAACACTTATACAACAATGAAAAAGACCATCATTTCAATCGTCCTCCTTGCAACTCTCGTTAGCTGCAACACCACAAACCACATGTCTAATGAAGAACTCGACCGTATCAGTTGGTCAGCATTCTGCAAGGACTTCGGCTACAACGAACAGGCCGACCGCAACAATGACCAAGCAGTCAATGACTATCTCGACTGCTGGCGTGGCTCTGTTTCCGAAGAAGAGGCTTTCAGCAAGTTAGGCATAAATCCATACGAATAATGCCCAACCAGTTCTGCGCCACCTGCAAGCAGTCCTACAACGCCCTCAACGGCTGTTTCTGCCCCCTGCTCAACCGCTACGTTGAGCACGCCAAGACTCCACCATGTTCCACAAATATAAATCAAAAGCAATGAACAAGACATTTTCATTCATCCGCGTCAGCATACTCATATTGCTGGGTTGCATCGGTACACTATTCATCATCGGTGAAGAGCAAGACGAAAGCACACTTGCATTCATCTTTCATTTAATCATCAACAAGGCGATTGGCTTCTTCCTGCTTTTCGTGATGTTCTGCCTCTACACCCTTTGGCACAAGCACGACAAATGGATTGCAGCTTTCGACCGCTGGTGTGAGGGCATCACCGAGGGCGACCACAAGCCAGCATGCAACAGCAAGGACAATCATTAATGGACTATCTCAACTTCTCTGATATGTGCGTCAAATACTCTACGTTCCTCAATGATGTGGCCGCAAGGGTGGTGCATCTGCTCAAGCAGGATGCCTCTGACCCCGAATTCATCAGCCAAAACAAGGCGTTCGCCATGTTCGGCCGGGGAAACGTGGAGCGGTGGCGCAAGCAGGGAAAGGTGACAGCCTACAAGCGTCCGGGCAAAGTCGAATACCGAACTGCCGACCTGCGGCTCTTGCAGAGGATACAACAAGACTACCTTGGCAAGTAGTCTCAACTGCCGCAGATAGAGTGCGCTAATCGGATAGGCGCAACCCACGGAGGGCAATCAGCAACGCTTTGGGCATTAGGTAGGTTCAACTCCTCCCTGCGGCTCCACAATACTGAATAAAATTTTAACCACATTCAATTTCATACAACTATGAGTCAAATAGGAATTACCGTTGAGCAAATCAACCAGATGAAGCCCAACGAGATCGTGCGCAACGACCATGTGCGCGCCAAGTTCATCCAAATCTACGAAGCCATGTGGACACCATCCACTGGCGTGTCGGGCGAAGCTGCCTACGAGAAAGAGTCGCGCAACTTCAACCGTCTGCTCGCCGAGAAAGAGGACCTTCGCAAGAAGTGCACCCACTTTTCCCTCTTCACCTCGTTCATCGACGTGGCCATTTCCGGCCTCACCCTCGACGCTGGGGCCAAGGCCCAGGCCTACCTCATCTCGCGCTCCATCAAGGTGGACTCCCAGTATGTCGACGGCAAGCAGAAGGGCGTCTACGAGACGCAGTGCATTCTCACCGTCTCGGCCTATGGCGAGCTCGTGCTCCGTGCACGCTGCGGGCAGATACGCCACGCCGACAATCCCATCGTCGTCTATGAGGAGGACAGCTTCGAGTTTGGCGAGCATGGCGGACAGAAGTTCGTCAACTACACTTGTCGCTTGCCCCACCAGTCCGGCCGCATCGTGGCCTGCTTCATGAAGATCACGCGCGCCGACGGCTCCGCCGACTATGGGGTGATGCTTCCCGAAAACTGGCAGCGCCTTGCCAACTTCTCAGCCAAGCAAAACTCGAAGTACAATTACCAGACCAAACAATGGGAACTCGGCGAGCCCAACGCTCTCTACAAGGCTGACAATGGACAGATCGACACGGGCTTCCTCATGGCCAAGTGCATCAAGCACGCCTTCTCCACCTATCCCAAGGTGCGCGTCGGACACTCCACACAGCTGGAGACACAGCAGCCCGACAATCCCGAAATCCCCGACGACATCTATGGCATGGGGCCCGCCCCTGAGCAAGTCGACCCCGCCACAGGCGAAATAGCCCAGCAACCCGGGGACAGCTTCGTTCCTGAGGATAACGTATCGGCGGGAGTCACCATCGATCCCGAAACCACAAACGAGGATGACACTTTCTAAATTCTTACAACTATGAGTGAACAAGCAACAAACGCGCAGCTGCCCATCGTGCGCCAGGAGAACATGCAGATGATCGTCAAGGCAGCCTCCAACGTTTACGAGGAAAACAACATGTCATGCAAGAATTGCAATGACTTCGGTCAACGCCTCTTCGAACAGGTCACAGCCAATGGCATGACCGATCAGCTCGACCAGCAGTGTGCCGACTACATCAACCGGGTCAAGAAGACCATCAAGAAGATGAACGCCAAGCGATCGGCCGTCACCAAGCTCTTCGACCAGATACGCTCCGAGTTCACAGGCATGGAGAACGCCATCGACCCAGGCAATGCCGGCACCATCCCCTACAAGGTGCAGCAGGCCCGCAACGCCTACGCAGCATCCAAGCGTGCCGCGGAGGAGGCAAGGCGCAAGGCCGAACTGTTGCGACAGCAACGCGAGCAAGCCATCAGCAACTACAGGGCCGACGTCGAGAACGACTACAACCGCTCTTTCGGACAATACTCGGCCAAGGCCATCAACGCCCTCTCAAGCCTCAACGCCTCCGTCACCCTCGACAACTACGAGGCACAGCGCGAGGCCATCAAGCACTTCCCCGTCGACATGCCGGCCGACTGGGCCGCAGTCACGCCCTGCCATGTCCCAATCCCCGAGGCCTTGGCCGACATGGCTGGCAAGCTCAGCCAAGAGCGCGCTGCCATCATCGCCAAGCTCATGCCAGTGTTCGCCGATAGATACAAAAACGACGTGGACGGATACCGACACGAAATTCTCATCGCCCTGCCGTCCAAGTACGACGAGCTCCAGCGCATCCAGAAAGCCTCCGAGGAGGAAAAGGCACGGTTGGCCGCCGAGCTCAAGGCCCACGAGGAGGCCGAGGCCAAGCGCATCGAGCAGGAGCGCAAGCGCAAGGAGGAGGAAGAGGCGGCAAAGCGCAAGATGCAAGCCGAGGCCTCTGAGGTCGGCAATCTCTTCGGGCAGCAGGCCATCGTCTCTCCGGCTGGCTACCAGCCCAAGACATCGGTCAGGAAGCGCCTCGTCTTCCACAACCAGCAGGGCATTCTCGCCGCCGTCTCCCTTTGGTGGTCTAAAGAGGGACAAAACCTGTCGGTCGACGAACTTGCCAAAACGTTCAAGAAGCAGGTCGCCTTCTGCGAGAAGCTGGCCAACGACAAGAACCATCCCGAGTTCATCAGTTCAACGGCCGTCTCCTATGATGAGGAGGTCAAAGCCAAATAGCCCTATGTACGAAAGTGGATACTACCCTGCGGGCGCCGAGTACGACCCCTGCGCACCCTGGAACGAGCGGGAGCGCGTCATGGTCACATGCGAGGCGTGCGGCGGCACTGGCTTCATCTACCACGCCTACGACTTCGACGCCGACCGCGAGACCGAGTGCTCACACGAGGAATACGAGCAGCTGCCCGACAGCGAAGAGGAAGCCATCGAACGAAACATGTCATGCGTCAAGGGACATGTGGACTCTTGCACGTTCTGCGACGGCGAGGGCGTGGTGGAAAACGAGCTCGACTATGATGACTACGACGATGATTAACCCCGACAAATACTACCAGCGAAGTGAGGTCAGCAACTCTGACCTCACCGAACTGAAAAACCTCCTCCATCCCCACGAGCAGCATGGAGACCGGGAGGCGGCATTTCGCTTCGGGTCCATCGTCGACGCCATCATCACCGAGCCCGAACGCGTCAATTTCATCCGCATGACCATCGACGGGCAACCTTGCGACGAGGACGAGTTCCTCCACGCCCGTGAGATGGAGCGCGCCCTTCGTGCCGAGGCTCGCAGAGACCCATTCCTTGCCAAGGTGCTGGAGTTGTCCTCCACTCAGTGCGTCATGGTCAACAAGCGTCAGCCGTTCACCAACGGTGGCTTCCGCTTCACCCTCGACACACGCTGCAAGTGGGACTGGTGGATGCCGGCCTGCCATCTCGGTGGCGACCTGAAGACCACGTTCGCCTCAACGCAGGCAGAGTTCGACAACGCTGTCGACTTCTTCGACTGGGACCGATCACGCGCATGGTACATGGACATCGCACATTCCGACCGCGACTTCATCTACGCCATCAGCAAGAAGAACTGCCGCATCTTCAAGAAGTTCATCCAGCGTGGCGACAATATCTACAACCGTGGACGCGACAAATACGAGGAACTGGCGTTCCAATATTGGGCGTTCTCACTCACATAAAGATCAAAGTTATGACAAAGATACTTTCACAAACCGAACAGGTCACTATCCTCAAGCGCCTCAGGCACATGTGCCCCTTCGCCGTATGGTCGGGTCGGTATGGCTTCACCTGTGGCGGCATGGTAGGGGGGGGGGTACGTTCATCCTCTGGCATGGCAGCCCGGTCCAAAGAGGCGCGCCACTGCGTGCTCTCTTGTGCCAACCTGCGCAAGCAGGCCTTCCGCAACGGATACGACATCACATTGTCAAACCACAAGATAAACGCATATGGCTGAAACACTGACTCATCACCTCCGCGTCGAACCCTATGACTACCAAAAGGAGGGCATTCTTGCCGGGCTGCGCTGGCACCGCCTCCTCATCGGCGACGAGCCTGGGCTTGGCAAGACGCTCCAAAGCATCGGCGTCGTGGATTGTGCCAACGCTTACCCCTGCTTGGTCATTTGTCCGTCCTCGCTCAAGATCAACTGGCAGCGTGAGTTCGAGAAGTTCACCGACAAGCACGCCCTTGTGCTCGACAACTCCGTGCTTACCACATGGCCGTATCTCCTCAAGATGGGCATGCACCAGGTGGCCATCGTCAATTACGAGTCCCTGCGCAAATACTTCGTGTGGGACATCAAGGGTGGCTCGCGTGGCGGTTTCCGCTTGAAAGACGTGGTCTTCACACCCGACATCAAGCTGTTCCGTTCCATCATCATCGATGAGAGCCACCGTGTCAAAGACCCGTCCGCGCAACAGACCATCTTTGCGCGTGGCATTGCCGAGGGCAAGGAGTACCGCATCTTGCTGTCTGGTACGCCTGTTGTCAATCGCCCTGCCGACCTCATCGCGCAGCTCTCCATCATGGGACGGCTGTCCGAGTTTGGCGGACGATCCAAGTTTCTTGCCGAGTATGGCGGTGGCGAAGCCACGAGCAAACGAGTACAGAGCGGAACTCGTTCCAGCTATGCCGAGTGCAGCCGTGGGTGCGCTGAAAGCGAAATTACCAAGGAGAGGCGCAACAAGGAGGAAGAGGATGCTCCGCGCAACCTCGAACGGCTCTCTGCAGAACTCTACTCGCGCTGCATGATACGCCGCGAAAAGGCTAAGGTGCTTACCCAACTGCCCGACAAGACGCGCACAGACCTCATTGTGGATATTTCCAACCGTGACGAGTACATGCTTGCCGAGCACGACCTTGCCGAATACCTGCGTCAGTACACCGAGTGCGACGACATCGACATTCGCAGGAAGATGCGCATGGAGGCTCTGGTCAAGTTCATGACGCTGCGCTCGCTCTCTGCCAAAGGCAAGGTGAAACAGGCTATCGACTTCACGCGCACGTTCCTCGCCAACGGCAAACCGCTCATTCTCTTTTGCTCCCTGCATGAGATTGTGGACGAGATAAAGCGAGCGTTCCCCAAGGCGGTCTCCGTCACCGGGCGCGACTCCATGATGATGAAACAGGCGGCCGTCGACACCTTCCAGTCGGGCCGCGCGCAGCTCATCGTCTGTTCCATCAAGGCGGCTGGCGTCGGCCTCACGCTTACGGCATCTTCCAATGTGGCTTTCGTTGAGTTCCCCTGGACTTATGCCGACTGCTGCCAGTGCGAAGACCGCGCCCACCGCATCGGGCAAAAGGACAACGTGACGTGTTACTACCTGCTCGGCCGTGCCACCATCGACCGCACGCTCTACGCCATCATCCACAAGAAGAAGTCCATCGCCAACCAGATCATGGCCACCGACGACGACATCCCGCAGGATGAGAAGTATTTCGACGAGCTCGCATCACTCTTCCTCGACACCACCTCACAAAACTCATCTGGCGATGGCTGAAATCTGCAAGACCGACATGCGACGCATCGTCAAGTACCTCGACGACGCGGCCGCGCTCTACGACCAACAGCACGGACTGCGCTATTCCAGCCGCGCATGGTGCATCAGAAAACTGTTAGCGAAACTCAATAACAAACTTATCCCAAAACATCAATGACAAAAAATGAATTGGTAAGAGAGGTCGCCGTTTCCGAGAAACTCCTCCTCTCAACGGCCACACAGGCCGTCGATGGCATCATCCGTGTCATCAAGCAAACGCTCGCCAAGGGCGAGCCCGTCATCATCCGCGGCTTCGGCACGTTCCAGCCATACCAGTGCAATGAGCGCCCGGCACGCAACTTCAAGAGCGGCAAGCCCTGCGTCATCCCAGAACACCGATCGGCGAAGTTCCGCATCAGCAAGGACCTCGTCAAGTGTCTCAACACTGAAGCAGGAAAGGAGGCTGCCGTATGACACTCTATGAATGTGGCGTCCGCTGCGAGCGGACGATGGAGAACGGCATGACCAAGAAGGTCACAGAGCTCTATCTCGTCGACGCCATCTGCTTTTCTGAGGCCGAGGGACGCATCACCAAGGAGCTGAGGCCCTGCATCTCCGGCGACTTCGATGTGGTCACCATCAAGCGCACCAACATCTCCGAGATCGTCGGTCTCGACTACGCCTGCGGCGACAAGTGGTTCAAGGCCAAGGTCAACCTCATCACCCTGGACGAGAAGACAAATAAGGAGAAAAAATCTCCCGTCCACTTCATCGTACGTGCCACCGACATCGACAATGCAAACGACCGGGTCGACAAGCACATGGCTAACACCCTCTTCGACTACGAGGTCGCCTCGCTCGGCGAGACCAAGATAATGGATCTGTTCCGCTACAAGGTAGACAACGAGCCTTCCGACGATGACGAGCCTTCCGACGATGACGAGCCTTCCGACGACGAGCTTTCCGACAATGACTAAGTTTTCTTCATATGTTTCCAAGGGCCGGAGTAAGTACGGCAACCAGCGTGTGGGCGGTCATGCTTCCAAGAAGGAGCACCACCGCGCCGCTGAGCTCCACATCATGGAGCGAGCCGGACTGATCTCCGGCCTGCGGGAGCAGGTGCCATACCTGTTGATACCCACACAATACGCAGAGTGCGGCTGCGATCGTAGCGGACGGCCCAAGCGAGTCGTCATCGAACGCTCCTGTTCCTACATCGCCGACTTCGTCTACACCGACCTCTCCACAGGACAGACCGTGGTCGAGGACACCAAGGGCGTACGCACCAAAGAGTACATCATCAAGCGGAAGCTCATGCTCCACGTGCATGGCATCCGCATCAAAGAAGTCTGAACCTATGCCAAAAGACAGTTTCATTTTCTACCGCAGCTTCCTCGATGCCATCGACTGCATGACTGCGGATGTGCAGGCCGAGATTTACCCCGCCATCGTCAAGTACGCGCTCGACGGCGAGGAGCCGCAAGGGCTTTCCGACACAGCGCGCGGAATGTTCATACTCATCAAGCCCAACATCGACGCGTCTGTTGCACGCCGGGAGAATGGCAGGAAGTACGGTAAGAAGGGCGGAAGGCCGGCCAAGAAGACCAGCGACGCCAAACCCGAGCCCGGACGCCTCTCGCTACTGCAGGAGATCGACGGGATGAAGGCCGACAAGGAATGGGCCGAGCCCGTGTGCGCGCAGTTCCACATCACGCCCGAACAACTCCACAAGCGCCTCGACGCTTTCCTCAACCACTGCCAGTGCGAAGGAGCACAGCCACACAAAAACATCACCGACGCCAAGCGACACCTCTGCTCCTGGATGCGAAAAGCCTATCCCGTCGCCAACGACCGCGATGACACAGCCGACACCCAGCCACCGTCCTATGAGTTCAACGGGGGCTTCGGAGGACAGGACATCTGAAACCTTAACCAACAGCCATGAACAACAACCATTACCCCAGGACTCTCGCCGACGAGCTCGCGCGCTATGGCAAGCTGCCATCCGGCAACGCCGAATGGGATGCGTGCATCCTACAGGCGTGCCGCAACGAGAGCAAGAGGGCCGCGCCATGGATCTCCCTACACGACGCGGCCGTGCGCATGCGCAATGAGGCCGACAGGGCAAAGGCAGTAGCCTACGACCTTGCCGATCCCGACACCTATGCGGCACACTGCCAGTTCCTCGTCTATGTGGCCGACTCCGTCGTGCTCGCGCCGCAAAGGCGGAAATTCGTCATCGACGACGACAACCGACAAGTCATACGCTTTCTCCTCTACTACTTCAACAACTGCCCGCTGGCCGACGAGGTCTTCCCAGGACGAGGATACAAGCTACACAAAAACATCCTCCTGCAGGGCGGCGTCGGCGTCGGAAAGACGCTCATCATGCAGGTCTTCAGCGAGTATCTCAGGCGCACCAACAACCCGCGCTTCTTCTGGAACCTCTCCGTCACGCAGATGGTCAACTACTACACCATCCACAACAACCTCGACCGCTTCACCTTCTTCGAGGAGGAAAGCCGGGGCTTCAAGTGCAACCCGCAGAACGTCTGCCTCAACGACATCGGCATACAAGACCGCACTTTCTTCGGAATGGACACTGGCCTTCTCACCGACGAGTTCCTACACGCTCGCAATGAGATCTGGACGCAGTACGGCAAGTTTGCACACCTCACCACCAACCTCGACAACAAGGAACTTCAAAAGCGCTTCAGGCGCAACGACGGCTTCGGACGGCTCATCGACCGCTTCAAAACTTACAACGTAATTCCATTAACAGGTAAAAGTAGAAGATAATATGAGAACAATTGATTTTCGCGGCAAAGCCGTAGGCAGTGGCCGCTGGATACATGGCGATTTAGTTTGGAATGGTCGCGTTCCTGCCATATTTGAGGA
>JBNMMB010000053.1:0-24408 GCA_050875105.1 Prevotella sp. | reverse complement strand
GTCTACCCTTAGCAATAATTGTAATAAAAACCTCGCAGTTATTCCCCTCGTAACACCTGTTACACACTTCGCCCATTCTTACTAGGAATGCGCAAAAGCGACACAAACACGTGATAATCTGTCGTTTCCGACGACCGCCCATGGCCGATTAGCCACCCATTTGCAGGATTTTGGAAATCTAAGAAAGAAAAATGAAGAAAACTAGCCTGTAATCCAACTATATTTCGTACATTTGCAATGACTTGTACCATTCCTAGTAAGAATGGGCGACGAGTGTAAAATAATTATAACAGATAGTCTAGCAGTCCAAATACGATGAATATGACACACAACAAGCACGTATTCACTAGGCTTCAGCAACCATCAGGCATGGTCGCAGCTACAGACATAAAGTAGAACGGAACTTATGAAACCGGATGGTACGAGTCCCCTTTCTACAGCCGACGAGAAGCTCACTTCTCCAGAGGGCACACACGTTACTGAGCAAGATGGCGCATCTGGCTCAGAGGTGAAGACGTGTTGCCAACCCGACTGCACCACATGGTCCTATATCTTCGTCCACCACAGCAAGGTGAAGAGCGTGGAGGCCCAGCTCACGCGCGACAGCCGTACCTTCTTCGTCCACAAGTCCATCCGCTACTTCCGCAAGCTCGGTCGCTCGCGCGTGCAACACCGCGAGGTGCCCACCGTCAGCGGACTCGTCTTCCTACAGGGACGCCCCGCAGAGATACAGGCCTACCTCAACCAGCACTTCATCCAGACCTACCTCTGCCACAACTGTAGCACGGGCCGCGTGGCCGTCATCCCCGACGCACAGATGCGCCCCTTCATGCGCATCAACGCCACCGAGCCCGAGCGCATCCGCTTCCTCCTCCGCCCCTTCCACTACTATGCCTGCAACCGCATTCTGCTCCGCATTGCCAGCGGACCGCTCGCCGGTCTCGAGGGCTACGTCATCCGCATCGACCGCGACCGCCGCCTGGTGATGGATGTTGGCGGCATCAGCGTCGCCATCAGCGGTGTCCACGCCGAGCACTTCGAGGAGGTGGAGCCCGCCGCCACGCCACAGGCCGCCAGCCCGTTCTACCAGCGCAACCTCCACGAGCGCGAGGCCCTCATCGACCGCTACTTCCATCCCGTGCAGACCGCCTCCGACGTCGCCGTGCAGGCCGACAACGTCGACTACCTCCGCCAGTATGTCCTCACCGAACAGGCCCACCACCGCATGGACACCCACCAGGCCTGGCGCACCCTCACCTTCATCATCCGCGAGATAGCCTACTACTACGCACCCTTCGTCGACCAGTTCGATGAGCAGCTCGCCCCCATCTTCGTCCAGGGCGCCCGCGTCATGCAAGAGCTCGACCGCCTCCTCGCCACCGCCCCTCTCGACGCCCCCACTCACGCCCGCTACGAGGCTGAGCACCAGCAACTCATGACCCAATACGACTACCTCTTCTGACCCCGCCCCACCCCCACCTTATTAAATAGCGCACCCCCACGCCCCATCAACCCCACGAGCCCAGCCAGTCGAGGTCCCATGCGCCCAATAGGCCTAAAAAACAACTCATCCCGCTAGTGGGTGACGTGTCCCACGTCACATTCCCCCACAAGTAACGTGGTCGGTCTAATCAGCATCCTCCCCTGCTAGTGGGTGACGTGTCCCACGTCACATTCCCCCACAAGTAACGTGATCTGTTTAATCAGCATCCTCCCCTGCCAGTGGGTGACGTGTCCCACGTCACAAGGCCCCACAAGTAACGTGATCTGTTTAATCAGTAACCTCTCCTGCTAGTGGGTGACGTGTCCCACATCACAAGGCCCATAGGCCTTTCTCCAACCAGTGACGCTGTTTAATCAGTATTCATCCCAATTGGTTGCGTGAGCTGTTTAACTCGGTTTATAGCCTGTCGGTTTTCTGAGTGGCGCCCGAGCGCCACAGTCCTTGTGTGGGCGGCGCCCCGTCGTGTGCGCGCTCACGTAAGGTCCGCCACCCACACAAGGACAAGCCGCAGGCTCAGAAAACCGACAGGGGTTTAACCCTGTTTTTGTCAACCCTCCGCGTGAGCCCTTGCGCCGAACGCGCAACAAAAGTTGTCTCTGTTGTCCGCCCGTTGGGCCTCACACCCGCATGATAAAGTTGTAAAAGGTTGTAATCGTTGTCCGAGTTGTCTTAAATCTCACGGCAGTCCTCCGTGCCGTGAGACACGTCACCCACTAAAGATTGTCCCCCATTGTCCCCGATTGTCGTCAAGATCCCAAGCGCCCAATGCGCTCCCTATCAACCAATATTCGGCCAATTACTTCCCTTTGGTCAGTGGGTCTACGACAAATCTAGAGCAATTAGTGTTCGAAAAAACCGTTTGCGCCCAATGCGCTTTTGATAGTCATTCGGTAAATTCGGCCAATTACTTCCCTTTGGTCAGTGGGTCTGCGACAAGTCTCGTGTTCGAAAAAAACGCTTGCGCCGAATGCGCAACAAATGTTGTTAGAGTTTGTCCGTGTTGTCTTAACCCTCATCACTGCTCTGCGCACCCCTTCCGCCCCCTCGGGCCGACGGCCCAACAGTCCCCAGCCCAGGGCAAGCGCAGCGTCACCCTGGGTACCCGACCGCAGCGTGAGCCCCCACGCCCTACAGGGGCAAAAGTCTAGTCACCCAATACTTGTCCAGCCAATACCAAATACTATGGCGATGCTTAACAGACTAAACATGAAATTGTCCGAGGCTTATAAGGAGCATGAATGCTTCACAGAGCTTGATGCAATGAAGGATTTCTATGTTTCAGTTTCCGACGCCTCATTCAATTTCATGCAGAGAGGAACCAAAGGCGTAACGAACTATGAGAGTTATGTTTTCATGGCAATGATGGGCACTCTCGAATCTATCACGACCTTGTTACAGCAGGGTAGGATTACTGACGCTATCGTTTTGGTGAGAAAGTTCTTTGATGACATACTGACTGAGATATATATAACGCTGACGTTAAAGGAAAAGTTTGATGTCTTCAACAACTTCTTTGTGGACGAGGTGAACCAGTGGCTCGAATCCCCTTATCGCATTCCCAAGTTGAAAAAGATCTTGCAAATCATCAAGAGCTCAAAGTATACCAAAGAGCTATACCCGTTCTTTGACTGGGACAATTATCTGGAGCAAAATCGTCAGTTCTTAGACGACAGTGTGCATGCCAACACTTACATGAGCATGCTGCTCAATTGTAATGTCTTGTATTTGCCAGGTGAAAGAGAAAAACAATTGGATCACATTCTAAGCATATTGCGGGAACTGATGAAGATACAAGTGGCCTTCATCTTCCATTTGCATCCAGAGTATATGATGGCGTCCGATTATATGGATAGCATGGAGATGGGCGAGACCCCACCAAAAGGCTCCGAGAACTGGATAGCCCCCTATGCACAAGACGCATTCGACAAGTACGTCAAGCCAGACTCAAAACTTGCCAGCTTCATCAAACGTCACAACCCATTGGACATCCAGTGATTATTGTAGAAGGGTATATGTCTAAATCATCATGAAAATCTATCTGTTTCTCACAAATAGTTTGAATGATTGGGCGGATTTGAATATAAAAAGAAGTTATGATGACACAGGAACAATTAAAACATTTAGATTATATACAGAGTGTTATCAACCGAATGGCCGATAACTCTTTCAAAATTAAAGGGTGGTTTGTAACTTTGATTTCAGCATTGATGGCTTTGTATGTAAGTAGCGATAAGTCTTGGTTCTTATTAGTTGCATTTATTCCAATATTTATATTTTGGTTTTTAGACGCATACTATCTTCAACAAGAGAGAAAGTTTCGCTCATTGTATGATGACGTCACAAGGAAAAAGGTTCGTTTGTTTTCGATGAACGTTCAATCTTATACTTCATCAATGTGTTCGTTTCATATGTCATTTTGGTCGAAGACGATTTGTCCACTCTATGGATCGATAGCACTACTAAACTTCATAATATATATAGCATTGCTACTGAAAGGATATTGTTGTAAATGTAATTGATAAAGTTTATGAGTTCAAAAGAGAATCACATGTTCATTAGCCACTTTCATGAGGACGAAGAGCATATTAAGGGAATGAAAGAATTGTTGGGCCCGAATTTTGAGTTTAAGAATAGTTCTGTAACTTCAGACAAGTTTAATAGAGCTAGTAATCCTGATTATATAAAATCTCTTCTGCGTTCACGAATTTCTTGGGCTAAAACAGTTGTGTGTTTGATTGGTCCTAAGACCCATGATAGTGAGTGGGTTGATTACGAGGTTCGAAATGCAGCAAAACAAGGCAAACGCATCGTTGGGGTGTTTGTAAGAGGTGCCAAGGACTCAGATGTTCCTCCTGCAATAGAGGAGTTAGCAGATGCAATTGTGGGTTGGAATAAGGATAATATAATAGCCGCAGTTAAAGGGACTTCAACATTTTGTAAGTCAGATGGGAGTCCTAGAAGTTATGGTGAAGGTAACAGAGGAACATGTTAATATAATAGGTATGGCAAAAGGATATAGTTATGTTGTCGCTCGTGATTTCGGCTTTGCTCCGAATCCTTTTAATGGTTTTCTTTCCTTAGCTGCTTGTAAGTCTAAAATTCGGAAATGGGCTCATGTAGGAGATTATGTTATTGGTAATGCAAACAAAAAGTATAACAACAAACTCATCTATATGATGAGGGTGACAAAAAAGACAACATTTGATGAGTATTGGGAGAATCCCGAATACTTATGTAAGCGCCCAGTAATGAATGGCTCCATGAAGGTGATGTATGGTGATAATATATATCATCATGACAAAAATGGAAATTGGATCCAAGAAGACTCACATCATAGTTTGCCAAATGGGGAAATAAATGTTGATAATTTGAAAAGAGATACAGGTGAAACGGACAATGTACTGTTATCAACAGATTTTTTCTATTTTGGCAGGAATATGATTGATTTGCCGTTGAGATTCAGAAGATGTTTATATCAATACATAGGTCAAAAGAAGGTATCTGAGGAAGATTGTGAAGCATTGTGGCATTATTTGGAAGCGAATTATCCAAAGAATGAGATAATAGCTTTACCTCGACAATTTAATACTTTCAAGCGATATGATGGTAAAAGCTAGCGCGCCCATCATTCCAAATGATTTAGTCTTTCGCTATTACTTCTATTTTATGCAGGAACGCATGAATATGTTTTGGCGAAGATGCAAGGGTAGGAGAATGCTGACAGACGATCCAATTCTTCGGGAATATAAGTTCACCAATGTGTATCGAGCTTGTGATAGGGTGAGCCAATATCTACTCAACAATGTCATATATAATAAGGTGGACAAATATGGTCCTAAGGACATGCTATTGCGTATCTTGGTATTCAAGATATTCAATAAAATTGAGACTTGGGAGTATCTCGAACATGAATATGGCGAAATCACGATCCGACATTTTGATGTAAAGCAGATAAGTCGTTTGTTGGGTGAAAGGCAGGCTTATTCTCCAATATTCAACAATGCTTACATGATGACGGGGTCTCATAAGAAGTATGACTACTTGACAACTAAGCATGAGAAATGGTTAACAATGGTTAAAGACGAATTCTTAGGAGAAGGAATTGTAGACAATGTTCTTAAGGCTAAGTCATTAGAGGAAGTTTATTTTCTATTGAGAAGTTGTTCTTTTTTGGGAGGCTTTCTCGCATATCAATATGCCATTGATTTCAATTATTCTCCCTATGTCAATTTTGATGAGAATTCTTTTGTTGTTGCTGGCATTGGAGCAATTAGAGGCATTCAGAAATGTTTTCTATCCCATGGAGCATCTTACGAGGAGGCAATCTGGTATACCCATCAGCATTTTAAAGAGTTGCAATCCAAATATGGCTTTACTGACTTTAAGCCTTTGAATGGTCATGAGCCAACCTTACTAGACTTGCAGAATTGCTTTTGTGAGACAGATAAGTATTTACGTGTTAAAATGCCCGAGCTATTAGTTGGCAACAAGCGAATTAAGCAAAAGTACAAGCCAACCAACAAGGCCATTGATTACATGTTCCCTCCCAAATGGAAAATTAATAATGATAAGAGGTTATGTTTACAGCCGAGTATACAGGAATTAATGATTTCTTGGTGAGGTCTTCACGTTTGCTTCTTGAAAATGGTGTGGTTCGGGAAACCCGAGGCATGAGATGTTATGAGCTTCCGGAACCATTCATGTTCAAGATTACAGAACCAACGGCAAGACTTGTAACCATTTCAGAACGAAAATGGAGTATCACCTTACCTTATGCGGAGTCTTTATGGTTAGCATCAGGTAGAAACAATATGGACTTTATCAGCTATTATTTGCATCGTATGAAAGATTTTTCAGACGGTGGAAAGTTTATGCGGGCGGGATATGGTCCAAGGCTTCGAAACTATAATGGTGAAACTCAAGACTACCAAGTTTCAGATGTGTTACCACACCATTTCCGTTGGGTCGATCAATTCAAGTATGTAGTAGATTGCTTTGAAAGAGACTCCAATACGCGCCGTGCGGTCATTAATATAGATGACACGATGAAAGATGAATTTGATGTGACTGGTGAAATCAAGACTACCAAAGATTATCCTTGTACGCGATTACTTCATTTTATGAAAAATAGCCAGTCCGGAAAACTTGACCTAACTGTCTATATGCGGTCAAATGATATGCTGTGGGGCGCTAGTGCGGTTAATATCTTTAACTTCACTTTCATGCAGGAATATTTTGCAGCAATCTTAGGGTTGGAGGTCGGAAATTATTATCACATAGCCAATAACTTTCATTATTACGAGGACAAGCAGAAGGTTTTGAAGGTCATAGCTTCAGTTAGTGAGTATGAAGATGTTCCGTATGTCTATGAAAAGAAATTTTCTTCATTGAAAGAGTTTGATGAACAAATCAAGTTGCTTTCAAGTGAAGAGGCTAAGATGAGAAAGGATGATTACCTGTATAACCCAGACATGTTTATTGATGACTTTTTCAAGGACTGGTATTCTGTTCTTTATCATAAAAACCATAACCGGCAGGCGGTGATAATCAAAAATCCGAAATTGGGCGCGATGTTACTTTGACATGATTAACCAAGAATTCCATGAGCTGTCAAGAGGAAAAGTGGCTTTATCGGGATTGAAAAAGTGAATATTAACATATGGCAATAGTCGATTTAAAATCGAGACTTTCTACAGACAGAGATAAGTGTGAGGCAAGCAAAAAGTCTTCAGAGAGTCTAATCTACACGGATGCGGACGTGACTTCTTTGGAAGGTAATCCAATGTCAATGGACTTGCGAGTGGGAGACATTTGTATCCTTCCTGGAGATAGTCGCACATATCGCATAGGAGAACATGGCATAAAAGTCAAGCCAAATCAGTCTGTGATAATTTATAGCAAGGAAAAATTTGTTCTCCCTCTTAATGTGTTTGGTGTTGTAACTGGAAAAGGAACATATATTTTTCAAGGTTGTATGGTTTCATCAGGCAAAATAGATCCTGGTTTTAAAGGCAATCTGAAAGTTTGCTTCTATAATGGGGGCCGTTCCTCAATTGTACTAAATCCCGGTGATGTATTCTGTACGGTGTTTTTTATGGATGGAGATTGCACATTGTTATCTCCTTTGGAAGATTACCAAGAGAGTCCAAGTCCAAAATTGTCAACTGTTAGTAGGCTGCGAAAATTATGGTTAAATGTTGTCCAAAATAAATGTACTACATTTATGTTTTTTGTGAACATTGTTATAGCGGGACATTGGATATATACAGACTTAATAAAAGATAATATTAAAGTTAATGATAATAGTTTCAGAAAATCTGAGAGGGTTGATAGAACAAACCGCTCTTGTGCCATTGACAGCATTTGATGAATTCTCCCTAACGCTCACATTGAGTGAGAAAATTGTGCGTCTTGAAGTGCCGAAAGAGAAAGAAATCGTATATGGTTCTAAAGTTCCCGCCAAATACGTTAAAGAAGAAAATATAATAGATGGAATCTCGTTGGCTCCTCATCAGGCAATTCTTGCATGTTCCAAAGAATTTGTCAAGATGCCACGAGGCTATATGGGCCTGCTTCAGACCAAGGGCTCTCTAGCTCGGCTCTTTATATCTGTTCACTGTAGCGACGGACAGGTGGAACCTGGATTTGAAGGTCGAGTTACCTTCGAAATTTGCAATATGGGCAATGCCACGGTAAAGCTATTGAAAGGTGCCCCAGTGGCGCAGATGTTTGTATTTAAGACATCCTCCAATAAGGGAGCATACGATGGTAAGTATTGTAATTCGCAAAAACCAACAATTAGTTATCAAGATTAAAAATGAATAATGAGTTGACATTAGCCATACCTACAGAAAAGGTGTGGCAAACCATAGAATATCAAAGAAAGGGTGTCATTAAGGCTTTGGCTTCTGACGTAATGGACAAATTGTTGCAGTCTGGAGTGTTTAAGCATCGGAATGAGTTGGAGAATGATCCGTCTTATAAGCAAATAATACCTTATGCGGTGATTTGCAATGGGGATGAAGTCTATATGTTTAGACGACTCAACAAGCAGACAGAAGTGCGCCTTCACAACAAGTGTTCCTTAGGGGTCGGAGGTCACATGAACCCTTATGGAGCCAAGATTGACACGCCTTATCTTCACCATGAGTTAGAGCGTGAAATGAATGAAGAAGTTAAGTTGGCCGCAGACTGCAAAATCCTAGGTATGAAATCTATTGGATTTATCAATGATGACACAACTGAAGTGGGGAAGGTTCATTTGGGTGTTCTCTATCACATTGATATCAGCAATAAACATATAGATATTAATGAAACGGAAAAGATGACAGGAGAATGGGTGTCCGTTTCAGAACTTTCTATGTATTATGATAAAATGGAGTCATGGTCACAATTATATTGTAACCTGGTAGGAGTATGCGACAATATACATTAATACCGTCAAAGCCTTATTGCTGTGTTACTTCCGTGCTGGAAAGCATCTTGCTAAAATACAATTATCGTTACGACCAAGTTGAAATTGCTGATTTTTTTGGGTTGACGGTTCCAGAAGAAGAATTGGAGCCTTTGGCTAAGTATTTCAAGAACATGACGACATCCGAAGATGTTCATCAATTAGGTCTGCATTTAGGAAAAGATGGCCTTAATACGTTTTTCATGGCGAAAAGAATTGAACTTAGAGAGACATTTGTGAGTGCCTCTTCTTTAAGTGATATGAATTTTGATTCAGTTCTTGATGCTATCCCTAGTGAGGCGGATGTTATCTTTTTCTTTGATTATGGTACCCTTTACTCAGAACAGCGTAACAAAGGCGTAGGACACGATGGCATTTTTCTCAAAAGGGAAGGTGAGCTTTTAAGTTATCTTGATCCTGGACCTAGAAGGCTTGGAGTAAATACTGTGAATACAGATGATATGCTCAATGCTATGAAGGCAGCATATGCAGGTGGTGGACTATCTGTGATAAAGAGAGTATAATAGAAACCAAGAATAAGTCTTTTAGGTTATTTCTAATTCAACAGTATAGGTGTTTATAGCACTAGTCTTGTCGTGATAAGACCATAACCATAGCAATTGTGCTATCATTAGGCATGACGGATAGACTTCGAGAATTCATGTCAACATATACGGAAATAAAAGTTTATGTCAAACCAAACTTCAGATAATAACAAGCGGATAGCGAAGAACACGTTGTTTCTCTATTTCAGAATGCTCTTCATGATGGCGATATCGCTCTATACAAATAGGGTGGTGTTGGACAAGTTGGGAGTAACTGATTTCGGTATCTACAACGTTGTTGGTGGAATTGTGGTCATGTTGGGCTTCTTAAGTGGTTGCATGAGCAATTCTGTTCAACGATATTTATCTTATGAGCTGGGAAAGAACAATGCGGAAGGGGTTAACCGTGTTTTTAATGTGGCATTAGTCGTTCATGTTTGTATTGCGATTTTTGTTTTTCTTGTCATGGAGACTGTTGGACTGTGGTACTTAAATACCCACATGAACATACCTGTTTCTCGTATGAATGCAGCCAATTGGGTTTTCCAATGTTCTCTGGTGACAATGATGTTCACGATTATGCAGGTTCCATATAACGCCATCATTGTGTCCAAAGAGAAAATGGGCATTTATGCCTACATTTCCATTTTGGAAGTCACATTGAAACTTTTGGTGGTTTATATCCTTGTTATTGGTAGTTATGATAGGTTGAAGTTGTATGGCGTTCTCATCATGTTGGTCACAATAGGTGTTTTGATGGTTTATCGAATCTATTGTATAAGAAAATTTGAGGAAGCTAAATTCAGGTTTGTCAGGGACTGGAACTTATTCAAAGAATTAATCAGCTTTTCTGGGTGGAACATGCTTAGCGAGGTTGCGTGGACTTTTACTGGACCAGGCGTGAACTTGATATTGAATGTTTTTTATGGACCGGCTGTTAATGCTGCTAGAGGCTTGGCGGAACAAGTGAATGGGGCGGTGTCACGATTCGTCCAAAACTTCCAAACAGCAGTAAACCCACAGTTGATCAAGCTTTATGCGGCGGATGAACTGGAAGAAATGACGAAGCTTCTGTTCAGAAGCACTCGATTTTCATACTTCTTGTTGTTTACCTTATCCCTTCCGCTCATTCTAGAAATGGATTATATCCTTCATATATGGTTAAAGGTAGTACCACAATATACCACAGAATTTTGCCAGTTGATACTGGTCTATTCATTAGTTTCTGTTAATTCGACCTTATTGCCCAAAATAGCCTGGGCTTATGGGAAAATACGAAATTATCAAATTATTGTTTCATTAGTTTTGGTAATGAACTTTCCTCTGTCATATTTATGTCTTAAATTCGGGCTGTCTCCATTGTCCACCACTTATGTAGCCATATTTATCCAAGTTCTTATAATTTGGACGCGTCTATATCTTGTCAGCAAAATGGTGAACCTGTCAAAGGCACATTTCGCAAAAGATGTCTTGTTGAAGAACAGCCTGGTTACATTAGCTGCCTTGGTCGTTCCTGTGGCTTTAAAATATATGGTGGGTGTATCCTTTATAGATGTCGTTGCAGTTATGGTGATTTCTGTCATTTCGGCTTTGCTCTCTTCTTATTATCTGGGAATGGAATCAAATGAAAGGATATTGGTCGCTAACTTGATGAAGAAAGCGATGAACAGATTAATTCCGCAAAGGGGCTAGTTCTGATAGCGTAAAAATAAAGAAATTGAAATTATGAACAAAGTCGCTTTGATTGTCCCCTATTTTGGCAAGTGGCCAGAATGGTTTGACCTGTACCTGTATTCTTGCAGTAAGCAAGAGGGTATAGACTTTATTTTCTACACAGATTGTGAGGTGCCTAAGCGTATCTACCACAACACGATTTTCCACCAAACGTCATTCGAGGATTATTGTTCCTTTGTCTCCAAGCGCCTGTCCATTCCTTTCCATCCCAAAGCTGCGTATAAGCTTTGTGATTTGAAGGTCTTTTATGGAATTGTTCACGAGGAGGATTTGCAAGGTTATGATTGGTGGGGCTTTGGTGATGTTGATTTGGTCTATGGTGACCTGGGGCTGTTGGTGAATCAGCGCAATATGGAAAAGTATGACTTGCTTACGACCCATGTGGACAGGGTTGCCGGCCACTTCACGGTGATGAGGAAGGAATCCGTCTATACGAGGATGTGTCTTGATATTCCCGGGTGGCAACAAAAGTTGTGTGATGGGGTTAACCATGGACTGGACGAGAATGCTTTCACAAAGAAGGCTGTGACCTTTAAGTATAGGTTGATAGGCAGTTTCTACTATCATGTCGTCAGAAGAATCACGTCGCCCGACAGCAAGCATTATTGGTTCTCGAAAATGGAGAAATGGACAAGGCTGTTGCCGAGCCGCATCCTGATGAGGGAGTTCTACACCACGTTTAAGCCCATGCCAGGGCGGCCCTGCACATATAACTTGAAGACATCCGAGATCTATTGCCCGACAGAACAGATCAGTAGAATCCGATCGGGGGGGGCAAAAGTCTATTTGCACTTTATGTGCTTTAAGAAGACGCCCTATTATGAAACCGACAATTATTGGAAAGAAGGCTTCTACCAGGTGCCTGAGGATTATGATTTCTCGCAAGGTGGCATAGTTGAAATCAGTACGGATGGCATCAAGTTGTCTTCAAAACGCAAATAAAGTATGAAGAGATTTTTCTTATATGGTGACTGGCAAGCGAATGCCGGGCCAATGAATGTGAACCGTTCGTGGATAGAGCATTCGGACGGGAGCATGGATTATACGAAATGCGAGAACAGGTGTGTGCGCAAGCTGGAAAAGATATGGAAATGCCTTAGGTATAAGACCATCGTCTTTTCGGGTGGCATCAGCCTGCTGGAATTGAGAATGTCCAAGTGTCTGGGTAAGCGCATCGTGTATGTGATGCACGGGTGCAGCCAGTATGAGAATGTAATCAATAAGCTGGGATTGACAGACAAGCAACTGCAAAGTGAGCTGGTGATGCTGGATATGGCCGACACGATAATTGCCGTTTCGGAGAAGTATGCGGAATGGGTGAAAGGCCAGTTCCCTCAATATGCTGCCAAGGTGAAATCCGTGAACAATGGGTTGGAAATCTCCAAGACGTTTTATGAGCATGCAGCCCATGCCGACGGGCATTACACGATAGCCGTGTCGGGAGGAAACCGCCCGATCAAGCGCAATCTGGCCGTGTGTCAAGCCGTGGAAAGGCTGAATGACGAAGGCTGGGACATCAAGGTGTGTGCCTTCGGTCTCTTCCATGAGAATGGCGAGAAGATATTCGGCTATCCCTTTGTGGAGCGGATGGGACAGATGGACAAGGCGACCTACTACAAGAAGCTGAAGTCTGTCGACCTGATGGTGGTCAACTCAGAGATAGAGCCCTTTGGCCTTGTGGTCGGCGACGCGCTGAATTGCGGCTGTTCCTTGCTGATGTCTAAGAATGTTGGTGCGGCGAGCATCTTCAGAAACTTGCAAAACGTTGACGTGATAGAGGACAACCATGACGTGGAAGAGATAGCCACAAAGATGGAGGGTCTTCTGAAGCATGGCAATGCAGAGCGCTTGTTCAACTCCGTGGACAGCGACAAATGCTCAGGCCGCCAGGCATTCTTGAACTTGAAAAAAATCTGTATCGATGAATAACATATCCAACATACACTCCTGCTATGGCTGTGGCGTGTGCGCCTTAGCCTGTGGCAAGAAAATCATAGACATGCGGCTGAGTGGGGAAGGCTTTTATGAACCCCATATCGTGGATGAGGCGAAGTGTGTGGACTGTGGCCTGTGTCGCGAGGTCTGCTCCTTCAGCCATGATGAGACGGCGTTGCGTGAGCGGCCCAAGGCCTCTTATGGCGCTTGGAGCCGCGAGGAGGGCGTCAGGCGAGCCAGCGCAAGCGGTGGCACCGGGTTTGAGATTGCCCGCACCTTGGTGGGGCAGGGCTATCGGGCCGTGATGGTGCGCTACTCGGCAGAGCGCAATCGGGCCGAGCACTACGTGGCCACCACGGTGGAGGAGCTGTTGCCCTCGATGGGCAGCAAGTACATACAGAGCTACACGCTCGACGGGCTGAAGGCAATCGACCGGAAGAAGAAATACCTCGTGACAGGCACCCCTTGTCAGATCGACTCCTTCCGCCGATACATCAAGAAGTTCCGCTGCGAGGACAACTTCGTGCTGGTGGACTTCTTCTGCCATGGCGTGCCCAGCAAGTTTGTTTGGGACAAGTACATCCGTGGGCTTCGTGAAAAACTCGGCGACATAGAGTTTGTCTCGTGGCGCAACAAGCAGAACGGGTGGCACGACTCATGGTCGGTGGCCGTGGATGGAAGCAAGAAGCAAGGTGAGACGGAAGACTGGCACAATTCTTATAATTTGTTAATAAGGGAAAAAAAAGGTTTTCTCAACAGCCGAGCCACCCAGGGAGACGCCTTTTATGAAATGTTCCTGGGCAACAACTGCCTGGGGAAGGCCTGCTACAAGCATTGTAAGTTCAAGTATGACCACTCCTCGGCCGACATCCGCATCGGTGACATGTGGGGCGACACCTACAAAGACAACGAGCAGGGCGTGACCGCCTGCGTGGCCTTCACTGAAAAAGGAGAAGAAGTGCTGAAAGCCACCAACTGCGAGCTGGTGGCCTATCCTTTCAGCCAGGCTGCTGAAGGACAGATCAAGGAGCCGATCCCGTATCCGGGCGCAGGTTGGAAACTGATCATCGCTTTGGCAAAGAGACCGATTGTCTCAATGAAGACATTGGTATTGGCAAGCAAGGTGGTGGGAAAAATCAACAGAATGAGAGGCAAGAGAAAATGAAGAACGCATTGTTGACAACGATATTCCGCGTACCCAACTACGGCAGCGTGTTGCAGGCCTATGCCACGCAGCGAGTCGTGGAACACTTTGGCTATGTCTGCCACGTGCTGAACTATGACCACAACAAGGGCGACTGGGCCAAGGCACACGGAGTTAGGGGGGGCAGCTTTAAGAATAAGGTGGGGCGCCTGCTTGGCCTCAAGGCATCTCACAGGAAAGCCAACAAGTTGGATGCATTCATCCGCGACCATTTGCACCTCACACGCCAATACACTTCCATCGACGAAATGCGCAGGTGCGAGGGAAACCAGTATGATGTCTATGTGGCAGGCAGCGACCAAATATGGAACACCAAATATACCAATTGCGACCCCGCCTTTCTGCTGGAGTTTGCGGCGGAGGGCAAGCGGCGGATCTCCATCGCTTCGAGCATCGCTTGCAGCCATTTGGATGCCAGGTATGCCGAGGAATTCAAAAGAGAACTGTGTAAGTTTGACGGCGTGTCGGTGAGAGAAGCGCTGGGCGTGAAGGTGCTGAGCGATATGGGAATAGGCAAGGTGGCGCAGGTGCTCGACCCCACACTGCTGCTCGACAAGACCCAGTGGGATGCCTTGCGACCCCAGCGTGGCAAGGCATGCGGAAGATACATCCTCTTGTACATGTGGTGTTACGCCTTCGAGCCGCGACCCTATATATATAAGGTGTTGAAATATTACCAAGACAAGTTGAACTGCAAGATCATAGCCCTGGAGGGCTTCATGGATTGCGACAAGGCGCACGTGGGATCCTTGGACATTGAGAATGCCACCGACTCTTCGATAGCCGATTTCTTGGACTACTTTGCTGGCGCTTCATTGGTCGTCACCACCTCCTTCCACGGGACGGCTTTCGCCGTGAACTATGGCGTGCCGTTGGTCTCCATCGTTCCCGGTGGCGGCGACGACAGGCAGAGCAGCTTGCTGGAAGAGCTGAACCTGGCGCAATGTCGCCTGCATGTGGATGAAGAGATAGGTGATGCTGACCCATTCTATGACGCGCACGAGGAACAGGGCCGGCTGAGCACGCTCAGGGACGCATCTTTGCGCTGGATAGAAAACACGTTAGAATAAACAAAAGACATGATAGATAAGATAGTGAACAAGCTGAAGAAGATGTATTACACTTCGAGCAGCGAGCGCTTCGTGGCCCATCTCCGATCGGGGGGGGCAAGTGTGGGACAGCGAGTGATATTTCGTGATCCTCACACCACACGAATAGACATGACACGGCCGTGCCTGGTGAGCATCGGCGATGATGTGGACATCAATGTGAACTTCCAGTTGCTGACACACGACTGGTGTACGCATGTGTTTCGCAACAAGTTTCACGACTTTGTCAACTCCTCGGGCAAGGTGAGCATCGGCAACAATGTGTATATCGCAACCAACGTGACCGTGCTGAAAGGCGTGACCATCGGCGACAACTGCATCATCGGCGCGGGGGCGGTGGTCAACAAGAGCATCCCGGCCAACAGCGTGGCGGTGGGCGTGCCCTGCCGAGTGGTCTGTTCGATAGAAGACTATTATAACAAATGTAAGTCAAAAAGTCTGGAGGAGGCAAAGGAGTATGTGCGCTGTTTCCGTGAGCGAAACGGTCGCGACCCCAAGGCCTCGGAACTGTGGGAAGAATTCATCTTCTTTGTGGATGGGCGCAACATAGCCCAGTATCCCGAACTGCCCGTCAAGAGACAGTTGGGCGCAGGATATGGCGACTGGCTGCAGGGCCATCGTGCCGCCTGTCAGTCGTTGGAAGAGTTCTTGGCTACAATAGATTGAACTGAATGATAACAACAGATTTTGTTTACATATTCTTAAACCTCGTGATGCTTGCCACGTTCATCGTGGCGGGAATATGCATCAGCGAAGACCGGCGGCATTATTGGAAATATGCCATCTGGCCCGTGATCGCTTTCACCCTGGTCTTGGGCCTCCGCCTGAACCGTGGCAACGACTACATCCACTACATGCAGGTCTACCTCTACGACCTGGAGGACGACCAGGTGCTGTTCACCGCCTTCAACCACTTCCTCAAGGCGATAGGCACAGGCCCCCACTGGATATTCATCTGGTATTCAGGCGCATTTGTGCTGGGTGCAATGTTCTTTTTGAGGTCTTTAAGACAATATGCGAATTGGATATTTCCCTTGTTTCTGATTTCTTTTACTTTTTTCTCTGAATACATGATCCGCCAAGCGTTTGGATATACATTCGTGTTCCTTTTTATGGCGTTTATGTTTAGTGAAGAGATGCCAAAGGTAAAACGATGGACATGTATGGCAGTCTGCTTTTGGCTGGCGTATAACATCCATTCAGCAAATGCAATCACATGCGTAACAAGCTGCGGCCTCTACTATTTTGTCAGATTTCCGTTTAAGGCGATTTATGCCATTCCTTTATATTTGGTGGCAACGTTCTATTTGCAAAAAAATTTTGATTTCAGTTACTTAAATGGAATATTATCTTTCCTAGGCGATCAAAATGACAAGTTTTCGGGTTATACAGAGAATTCAGATGCTTGGTTTTCGCAAGACGCGATGAATGCAAATTATGACAGAAAACCGCTTGTGAAAGTGTTACAAACAATGGGAGATTGTTCCCTTATCTATTTGACCAATTACACTCTTAGTAAGTACAATGATAAAAGGTTTCTGTATATGTATAACACCTTTGTTGTTGGCGCTATAGTAAGTCAGTGCTTCTACTCCTTGGAAATATTACGCCGAATGGGAGATACAATGTATTGGTATTGGGCGTTTTGCTTATCTTTTGTTTTGCACTATCGGACAAAAATACTGCAACTTGGAAAAAGACAGTTTGTTTTGAAGGCTTGCTACTTGATGATGTTTTTTTATGTTTACGACTATTTGAAATATTTGTTCCTCCGTGAAGAGATGTATCATTTCTTGTGGGATTTATAAAAATATGAATATGCCAAAATTATCGATAATAATACCTGTCTATAAGGTCGAGAAATACATAGATGAATGCTTGGAGTCTATTCTTGGTCAAACCCTCAAGGATCTAGAAATAATACTTGTGGATGATGGATCTCCTGATAGATGCCCACAGATTTGTGATGAGTATTCGGCAAAAGACAACAGAATAAAAGTAGTTCATAAGAATAACGAAGGTTTGGGTTTAGCCCGTAATTCTGGACTAGAAGTGGCTGCTGGTGAGTATGTTACATTTGTAGACTCAGATGATAAAATTGAGCAAAATGCATATAGAACGCTGTGCGATTATGCGGATGTGAAGAGTTTGGATATCGTCAGATTCTCATGTAATCGGTTCAACGATAAGGGATACATAACTCCTCAAGTTGAGGACCAAGAATTGAATGTTTTTGGAGATGAACAGGAAATCCGAAACATAGCTCTGTCCATTTTTGATGAAAACGCACTGGGCAAGTACGGATTTGGAGGTAGTGCTTGTATGGCGATCTTCCGCCATTCGATAATCGAAGATTTTCATTTGCGGTTCCTGAGTGAGAGAGAATATATCAGTGAAGATTATGTGTTTAGCTTCCTAGTCTATTTGCATTCCCAGAAGATAGGAATTATTGCTAATACCTATTACCATTATCGTGTGAATGATGAAAGTCTCACTCGTGTAGTTAGACTTGACCGTATGGAGAAGGTCGAACAATATGCTAAATATGTGGCAAAGATCTTAAAAGACAATGGTTTTACAGAGAGGCAAATTCTCTGTGCATGGGGATATTATATCGCCATGTCAAGAGCTGCAGTAGTGTCAGTGCTTGATTCAGACTTACCATTTGCGGATAAGAAACAATGGTTTATGCGTCAAACTGATAATGAATTCTTGCAAGATGTTTATCATGCATATCCGTTGAGTCAGCTATCTAAGAAACAGCGCCTCTTTTTTGAGATTATGGTGCGGAGACAGTTCTATTTAGCTTTTTTGGTCAACAATATATTTAATAGAGTAAGGCGAAATAGAATGTTAGATCTTCTATCAAAGCTGGGGGGGGGCGTTCTTCTTGCTCATATATTATGGATTTGCCCAACATCTTCCTAGCTCTTACTCACCAATGGCCGGAAAGACTTTTAACGCAACAAGACGTTTTTGTTGCCGTAGAATATTCAAATATTGTGGTAAGAACACTGTAATAGATCGTCATGCTTATTTTGGCAATGGAAGATTTCTTGTACTTGGAGACTATAGCAGTATTGGTGAAAATTGTGTAGTACCCAAAGACACAACGATAGGAAAATATGTGATGATGGCTCCAGAGGTTCACATTGTGGCTAACAATCATACTTTTAGTGATACAGAGAAACCGATGTGTTTTCAAGGCTCTATTGAGGGGCAATCTCCTACTGTAATTGGGGATGACTGTTGGCTCGGGGTGCGCGCAATATTAACTCCTGGTCATCACATCGGAAAGGGAAGTATTGTTGCTGCAGGTGCAGTCGTAACGAAAGATGTCGAACCTTATAGCATAGTAGGTGGAAATCCAGCAAAATTAATCAGAAAAAGAAAGTGATTATGAGAAACAAAGTTGCGATTATTACACAGTCGTATAAAAACGACTATAAGGAATGCAAGCTTTTATGTGAAAGTATAGATAAGTTTGTCCCTTCTATTGACCACTTCATCTTTGTTAATGATGAGGATATTGATTTATTCCAAGATTTGAATTATGGCTTGCATCATGTCCTTAAGAAGTCAACAATTCTTCCTTGGTTTTTGATACGAGTGCCTTGGAAAATGATGGGGCATCATTTTCATGTAAGTCCCTTTACAATTCCTGTCAGAGAGTGGATCATCCAACAAATCTGCAAGTTAGGAGTGTTCGAAGTGATAGGTGCAGAATACGATGCGGTTTTCAATATAGATTCTGAGACCGTATTTATGAAACCTTTCAATTTGAGTATGTGGAAGAAAGACGGAAAGTATCTTTTGTATCGAGTAAAAAATGAGAATGAGCCAAGTCATGATGATTATTGCCATGCAGCAGTTAAACTACTGAATTGGCAAGGTTCTTATGAGGACATCAGCTATTTTAATTACATGAACACGCCTGTTTGTTTTGTAAGAGAGAATATAGAAAAGCTCCTTCATGAACTAGCTAGCAACTATTGGATGCGCAGTTGGAAGCTGGCATTGTGTAACACCTATCGCTTTAGTGAATATTATACCTATGCCATCTATACGGATAAGATTCTTGGTTTGAAGAATCATTTCTTGATCGACTATCATGTCTTTCCGCAGATTGATATTTCAGAGTGTGCTGGAATTGATGATTTCAAAGTGAAGATGAAACAAGTACTGACTTCTGAACACTCGGTTGGACTATGGCTTCAAAAGAAAGATAGAAAACTACTTGCAGACAAGTATTTGGACTTTGAGGAATTAGAAAAAGTGATAAAAGAATATTGGGGAAAGGCTAATTATTGAGAGTATGAAGCTATCTGCATTTTCAAATAGATAGCCTACATAATGATGTATGTTTATCATTCGAAAAGGTAAGAATTTCATATTTGAGAAACAACTAAAATATTTAATCGCTACAATAAAATGAGACGTATAGTTGTGTTTTTCTCTTGGCAATCGGATACGCCAAACAATCATTCGAAGATGAAAAGCGGTTTGGAAAAAGCTTGTAAGAAGCTTAGCAAAGAATTCGGATGTGAGGTGGTCTATGATGAAGCTACACGTGGTGAAGTGGGGGCTCCAAAAATTGAGGATGTCGCACAACGCAAAATAGATGACTGTGATGTCTTTGTAGCAGATGTCACTCCTGTTACAGAGCATAAAGGAAAATTGATGCCCAATTCCAATGTCTCGTATGAACTAGGACGGGCTCGTGGTGTGCATCCTTATCAACGTATTGTGACATTGGGAGCTAAAGGAAATTGGGAAACAAAAGATTTGCCATTTGACTTCAACCATACTGTAGTAATTCCAGTTGACGTCAATGATAGTAATAGCTTTTATAAGTTGATAAAAGACTCTGTGATATATGCGCTCAATAGCCCTCAGACTATATTCTCGCAAGATGACAGTGTGTTGTATTCCGATTCTCAGATACAGAAAAATATCAATTCAGGTAAGTATCTTCCTAATACTTTCTTGGATAATAGGGAGTTGAAGGAACATTTGAGGTATTTCGTGGACCCGTTTCTTTTTTCGGCTTATGTGTCTAACAAAGTGTATCTTTTTAACTTCAATCGGTTGAATAGAGGAAGGAAAATATGGAATAAACCTAGCTTTAACTTTAATGCAAAACAATTCCAAATTGAAGATTCTAGTTCGGACTTTGCGAAACTATACGCTTCCATTAATAAGCTTATGGAGTATTTACAGAAAAAGAGCGATGAACTGAATCATCAATCGAATGAGTCGTATCTAAGTTCAATAAAATGTAAGAGACGGCTGGTAGACCTGTCCTTTTTGAGATCACAGATATGTCTATTAACAGGAAATGCAGGGCAAGGAAAGACAAATTTTGTTTGTGATTTAGTGCAAAACGTACTTTGCAAAAGGCATATCCCTTATATATACCTAAATGGTTATGAACTTGATCCCTCTGATATAGAAGAGTCTTTTGTAAAGGAAATTTGCCCAATGCTGAGGATTTCTTTTGAAGAAGTTATGAAACAAATTTCTTCGTATTGTTCCTCTAAAAGAAAACCGATTCTGTTGGTCATAGACGGCTTGAATGAAAATCCTCATCCTGATGAATTCTGTAGAACATTGGTCGGATTTTTAAAAAGAATTCAATCCTATGACTTTTGTAAAATTCTAATGACTTGTCGTAGTGAATACTTGAGTGAGAATTTTACGGAATTAACTTCTACTTTTAAAGATAAAATGTTGATTGAAAGAGATATTTACCAGCATTTCACCGAGAATGAAGAGGAACAATTACTTGGCAATTACTTAAACCATTTTGAAATTAAGGCTTTTTTGTCTGTAGGTGTGAAAAAGGAATTAACCCACGATCTGTTGTTGTTACGCATTTTTTGTGAGGCAAATAGTAAAAAAAGTCTAGGCTATATCAGCCATATCAAAAGAGACGAACTGTTTTCAGCCTATTATTCTACCATGTTGTCGAGGGTGGCTGAAGCTCATGACTGGGAGGGACGTAAAACTTTTAGGGAAATAAAAATCAAACAATTCTTTGAGGCCATACTTAAAAATATGATAAATACAGATACGTTTTTCAATGTTCCTTTAGATGATTTGCTTATCGGTATGAGTCAAGAAGATGTAGATATGCTGCAAAGGTTCCTGGATGAGAATATACTTCTTCGAAAAGATCTGGCAAAAGGGAAGATAGGATTTGAAAATGCAGAAGTAATTAATTTTACTTATGATGCATTTCGCGATTATCTGTTGGCACACTACATATTGGACGCACAGGTAAATGATGTTGAAAAGCAAAAGTCATTGATTGTCAAATTTACGGCAGAGGGACATCAATTGAAGGAGGGCATTACCCCATTTCTGTTTGTTCATGCCAAGAACTCATCTAATCATATATTGCAGGAATTCTTGAAAGAACAGCCATGGTATATTCCTGTCTTCGATTCCTGTATATGGGAAGTAGATGAATCTAAATTAACAGACGAGGATATAAGTTGCATCCAGAAGAGATTGAGCGATAATCCAAAGACGATAGCTCGAAGATTATTCTTTTGGGGTAGATGGAATACGGAGGAATATCCTAGGCTGAATATTAAAATCTTATTGGATTATGTGGCTCACCTGGATGATGAAGCATTGACTGAATGGGTGGAAAGGGCATGTAGCGCTGATAAGTTAAAAGGTGCTTGGGGACGAAAACAACAAACAGAACGAGAGTTTTTTATAGAAATGATTGAAAACTTGTTGGGTAACTCTAAAATCCTTGGCCATGAGGACACTCAATTTATTTTTGAATTTTATGCTTATGTTGCAGTAGTCAGTGGTTACCCGGCAAAGAGTGTCTATTTGGAATATATTGAGCAAAGTGGTAATGTGGAGCAAATACAACATATTGCTAATTCGACGAGAAGTAAAAATATGAAAACATGGATGAAGCAAATAATGGCTCGCTGATGAAAATATATACGTATGAATACTGCCGATATATTATGGTGGTAAATAAAAACATTACCCAGGAATACGTCTTAGAAAAGGCAGGCATTCGAGAAGGATATGCCAAGGATATGTTCAGTCGTTTATATGACAGTATTTTTTCAGAATCGGAAAATCTAATAGAAACGTATGAGAAATACTATTGCCAAGAGTACGATTCGTTTGGTGTGATGCTGCAAAAAATGTATCATGTTCCGAATGATGTTTTGGAATCGTTTTTTAAATGCTTAAAAGAAAACTTGAATTATACGTTGATTCGCTTTGATTCTTTATCATATGGTGAGAACATAGACAGTTTGTTTTCTTCTGGAATCTTTGACGAACGTTTTGATAAATTGTTTTTGATGAAAATATGAAAATAAAGACGGATTTTGTGACAAACAGTTCTTCTACGAGTTTTGTCGTCATGCTGAAGGACCAAATAACATTGCCGCAATTCTTGCGGTTAGTAGGAGTTAATAATGACAGTATGTTTTTGGATGTCTTTACCAATCTCTACCATTGCTTTAAGAGCAATTTAACACCACTTGAAAGATCTATGGCTGATAATCATTGCGACACGATAGAAGATTTTGTAAAAATTCATTATTTGAGTCCAGGAACAGTGGAACGAATAAAAAGGGCTAAAGAAAAGGGTATGAAAATCTATGTAGGGGAGTTGGCTAGTGACAATAACGAAATAGAGACCTTTTTCTGCTGTGATTCTTTTTTAATAGAAGGTGATGACGTAGTTTTCGATGCGACAAATGATGTGTGGTAATTTACTCATTCAAAGACATGCAGAACAATATTATAAGGTGTTGTTTAACCAGGACACAGGAGCTTTTGTGCGAATAGAAGATAAAGGGCATGAAGAACCTTTTTGGAGTATGGATGGTCCTGAACTGATTGATATGTCTATCACAAACTATTGTACGCGTGAATGCGATTTCTGCTACAGAAATTCCAATACTCGTGGTAAGCATCTCTCTTTGTCGGACATAAGAAATGTAGTCCGTCAGGCAAGTGATGCGGGAGTTTTGCAGATCGCTCTTGGAGGTGGTAATCCTAACCAACATCCAAACTTCGTTGAAATATTAAAGATAATAAGGGGTGCCGGTATAGTTCCTTCCTATACCTCTAATGGCATAGGGCTTACAGATGAGATATTAAGGGCTACAGCGCAAGATTGTGGAGCAATGGCTGTTAGCCTTTATGCGCCATACGATTTAAAATATTACTCAGCATTAGTGAAAAGGATCACATCTTTTGGTATTCGTTTGAATATGCATGTGATACTGAAGGAGGATACTGTTAGAATGTTGACAGCATGGCTAATAAAGCATCCTCCTTTTTTTGAACTTCTTAATGCTATCATTATCCTTAATTATAAGCCTATTGGAAGAAATTCTAATGGAGTTGTTTATGAAAAAGAAATGCTGAAAAGGTTCTTTGAGGCTGCAGCAGACTGCAAAAATGTTAAGATAGGTTTTGATAGTTGTTCTATGTCTGGAATTGTACAATGGATGAAAGATGTGAATCCTGCATCTCTCGAACCATGCGAGGCAGCTCGCTTTTCTGCTTTTATATCTGAAGACATGAAGATGTATCCTTGCTCTTTTATGGTTGCTACAGATAAATATGGAGATTTGCGAGAAAATAGCTTGCGAGAAATCTGGCAAAGTTCGTTAGCTTTCAAGGCGTTTCGGGAGAGACTTTTAGTTAATCATTGCCCTGAATGCAAATTTCACAAATTATGCAATGGGGGTTGTGTGTTTTTACCAGAAATTAACATGTGCTTTTAGTCAAGTAACTATTCAGCGGTAGGTGCATGACGAGTCGTCAAACCTCGAACAAGGCTTGAATGGCATTGAAAGGAGTTTGGTTGTGCTTTTTTGCTGTCTCAACAACAGAGTGTAATTCCAGAAATGCATCAGCTCCAAAATCCG
>JBNMMB010000052.1:0-24610 GCA_050875105.1 Prevotella sp. | reverse complement strand
GTTTGACAAAACTTGGCGTTTTTGAGGGATTCACCTTATATTATAGGGAAACATGAAAGGCAGGTTGTTTTGGACAAAAACAGGGATCAACCCCAGGGCGTCGGGGAAGCCCTGGCGGGCTCGTGACGGCGAGTCAACCCCAGGCTTTGTGAGCGAGCTCACAGCCTGAGCTTGACTCACCATCACGGGCGGCTCCCGCCGCCTTCCCCGACACCCTGGCCATAAACCGGGTTAAACCGCTCACGCCACGGAGGATGGCTAAACTGGTTAAACCACACTGCCCGCACAGGGCAAGCAAAGCGGCGCCCTGGGTAGACACATCAGAATAGGGCCAACGCCCTGTAAGGGCAAAAGTATAGGAAGCAAACGGACTATAGTGCCATGCTCAAGCCAAACAACTACACTTTTGCCCCTACAGGGCGTGCGCTCATCCACTACATCATAACCCAGGGTGACGCTTCGCTTGCCCTGGGCTAAGTACTTATGGCCCTTCAGGCCGTGCAGACTCAAACCAAGACATAGGAAAAGAGGCTGCTGTTGTTACTCAAACAATGGCCGTCTTTAGTTGATCGAGGCAGTACTTGATAGAGAAGCCGACTGTACTTGATAGAGAAGCCAGCTGTACTTGATAGAGAAGCCAGCTGTACTTGATAGAGAAGCCGGCTGTACGCGATAGCGGGGCCCACAGGATTCGTCATAACTGTTGTTTCGGTCCTTCCAGATCTGAGTTTGAGTTACTCATCAAACAGCCCATGAGACGAACGCAAAAGAGCCCCGAGGAGAAGACCTGGGGATGGCTTCTCTCGGGGCTCGAACTCGCTCATGACCGCTTTCGATAAAACTGGAGAGGGAAAGACGGCCTTGAGCACAACTGAAGCAAAGTAATGATTTAGGGTTGCAACAACACGATGTTGCCAGGTTGGACTAAGGTCGCATCTTCAGGACTGGCCTAAAGGCGTCACCACAGACTCATGTTTTTCTTGTAGCCGGCCCAGTTGGTATTGTCGTCATCGACAAGATCCTCGTCATCGTCATCCCATAGATTGCCGGTGTTAGGATTGTTGGGCTTGGCGTCGGCCCACCGCCCCTGCGAGGCAGCGAGCATGGAGACCTGTGGCTTGATGCCCACCAGTTCGGTGGTAGGTTTGTTATATGTTTTCTTCATAATTGTCGTGTTTTTAAACGGTTCATAATCAAGTGCTTGCAGAGCGGCGTCATCTGACCGCCACCTTCACCCCATTGACCACATAGATGCCAGAGGGCAGCGCCACTGCGCGCGACTCGCCAGCCTGGAGCGCAGACTGATGGACAGTCTGCCCGTTGAGGTTACGGATGCTGACGCGCAGGTCTCTGTTGGCGCGGACGACCAGTTGGCCCGCCTGGGCGGAGCAGACAAAGCCATCGCTCGGCCCATCGGCCACGGGCGCCTCAATGGCCGTCGGGTCGGCAGTGGGCTCAGTGGAGATGTGGATGTAGCGGACGCTGTTGGCCGACGTGCTGGCCGGGGCGTAATAGGAGCGGAAGGGCAGCACATAGATCGACTCGAAACGATCCTTGACGTTGAGTGATGAGACGAACTTATCCTTGTTGAAATAGAAGACGCCCTGCCCGACGGGGATGCTGGCTCCGCCATAGGTGGCCATGGAGGTGAGCGTCAGTGGCGAGCCACCGACCGTGCCTGTGGACGAGGCGCCCTTGATGGTGGGGTTGGCCGCCGTGACCGGCGTGCGGGCGATGGTGGCGCCACGCTGGCGCACACGGAAGAGCAGCGACGGAGCGGAGGCAGAGGTGGCCGCCTGGTCGATGCGCACCACGTAAGCCTCATTGGGACGAGTGGTCGTCTCGCCTGTGAAGGGCGAGAACTGTGCGTTGATCTCGGCGTCGGAGAAGGTCAGGTCGCCTGTCGCCTGCGGGCTGAAGGCGTTGTTGGCGTTCATCTTATGGAACGTGAACACGCTCTCGTCGGCCGGCTGCTCGTAGGTGCCCGTCTCGGGATCGACGGCGATGGTGAACGGCAGGACGATGGTGACCCATTTCTTCGTGTTCTTGTCGGGCGTGACCATGCGGGCATAGCTCACCTCATTGGCCGCATTGACGCGGATGTCGTAAGGCGAGAAGAACGGCCACTGGTCGGTGAGCACGATGTTGTTCTCGGCCACGAAGTCGTCGCCAGAGGCCGACCGCGAGGCCACATTGTCGTGGTTGTCGGTGACACCCTCGGGCAGGAAGACCAGTGCGTTCTGACCGAGCTCGGCCTTCAGGTCCTGGAGGTTGCCCCATTCAGCCTCTGTTGCGCTGTAGAGCAACGAGTTGATGCGGCTGGCGTCGAAATAGAGGATGTGACGGGCGTCGACGGGTGCGTTCTGCTTCTTGTTCTTGATGTCCTCATTGATCTGGTCGATGACCTGCTTGGCGTAGACATAGCCCACGCCGTCGGGCAGCGCATTGCCGTCGTCGCCAGTCAGCGAGAGGGAGACGCCCACGTAGGCGTTGGCGTCGGGCCCCGACGGGATGACCGCGTCGTTGTAGACCGGCTTGTAGGTCAGCACCGGATGGTAGTCGACGGTGGTGAGGCGGAGGTCGGTGGCGTAATAAGCATAGTAGGCATGGCGCGGCGTGGTGGTGGGCGCGATGTTGTAGCGCGTCTCGTCGCAGACGACGAGGTAGCGCTTCTGGTAATCATCGCCACTGTTGGCCGTTATCGTCGACCATGTTCCGCCCTGATTGCTATATTTCTCGTTGGAGTAGCGATTCTCCTCATACACAAAGGTGCCGTCGCCCGACGTGCCCGCCTTGAACTCGTCGGAGTTGTTGCAGACAAACGCCTTGTCGCCTGCCACGCTGACGGCCACTTTGTCGGCATAAGGATGGCCGGCAGCATCTGTGCGATGGCCCTGCAGGTTCTCGCCGATGAGATTGTAATACGCAGACTGCACGAAGTGGTAGCGCGAATACTCGCCCTGGGTGCCCCAGGGGTAGGTCTCGTCGGCATTCTTGCTGTGCAGGCCCTCGAAGGAGAAGCGGAGACCAGTGGTACCGAAATTGGTGGGCACGGAGAAATCGATCTTGCCACCCGTGCCGATGGTGAAGTCGTCGGCGAGGTACTGGTTCTTGAGTTTCTTCTCGCCCGACGGTTGCGTGCAGACGATGTCCATCTTGTCGATGTAGGGGTTGAGCGCCTCAAGTTGCACCTCCAGGCAGACATAAGCCAGGTCGGCGCCCTCCAGGCCTTCGACCTGGAGCTTGATGGCGTCGTTGTTGATGCGCTCGAGCACGAGGTCGCCCGAGGGCTGGTCAGCATTGACGATGGCTTGGCGCTCCACGTTCTGGCCCGTCTTGTCGTAGAGCTTGAGGGTGAAAGACGTGTTGGAGACGGAGGGACTGGCATTCGCCACAACAGCGTAAGCGTTAGCGACATTGTAGGTGGCATTGCCATCGGCATCGCACGAGATGACGTAGCTCCTGCTGTTGGAACCGTAATAAAGGTTCAAGCCGTCGGTCTCGAAGGCTGTGGCCTGACTGGCCCTGGTGGTTGTCGTCAAACTGTAGCCGCCCCAATCCCATATGTGCCTCAGATACACCTTGCTGTTGCCACTGGTGGTGGACACCGTCTTGTTGGATCCATACTTCCACGCCACCTTGGTCGAAGTGAACTTCAAGTTGGCGTTCATGTATCGTCCCTTGCCATCGGTGATGTAGATGTCGTCGCCAGGATTGATGTCGGGGTCCAGACTGTTGGAATAGACCACGCGTGCGCCCACGATGCGATAGCCCACGGGGATGCGCGTCGTGCCGTCTTGCGCCAGGGCGTCGGTCGGAACCTCCAACCAATAGGTGCTGTTCTTCAGGCCGAGAAACGTGCGCTCGCCATTGTTCACGAGGGCCTGGATGGTGCCGTTGCCCTTGGTGTCCGACACGGCCGTGCCACCCACGATGCCCGACTTATCATAGAAGAGAAAGTCGGCCTGGAGGTCCTTCACATTATTGTAATTGTACTTATAGGATGTGTAATTTTTCACGGTCTGTCGGGTGATGGTGCCCAGGTCGACACGCTCCGTCTGGAACGGCAGGTCGATGCAGGCCACAGGGCTGTTGAGCTTCGACACGTCGGGGCGAAGAATCTCATCGAACTTGTCGGTGCACTCAAAGGTGATGGTGAACGACTCGACGGAAACAGTGGAGTGCCCATCATTGTGATCTTGCAGGAAATACAGAATGTTTCCCATGTCATCGCCACTCAGAGAAGTGCGAGCCAACGTAACCTTCTTCGCATTCACTTTCACCTGCGCCGAGGCATAATTGGTAGCGAAATCGCTCTTGGTCTCACGAAACGTTGTGGCTACAGCATCGTTGTTACTCTCGTGCCACGTCTCATAGTTGAGAACAATCTTGTAGCTTGTGAAGCGGTAGCCCTTCGGCAACGACAACGTCATGTGGTTTTTGATGGAACCATGTCCGGATATCAAGCCAAGCTTGCCGTTCTCCACGCCCACATTGTTGGCATGCACCTTCACAAGTCCGTCATCCGTCAATGTCGCTTCATCGGAAGTGAGAAGCGTGAGTGGAAGTTGGTCGTGAATCCACACACCACCATAGTTTTGAATATGGCTTTCATCATTATAACTGGCGGCCGACACCACATTGCCCGTCTCGGGACTGATGCTCACGGTCTGCGCCGACGCTCGGCCGCTGACCAATAATAAGAGTGCTATTGCTGAGCAACAGAGGATGGCTCGGCAATGGGCAACAAACAACTTCTTCGTTTTCATTGGCTTCATCATTTGTGTTATTGTGTTCTTATTCATGCACATTCTCTCACCAAGGCAGAACCGCAGCAAGTTTCGCCCTGCTCATTTGGCTTAACAAGAAAGTTTCCGTTTCCTTCAAAGCGCCTCATCGACCCAGCCAGCAGTCCTGTCACGACGCAAGGCCAGTCGTTCAGAAGCGCCACAAAGTTAAGCATAAGACGAAGAGAAGATTGTATGATTTTTATCACAGGTGTAACAGACGGCGTGTTACATTGTAACGCGACATGGCGCCTCACGCTGTTTCATGTCACAAGGAGACTGTTTCATTGCTCGCCGCAACGCAATGAAACAGCAAGACGACACGTAATCGCCCATCACACAAAGGAAACAGAGCATGGCCGGACAAAACACTTTCAAAACCAACAGGTTACAAAACAGGCATTAGCTGGCAGTAGCTGTAGCCTGGAGGAAGGAAACAACGCCAATGATTGTAACAAACAAACTGTAACATCATTGATAGGATTTTTTAACAAGCAAAAGGCCCTGTTTTTTCTCCATTTACCGTATCTTTGCATATAGATAGGCTGCGGTGCGGCATCACATTCAAGCAAGCCGACATGGCTTCTTGTCAGCGCATACACTTGGTAAATAGACTAACGAAAAACCTGGGGAGGGAGGATTATCATGAAGATCAACACAAAAACCATCTTATTCTGTTTGACCCTGATGGTGGCCCTGGTGGCTTGCAACAACAAACGGCAAGACACCAGCAGCACACCGGCCAAGGCCAACCGCTACTCGTATGAATATGTGAAGCAGATCAGTCTGACGCAACCGAAGCTCGCCCTGAGCATCCTGCAAACGGCTGACGCCAAGGGGCTCATGACACCCATCGACATCAACACCCTGCGCAGCATGGTCTACTTCAATGCCATGGGCGATTACACCAAGGCCATCACCTATCTGGAGGCGGCGCTCAGCGATCCCGACTATGGCAAGCAGCCCGACCTGCAACAGAGCCTGCTCAACATGGCCGCGCTCGAATACTACAGTGCGGGCCAATACGCCAAGAGCCTCATGTTTGCAGAGAAAGGCATCGACGTGGCTTACAAATATGACAACCGCCGGCTCGTGGCGCAGATCATGACCACCATGGGACAATGCCACGCCGTGATCGGCAACGTGGGCCACGCCATCAACTGCTTCGACCGGGCCATCACCATCCTCAACGGCGAGACGCCGAAGACGCCCACCTGGGACACCTATTATGACCTGGTGGCCGCCTATGCGCTGAAGGCCAACGCCCTGCTCGACATGAACCGCCGCGACGACCTTTTCAAGATGCAGCGCAGCTATGAGACCGCCCTGCAGAAGATCAACCAACTGCCCGAAGGCATCAACGGAGCCAACGACGTGGTGAACGCCACCTACTACTCGCTCTATGCCATCGGCTACGAACAGGCGGGACAGCACGCCCAGGGCCACGCGATGTTTGACAAGCTCGCAGCCACACGCGCCGCCAACACCCCTGAGGGCGCCACCTTCGTCACACCCTATCTCATGCTGACCAAGCGCTATGCCGAGGCCCTGCAGTTTGTGGCAAAGGAAGAGCAGGCGTGGCGGCGCAGCGGCAAAGACTCCATCGACTACAACTACACCCACAACATCCTGATGAACAAGGCCAGTGCCCTGCAGGAACTCGGCCGATACAAGGAAGCCATCGAGACAGGCATGCGTGCCTACGTGCTGGCCGACTCGCTCAGCCGGCGCATCAAGGGGCAGAACGCCATCTGGATCTCCGAACAACTGGGAAAGAAACTGCTCAGCAAGTATATTGGCCAACAGGACAAGACCTTGGCCGTCAGCCGGACGGTCAACCTGGTGATGGGCGCCTTGCTCATCATCTGCATCGTGCTGATGGTCTACACCATCCGCTACAATCTGAAAATCAAGCAAAAGAACCATGCGGCCTCAACGCTCATCAGCGAACTGCTGCTGTACAAGCGACAATTGCTCGACCGCCTGGAGCCTCATCAAAACAAAGGGGATGAAGCCTCGGAGGGCGAACGGGAACAAGACTATTTGCAATATGAGAACTTCTTGAAAATGGAGAAGCTCATCATAGACAGGGAACTATTCATACAACCCAAGCTGGAACGCGCCGACGTGGCCAGGGAGATGGGCATGACGACCAACGACTTCAACGCCCTCTTCAACAAATTCTCTGACTTGCCCTTCAACAATTACATCAACGACCTGCGCATGGAACGCGCCGCCAAACTGCTGAAAGACAAGCAGAACTACACCAGCGAAGCCATCGCCAGCGAGTGTGGTGTGCCCGTGAGGCAAACGTTCCACCGGCTCTTTGCCAAGAAGTTTGGCATGACACCGGCGGAATATCGCAACTCATGAGCACACGAGCGGCTCATGAGCCGCCCAGAAGAAACTGTCACAATTCCAAGAGCGCCTTCACATCCTCCTCGCTGCAATGCATTGAGGCGGCGATGACGCTTATGGCGACGCCATTCTGAAACATGGCCTGGGCCATCGATCGTATCTGCGCATCGCGCTCGGACAACTGGGCAGTCTTCTCGCTCAGCTGGGCAGTCTTCTCGGACAGCTGGGCAGTCTTCTCGGACAGTTCGGCTTTCTTCTCAGACAGCTCGGCAGTCTTCTCGGACAGTTCGGCTTTCTTCACAGACAGCTCGGCTTTCTTCTCAGACAGCTGGGCTGTCTTCTCGGACAGTTCAGCCTTCTTCTCGGACAGTTCAGCCTTCTTCTCGGACAGTTCAGCCTTCTTCTCGGACAGTTCGGCCTTCTTCTCGGACAGTTCAGCTCTTTTTTCTTTCAGTTCCTTATTGAGTTGCATGACTTGCGTGTCGCGAGCCTCAACGACAGAGTAAAACTCATCCTCGTCGTTCATCTCCTGGCGCACCTCAGCGCTCATGGTGGCCAGGCTCAACCGACGGATGATGTGCATCATGTCGGGGTCGTTCTCGTAGAGCGTCTCGTCGAGACTGATGATCTGTTGGTTTTGTCGGTCACGCTGCGTTTGGTCAAACACACTCAGCACCTTGTCCAGCCGATTGTTGATCTTACCATGTAGCAAAGGTATCTGCACGATGATGCTGTCGTGTATCAAACTGTTGATAAACGGATCCTTGTCGCCATTGGCCACCTCGCGCCCGTCATAGTCGAGCGCCTTGTGACCCACATAGACCACAGGCTTGTCGATGTCGCCGATGCGGTGGCCAAGCAGGTAGACGGCAACCATGGGAAGCGCATATCCCTTGCGGTCGCCTTCCTTTTGCATGTTCTCCTCCGCATTGTATTGGGCCGCCAGGTAGCGACGGAAGCGCAAGGTCTCCGTGTCGAGCCACGTCTTCTGCAACTCGATCAGCACGAGGTTCAGCGACCCGTCGTCTTCCTTGACACGCGCCGCAAAGTCGATCCTGAACATCGACAGGCTGTCACGCGTGACGTTGGGGTGCTCATGGCGCCTCATCTCCACACTGACAATCTCTTTCTTCAGCAAGGCCGAGAGCACGGTCTTGGCGATGCGTTCATCCTCCATCAGGAACTTGAACACAGAGTCGTAAATCGGGTTGGCTACACTGATATGCATGGTGTCTTGTTTTGGTTTGGGTACAAAGATAAAGAAAAATATTGCTCCGCGAAAACGATACCGACACTTTTTTATGTCGACAACATCTTAAAATAAGCAACAATTACAAGCAACCATTACATGCGACAGAAGTTGGGCACCTCCACGGGGACAAAGCCTTGGCTGATCGAGCGTTCGGAGAGTTCCACCACAGAGCACCATTCGGCCAGGTCGTAGACATCCATGTCGAGCGGAAGTCCGCGCAACAGGCAGTCCACCAACCGATAATCCATCAGGTAGGAGATGCCGCCGCGATTGTCGTACTGTGCCGCCGTGGGGCGCAAGCGCCGTATGTCGTCGGGCAGGTAACGGTCGATCATCGCCTCCACCTCGCCGGTCGGCACCTCATGGCCCTCGGCCCACAGTTGTTCCGATGGGTACTTGTTGGCATAGCCCTCGGTGCCCACCAGCCGATAGCCACGACTGTAGGGTTGGGGCGTCTGCACATCGTGGCCGAGCAGGATGGTGCGCCCGCGCCCGGTGCGCAGCAGCGTCGTGGTGACCGCGCCATTGGCAAAAGGCGTGTCGGCAGACTTTGTCTTGTCATCGGTCGCTGGGGACAACAGAGGATGGTTTTCGCCTTCTTGTCCCAACCGCTCATAACGAGCCTTGACGGCAGGCGAGGGCATGGTGTCCATGCTGACGAGGGTGCAGAGCGTGTCGCCCCGATGGATGTCCATGGCCAGGCAGACCGGTCCGAGGCCATGGGTGGGATAGACATCGCCACGATGGGCCGCATTGTATCTGAGGCGCCAGGGCTCCCAGCGATCCTCCAGGTCATGGCAGTAGCCTCCCTCGCCATGCACCACCGTGCCCAGGGCACCCCTGCGTGCCATGGCCGCCGTGGCGAGTTCGAAGTAGTCGTAACAACAGTTCTCAAGCATCATGCAGTGGCGTTGCTGTCGCTCGGCCAGGTCCACGAGGTGCCACGCCTCACGGATGGTCATCACCGCTGGCACCTCCACCGCCACATTGCATCCATGCTCCAGGGCGCAGCAGGCTATGGAGAAATGACTGGTCCAGTCGGTGCAGACATACACCAAGTCGAGATCGGCCTGTTCGCACATGGCCTCCGCCGAGGCGAACACCTGGGCCCGAAGGCGCCCATTGTCGACAAGCACCTGCTGGGCGTCGGCCACGTGATCGGCCGAGAGGTCGCACACAGCCACGATGTCCGTGCGGTCGATGTGGCACCAGCGTTTCACGGCCTCATGGCCGCGCTGTCCCAAGCCTACAAAGCCCACACGCACACGCTCCATGGGCGGCAAGGCCAGGCCCACGACAGACCGCTGGCCCGCAGGGCGCGAGCGCTGAAGAGATGATATCATGTTGTCTTTCACGCGTTACTTCTTTTCAAGGATAACGTTGGCTGCAAACCGATTATTTTAAAAGGGGACAATTAAATTCTTCCGTTTCTTCCCACCTGAGGGGCCATGGCATCGTGCTGTCATGGCCTCCTGACGCCTCACGCCCATCACGCCAAATGCAGGCCTGCTCTAAAATAATTGGGGCGCAAGGTGCGCCATATCAATTATTCTGTGTATTTTTGTAGTGTTATGACCACATACATCATCTCCATCCTCTTGACGGCCATCATCATGGTGGCCGTGGGTTTTGTTCTCGCCAGCCGTGGCAGGAACACGCAGGCCAGCGACCGCGCCTCGCTGGCCGACCAAGTGAAGACGCTCACCGCCGAGCGCGACGTGCAACGCGCCAACGCTGACAACTACCGCCAGCAGTTGGCCACTCAAAAAGCCGACTATGAGCAGCGCCTTCTCAACCTCAAGGCTGAGGCCGCTGACCGGATCAAGCAACAGCAGACCGAACTGCGTCACGCCTATGCGACACAGATAGCCGAGCTGAAGGACGCCCACGAGAAACAGCTCCAGCAGACCAAGGACGGCATGGAGAGACAGATCGAGGCACTGAAACTGATGAACAAGGAACAGGTGGAGAGCCAGATGAAGCTCATCCGCGAACAGATGCAGACCACCTCCGAGGAGGTGCTGAAGCGACGGCAGGACGAACTGGGCGAGCGCAACAAGGAACAGGTGTCGAAAATCCTCGACCCGCTGCAACAGAGTTTCAAGGAGATGCAGGAGGCCTTCAACCTGTCGAAGAGTCAGCAGAGCGAAGCCCTGACGCGCCTCGATGAGACCATCAAGATCAACATGCAGAAGAGCAGCCAACTGGGCGAGACGGCCGACCGCCTGACCCGCGCGCTGACGGGCGAGGTGAAGGTGCAGGGCAACTTCGGCGAACTGAAGCTCAAGCAACTTCTTGAGGACATGGACCTCAAGGAGGGCGAGCAGTTTGACACCCAGGAGACCCTGCGCGACAAGGCGGGCCGGTCGGCCAAGGGCGACGACGGCAAGGGCCTCATCCCCGACTTCATCCTCCACTTCCCCAACAACCGCCACGTGGTGGTCGACTCGAAGATGTCGCTCACCGACTATGAGCGCTACATGAACGCCGAGGACGGCAGCGAGGAGAAGACGGCCTTCCTCAAGGCCCACATCGCCAGCGTCCGAGCCCAGGTGAAGCGCCTGGCCCGCAAGGAATACACCAAGTATCTGCCCAGCGGCTACAACCGTCTCAACTTCGCCATCATGTATGTGCCCATCGAGGGCGCCCTCAACCTGGCACTGCTCAACGACGGCACGCTCTGGCGCGAGGCCTACGACGAGGGCGTGCTCATCCTCGGGCCACAGACGATGTACATGAACCTGCGGGTGCTCGAGATGATGTGGACGCAGGTGCGCCAGCTCAAGAACCAACAGGCCATGATGGACGCCGCCAACACCATCATCGAGCGCGTGCAAGACTTCGGCATGCGCTTCATGGACGTGGAGGCGAGCATGAACGACACCATCAAGAAAATCACAAAGCTCAAGATCACCACGGCCGACAATGGTCCCAGCATCATCACCGCCGCCAAGCGCCTGCTCACGGCGGGAGCCAAGGAGAACAAGAAGAAAAAGGCCCTCGACGACATGGACGCATCCATGTTTATCGAGGGCGACAATGAGGAAAATTAAATATCTTTCTTATCGCTATCATTGTCTATCATGGGTCGTGTGGGGCGTTAGCCCACAGCCAGCATATAGATAGCGCAGGCGGCCAGCAGGACGGCCATGATGGTGTCGGCCACACGGGCGTGGCGCGTGAAGAGACCATGCAGCACACCGCCGGCCAACACATAGACGAGGTTGGCGCCCGGCCCGGCCAGTTCGAGCAGCAAGACCACCACGAGCAGGTCGACGAGGCGGTCGGAATAGGGCAACACGAAGGTGGTGAAGGCCATCAGGTCGAAGAGGATGATCTTGGCATTGGTGAGTTGCACCACCAGGCCCGAGGCGAAGGAACAGGTCTTGTCGGACGCCCTCTGCCCTCCCGAACTGCGGAAGATCTGCCAGGCCAGGTAGAAGATGTAGGCGCAGCCCACATACTTCAACATGCCCACATAGCGCCCCATGACGGCGCCAAGCCAATGAGTGGCCAACGCCGCACACACGGCCGCCACGGTGAAGCCTGCCAACAGGCCCAGCCACATCACCAGGCTCCGCCCCACCCCGTGCTTCATCGAACAGTGGAGGGCAAAGAGGTTGGCCGGTCCGGGCGTGTAGCCCACCAGGAGGATGGCCAAGAGGAGTGAGGGCAAGAGTGTCAGCGGCATGCGCGAGTCATGTTATGGTTTCTTTTCGCCTGCAAATATAATCAATAACAACGAAAAACGGGAAGGAAGCACCATTTCTTTATGGTCGCATCCTTCCCTTTCTTTTCATTGGTGCATGAAACCGCCTGTTATGGCAAGCGGCCTGTTATCCCAAGGTCGCCTCATCTGACGACCACCTTCTTACCTTTTATGATGTAAATGCCTGGTTGCAAATGTCCTTCCTGTCTCTTTCGGCCATTGAGGTCATACACCGCGCCGGCCTCAGCCTCATTTTCATTGGCCACCTCGCTGATGCCCAGTGTCGGGTCGAGCGCGGCCTGGCTGATGGCCACCCAACCGACGATGTCGCCGTTGGTGTCCGCCCTGTTGGAACCGATTTGTGAGGCGGTGAGACTGGAGTCCATGTGTCGGCGAAGCTTCATGGCCGTCACCCCCTTGGCCGTGGAGACGAGTGCCACCTGTCGGAACACGCTGGTGAAGTCGAGCTGGTGGGTCTGCGGTGCGGCGATGATGTAGGGCGACTGCAGGGCGAGCTGCGTGCCGTCGGCCAGGGTCAGCGGACAACTGACCGTCGCATTGCCTCCCACGGGTGTTGCCTCGCAGCGACCTACCAGGATGCTCCGTCCCTCCTCGTCGAGGTTGGCTGCTCCGGGCGTGATGGCGAGATAGAACACCTGATGGCCCGTGATGTTTTTCGCGATGGTGTGCTGCTTCATCAGTTTGATGCGGAAGCCTGTGTTGGTGATGTCGAAGACCTTGGCCACAATGGGTATCTCCGCCTTGCTGGCGCTGACAGGCTGCGCCACAACCACGGGCGTGACACCGATGGGGAACGGTTGCTTGAACATGACCTCGACCGTATCGCCCATGATGGCCTTGCCCACCGTGCCGTTGTCTTTCACGAAGCGGCACGTGTCCACCTCGGCACGCATCTGTCCCCACTGGTATTGTCCGGGCTGCAGGCGCAGGAAGTCTACGCCTTCAGGTTGCGTCTCCACCGTGGCGCCCGTCACCGCCCAGGGCATGAACACGAAATTGAAATCCGTCTTCGACGTCTGGATGACGCGGGGCACGACACACCTGTTGGCGTTGGCGTTGGTCGGCAGGCCGAGGAAGACGACGCCGCGCTTGGCCATGGCCGGTCCGGCCACGGTGAGCGTGTCGCTCAGTGCGTTGTCGATGTGGCCATATTGCAGGTCGGCGGTGCCGCGGCTGCTGGCCAGGCTCACGGCAGCGGTGGCCGATGTGAGGGTGGTGTTCTTGTAGGTGTTGTCCACCACACGGTAGGAGTAATAACCGTCGCCGTCCAGTTGGTCGGTGTAGGCCATGTCGTGGTCGTCGGGACGGGTGAAGGAGGCGATGGTGCCCCATGTGCCGTTGCCCTTGCGTCGTTGCAGGAGCATGGTCTCGGTGAGGTCGCCATTGTTGTTGGTCCATGACAGGCGGCACTGGCCCGTGGTCTTGTCATACTGTGCCTTGAGGTCGGTCGAGGGCGAGAGGCGCCAGTCGCGCGGCACGAAGTCGTAGTTGCCACTATAGCTCGGTCCCGTCTTCATCTTCGCATAGTATTTGCCCGCGGGCGTGATGCGGTCGCCCCACAGGATCTTCGAGCACGGCCACTCATCATTCCAGTAGGCGTAGCGCTCCACATAGTCGTAGCCATTGAGCTTCGTCCAGATGCGCGCCAGCACGTCGCGGTTCTGGTTGAGGATGTCGTCCGACGGGTTGCCACGCTCCTCATTGGTCTTGGCCACGGCGAAGATGCCCTGTCCGCCACTCCACGAGGCACCCCAGATGAACTCGGTGATCCACACGGGACGATGGTACTTGTTGGCCCAACCAGACCAGATGTTGTTGAACCCTCCCTCATTCCAGTAGCAGTGGATGTCGACCACGTCGCAGCGCCAGCCGCGCGCGTCGATGCTGTCGAAGAACTGCGTGTGCCACCACTGTCCGCCGTCGAACGACGAGGGCGAGAGCAGGCGTCGGCCGGTGCGCATCAGTTCGGGCCAGCGTTGCAGTTCCTGGGCCACCGAGGCGGGCTTGGGGTCGTTGCCATTGGCCGGCTCGTTGTCGGTCTTCATGTAGGGCGACTGGTCGTTGACGCCGAGGTCGTAGGTCGAGGCACTCCAGAGGTTGTTCATGTGGGGCACACACTCGAAGTCGGTTCCGAGACTGTTGCCCACGCCCCAGGCATAGGTCCAGGTGCAGTTGAGCTTGCGCAGCTTGTCGGTGTTGAGGATGTTGGCCACGCCGTTCTTGCCCACATTGTCCCAGCGGAAGATGCGGTAGGAGGAGATGCGCTTGTCGAGGATGGCCGGCAGCGTGTTGACCACAAGGTCCTCGCCATCGGCGATGAAGCAGCGCTGGTAGCCCCATCCCTCCTTCTGGATGCTGAAGGTGACCATGTATCCGCGCTTGAGGCGGAAGGAGCGTATGCGGTTGTTGAGCGTCGAGTCGGTCAGCGAGTTCATGAATCCCCGGGTGTTCTCGGTGCCGAAGCGGTCACACGACTCGCCCGTGAGGTTCTGTCCTGCATAGACCGTGAGGGGATGGAAGCCATCCTTGTCGCGGCTCTCCTTGCCATAGGGGTAGAGCAGCGTGCCGTGGTCGTAGAGGCGCAACTGGCAGTTCTGCTCGTTCACGGCAGGCTGGCCGTTGATGGTGACATAGGCCAGCCAGGCCTTCATGGCCGACGGGCGCAGCGAGTCGACGAAGATGACGGCATGGTCGGTGTCGGTGATGTCCACGCGGCCGGTCACGGCGAAGGGCTTGGAGCCCGTGATGTGAAGGGCGCCACGGCCGCTGAGCGTGATGGGCGCGGTCACCTGGGCCACCGCGCGGTCCATGTCGGCGTCGGGCTGCTGGTCGGACGACAGGCGGAAGTTGTCCACGCAGAACCAGCCTTTCTCATTGTTGCCGTCGCCCGATCCTGTGGCGCCGATGGTGACGGTCTCCTCCTTGTCGAGCGTGAAGTCGACGGCGAGGCGCGTCCAGGCGTCGGCAGCGCTGAGGGCAGCGCTACGCTGGGTGCCAGCGGCGGTCTTCACATAGACGTTCTGGTCGCTAAGGCCTTGGCTGTTGGTGCGGAGTTGTGCCGAGAGGTTGTAGTGGCCAGCGGGCAGGGTGACGAGTTGCGACACGCCGATGCTCCACACCTTCTGCGCCCAGAGGTTGTAGTACTGGCCACCGTCGGGTGCGTCATCGGTGCCGATCTTCAGGTCTTGCCAACCTTGCACGGTCTTCTGCACGGTCCAACTGGCCGTGCCGCTCTCGAAACTGGGGTTCATGATCTTCGGCGTCCAGTCGTAGGGCGTCTGCGCCACGCCACGGGTGGCGGAGAAGAGCCACAGGCACAACAACATGAGGGTAGCGATGAGTCTTGTCTGTTTCATATGCGATAGGGTTAATGATTTAGGTTGTCCATTGATGGCGCAAAGTTATATTTTTCACCTTTTATCGTGGTGCAGATTACGGCAAATAGGGTCAAAAATATGATGAATGGCCAACAAATCCATGAATTGTCGCATTTTTCCTTCTCCCATGCCGCTTATTTTACCATCAATTGCGTAACTTTACACTTGAAAACCATGAAGACCTATACCGCATGAGACGTTTCATTCTGTTATTGTCAGCGCTCGCCCTGCTGGCCGGCGTGTGGGCCAACGACTGGAAGATGACACAGCGCGTGATGCTCCCCGACGAGTTGTGGGCCATGGCGCGCGACCACCGCGGGCTGCTCTGGCTGGGCTCGAGCACGGGTCTGCAGAGCTACGACGGCTATGCCGTGCGCGACTGGACACGCGGTCCCCAACTGGGCACGGGCGTGAACAGCATCGCCGAAGACTCGGCGGGCAACCTGTGGGTGGGCACGTGCGACGGCGTGGTGCGAATGAACCTCACCACAGGGGCCATCACGCCCTATCACCTGCCCAAGGAGAGCCAACGCATCATCTACGCCCTCTTCACCAGTCACGACGGCACGGTCTACGTGGGCACCGACGACGGCTTCTCCATCTACGACGCGCAGCGCGACACCTTCCGCAACTACAACTGCCACAACACCCTCGCCACCTACCCCGACGGGCGGCGCGACACGGTGTGGGGCTACTCGGTGAAGGCGTTTGTCGAACTGCCCGGCGGCGACATCCTCATGGGCACGTGGGCCGACCGCCTGCTGCGCTTCTCGCCCCGTCGCCACTCCTTTTATAAATATAAGGCCATCGGCAAGGCCAACTCGGCCTACGCCCTGGCGCGCGACGCCAAGGGACGCATCTGGATCGGCTCGTGGGGCAACGGCCTCTGGCGCCTCCAGTCGGCCGACGACTACGCCCTGTCCACCCTGCGCCCACTGGGCGACGGCCAACAGACCATCTACACCCTGCGCCCACTGGACAACGGGACGCTGTGGATGGCCACCGACCGGGGCCTCGGCCTGTGGAGTGCCGACGACCGCCTGACGATGACCTCCCTGCCGCTGGCGCGCAAGCTCCTGCCTCTCGGGCGACAGCGCCTGTGGGCCGGCGCGCTGTCGGGCATGATGTTTGGCGTGGAGGCCGACCGCCAACCGATCAGCTATCACCCGACGGGTCAACGCACCTACAGTCTGCTCTCCACGGATGGCAAGACCATCGCCACGGCCGCCGGCGCCGACAACTCGGACCTCCGACAGGTGGTGAGGCTCAAGGATGGCACTGTGGTGGCGAGCCGTGGCTACAGCGTCGAGGTGCGACGTCCCGACGGACAACACCAGGTGTGGACATCGCGCAACGCGCCGTGGCTGCTCGACAATGTCTACGCCCTCTGCGCGGCACGCAACGGTGCCGTGTGGGTGGGCCAGCGCATGGGCATCTCGGTGATGTGGCCCGACGGACGGGGACGCCACATCGACATACCGACCGACGGACCACAACTGAAGGGCTACCTCATCGTGCGACACCTGCTCGAGGACCATCGGGGCGACATCTGGGGTAGCACAACCAATGGGGGCATCGTCCGCCTGCACGGCAAGGCGGTGAGGCACTATCTCGGCACGTCGAACGTGACGGCCTGTTATGAGGACCGCCAGCACCGCCTGTGGGCCATCGCGGCCCACCAGGGGCTGATGCGCTACGACGACAAGGCTGACCGCTTCGTGGCGGTGCAACGCGCCTACCACCTGCCCGCCAAGACGATCTACGCCATCAACGAGGACCGCTCGGGGGCGCTGTGGCTGGCCATGGACGGCACGCTGGCGCGGCTGGCCGTGGACGGTCAGGGCACCGCCCGGGTGCAGACCTTCACCGCCGATGACGGACTGCCCCAACAGGCGTTCATGCCTCGTGCCACCTACCGCCTGGGCGACACGCTCTACTTCGGCATGACCGACGGCTACATCGCCTTCCGACCCGACGAACTGACGCGACAGGCAACGGCCAGCACGGCCAGCCTCATCGTGTCGGACATACAGATAGACGGGGTGAGCGTCTCCGACATGGACTCGGCCCATGCCGCCCGCATCACACCCGACTTGCCCATGGCCACACGGAGCCTGACCATCCCGTCGGGGGTGGGCCACTTCGCCATCGAGTGTGCGCTGCTGTCGTATAGCCACATCGACCAGACGACCTACGCCTACCGCCTGGAGGGACGCGACCAGGAGTGGCTCTACGCCGAACCGGGCACGCGCCGCATCACCTTCGACAACCTCGCCGCGGGCCACTACACGCTCCACCTCTGTGCCATCGACCACCAGGGGCACCGCACCACCCTGCCCTATGCCATCAGCATCCACGTCTTGGCACCGTGGTATGCCACAGGATGGGCCTTCGGGGTCTACGTCCTCATCGTCGGCCTGCTGGCATGGCTGGCATGGCGCTATGTGCAGATGCAGCGTGAGGTGCAGGCCAGCCGCCGTTTCACCACCATCACGCAGACCTCACACCTGCAAGGCGAGCAACGGGCCAGTGAGCCCAGGCGCCCTGTGTGTCCCACAGGCCCCACGGGCCAAGTCGTGCCCACAGAGACCGCACGGCCACGGACGGAGCTCTCGGCCTCATCGGCCTTCCTCGCCAAGGCCACCCAGCTGGTGCGCGAGCATCTCGACGACTCACAATACAACCGCGACCGCATGGCCGCCGACATGGGCATGAGTGCCAGTTCGCTCTTCGTGAAGTTGCGCGAGGCCACGGGCATGAACATCCAGACGTTCATCCAGAACATCCGGCTCAACGCTGCCGCCGACCTGCTGCGTGCCCGCCCCGACATGCGCATCTCCGAACTGGCCTACCAGGTGGGCTTCAACACACCGAAGTATTTCTCTCAGTGTTTCAAGAAGGAGTTTGGCGTGTTGCCCGGCGACTATGCGCGGCAGTGGACAGAGAAAGGAGACGACCTGTAAGGCCAGAAATACTGAGTCCAGGGCAAGCGGGGCGGCACGCTGGGTAGAAGCGACCTATGCAATTACGTCCTGAAAGGACAAAAGTATAATAAACGATGGGCTGTGTCATCATAGAATGGCACAAAAAGAAATCGGCGGCAACCGACTCACGGGATGTGAGGACGGTTGCCGCCGATGGCGTTATGGCCAGCGCTGTGCCGGCTTTTGCAGTTTTACTTCTTGGCAGCCTTGGCCTTGGCGGCCTTGATCTTGGCTTGCTGCTTGTCGTATTTCTTCCAAGCCTTCTCGGCAGTGGCCTTGAGCTTCACAGTGAACTCATGGTTGGCCTTGTCCTGAGCGGCCTCCTCCTCGGCAGAGGCGAAGGCGTGGCGATAGCCCTTCTGGTCGTTCCAGTGACCACGGGTGAAGTCGGGCACAGCCACAGGCATGCAGTTGTGGTCCATCGAGAGTGAGCCGAGCTCAGCGAGCGAGCACCACTCAGCGAGGTCGTAGACATCCATGTCGAGTGGCAGACCATGCTGGAGGCAATAGACGAGACGCGAGTCCTCGATGAAGTCCATGCCACCATGACCGCCTACCTCCTTGGCCTTGGCGTTGTACTTGGTGATGATGGGCGACTCAAACTTCTTGTTGAGCGCCTGCATGTCGGCCTGGTTGAGGAAGGCCTCGCCATTGTAGTAGTTGGCCGAAGCCTTGATGCCAGCCTGCTTCAGTGCGGCGTCGTTGAGGGCGATGCCCTCGCTAGGATACTTGTTGGCAATGCCCTTGGTGCCTACGAGGTGGAACATGCGGCTGTAGGGCTGCGGTGTCATCACGTCGTGCACCACCTGGATGACCTTGCCCTGCTCGGTGCGGATCATGGTGTTGGTGAGGTCGCCCTGGCGGAAGTTGTCCACCTTGTGGCCCAGGCGCTTCTCAGCCTTCTTCACGCCGAGGAAGCTCTTGGTGTCCATGGCTGAGAGCACGGTGAAGCGGTCGCCACGGTGAATGTTCATGATCTGAGCCACAGGACCCAGTCCGTGGGTGGCGTAGACATCGCCACGATACTTCATGTTGTAGTCGAGGCGCCAGCCCAGCTTGTCGTTGGCGTCGCGCTTCCAGTAGGAATCCCAGTAGGGGTCGAGGTCGTGGCGGTAAGCGCCCTGGCCGAAGATGACGTCGCCGAAGAGACCCTTCTGTGCCATGTTGAGGGCGTTGAGCTCAAAGAAGTCGTAGCAGCAGTTCTCGAGCATCATGCAGTGTACGCGCTTCTGCTCGCTGAGGTTGATGAGCTTCCAGATCTCAGTGAGGTTCATGGCCGACGGCACCTCGATGGCGACGTGCTTGCCATGCTCCATGGCATACTCAGCCACGGGCACATGGTCGATCCAGTCGACGGCGATGTAGATGAGGTCTACGTCGGGGCGCTCGCAGAGAGCCTTGTAGCCCTCGGCACCGCTGTAGAGCGTTGCTGGCGGCAGACCCGCCTTGCGCAGGAGCTCATTGCTGGCCTCGGCGCGATCGGGCTCATAGTCGCAGAGGCCCTTGATGTCGACGCCCTCCTGGTAGCACCAGCGGCGCACGGCGTCGTGGCCGCGCATGCCCAGGCCCACGAAGCCCACACGGAGCACAGGCAACTTGGCCGTGGCGAGGTTGAGCACGTCTTTCTGGCCAGCCGGACGAGCGGGCACCTCGGTGACGATGGTGCCGTCCTTGATCTGGTAGGGCCAATTGAACTGTGCCATTGCCGTGGCCGGCAACAGCAAGGCGGCGCTGAGGACCGCCATGAATGTTTTCTTAAAGTTCATATGGATTGTGATTAATAAGTGATGATCGATCAGTGATTTGTTAATGGGCCTATTAGGCCTAATGGGGCTATTGGGCCCATTAGGCTAAGCCCTTCGGGCCGCTCACCTGACGGTGACCTTGTAGCAGAGGGCCTCGCTGAAGGGGGCTGTGGCGGGCTTGGTGATGGTCAGGCCGCTGGCGGTCTGTCGCCAGGCCACCTTCTCCTTGGTGCCCAGCAGCTCCACGGCGCGCACCTTGCGGCCGAGGAGCGTCTTGCTACCCATGTGGCGGAGCGTGATGTCGGTGTCGGGTGTGCCCATGACGAAGGCATAGACGGTGTTGCGGCCCTTGGCGGTGTAGCGTATGTCGTTGGCCGTCTGCTTGACGCGGCCCTCGTTGAAGCCCTGCGCGTTGATGGGGTTGGCCTGGTCGGCCGACGGGCCCTCGCCGAAGGTCTTCCAGGGGCGCGTGCCATAGATGCCCTCGCCGTTGGCCTGCATCCACTGGCCAATGCGGGCCACGATGCGGTGCTCGGTGGGATCGATGGTGCCGTTGCTGCGCACAGGCACGTTGAGCAACAGGTTGCCGTTCTTCGACACGATGTCGATGAGCATGGTGATGACCTGCTGGGGCGACTTGTAGCCGTCGTTGTAGTAGACGTGCTTGTCGTAGTGCCAACTGCCGATGCAGGTGCAGGTCTGCCAGGGCAGATCCTGTATCTTGTCGCACGAGCCGCGCTCCACATCCCAGAGGATGGTCTTCTTCATGGCGTCGTCGAGCACCTTGCCGGTGACGATGGCCTGGTTCTTGCCGCCGTGCTCGGCCATGCTCTTATTATAAAGGTGGGCGGTGATGGCCAGTCCACAGTCTGACACGGGCCAGAGCGGCAGGTAGGTGTCGTCGAAGTAGACGATGTCGGGCGAGAACTGGTTGATGAGGTCCATGGTGCGGTTGTAGATGCGGTCGCAGAAGGCCTGGTCGGGCGGTGTCACCTTGGTGGTGTCCCAGTCCCAGTGGCGGTTGTCGCGACTGAGCTTGTGGCGCTGCTCATAGAGGTCCTGGGGGTCGTAGCCCTCCCACCAGGTGCCCTTGCCGTCGGCCTTGGTGAGCCATCCATCGTAGCGCACGCCCTTGAGCGGTCCGCGGCGGTCGGCTCCCCGCGAGGTCTCATACCACACCCACGAGTGGGCGGCATGGACGCTCACGCCCAGCGGCAGGCCATACTTGCGCGCGGCAGCGGCCCATCCGCCGACGATGTCCTTGTGGGGCCCCATGTTGACGGAGTTCCAGGGCTGGTACTTGCTGTTCCAGTTGTCGAAGTTGTCGTGGTGGTTGGCCATGCAGAAGAAGTAGCGCGCTCCGCAGTCCTTATAGAACTTGACGAGTGAGTCGGGCTGCCAGTTCTCGGCCTTCCAGCGGGGTATCCAGTCCTTGAAACCCTTCACCGAGGGGTGGCCCATGGCGTCGATCTGGTAGTTGTATTGTCCGTTGCCCTGCTCATACATGCCGCGGGCATACCAGTCGCCGTCCTCGGCGGCACACTGCACGCCCCAGTGGGCCCAGATGCCAAACTTGGCGTCGCGGAACCATTCGGGGCATTGGTAGTCGGAGAGACTCTCCATGGTGGCCTTGTACTTGCCCTTGTGGATGGGCTCGCGACTGGTGTCGACATGCACAAGCACGTCTTGGGCGCTCATCATGAGGGGGAAGGCCAGCGCCAGGGCCGCGGTCAGGATATGCCTTTTCATTGTTTTGTCGGTCAATGGTAGTTGGCAAATGGATTTATTTGGCACCTGCCAGTTCGCTCACGAAGGGGCGCAGCACCTTGGCTGCGGGCTCGGCGCCACGCTTGGAGAGCTTGATGTCGTTGCCCATGCCGCTGAGGATGGAGAACTGGTATTTGGCGTTCTTGTCGAGCTTCTGCACCTGCTCGATGGCCTGCTGGCGCTGGGCGTCGCTGGCGGGAGCGATGAGCGTGTGGGCGATGCCGCACATGTCGGCCACTTTCTCCACATAGGGCTGGAGCTCATGCCAGAGCAGTCGGTCGGAGGCGTTGGCCGATGCGCCCATCTCGCTGAGCGCCTTGGCGTCGGCCTGCAGGCTGCGGAGCTCGTCGAGCAGGGCCTGCTTGGCGCGCTGGTCGAGGGTGTTGGCCTTCCAGAGGCGGATGCAGTCGGCCAGGCGGGTGTTGGTGTCGTAGTGGCGCACGAGAGGCAGGAGGCGGAAGGCGTTGCCGGCGCGCTTGCCGAAGATGGCGCGGAGCGAGCCCATCCACGACGCGTCGTTGTCGAAGGCGGCGCGGTTCCAGGCATAGTCGGCGATGCTGTAGAGGGCGATCTTGCTGACCTCACCCTGCTGCATGGGGTTGCTGATGAGCGTGTTGACACCCTTGAGGTTGGCATCGAGGGTGGCGTTGCGGTCGATGTGGGCCTCATCGTCGAAGTTGCGATACATGTCGAGCGGGAAGATCTTGTTCATGTCGTTGTCGTTGCAGGGGTAGTTCCACCACCATGCCACGTCGCGGCCGAGCCACGAGCTGACGAGATCGGGATCCTCCGAGTTGGGCACGGTCCAGACGGCACGTCCCGTGATGTAGATGCACACCTTCTTCGGCGTGGAGCTGAGCGAGCGGAAGAAGCGCTCACCCTGCTGGCGGCTCACCCATGAGTAGGCATAGAGCTGGGGCACGAAGTGGAGGGGCTTCACGGTGTCGGCGGGCTGTGCCTTGCGGCCGTTCCACTCGCGGTCGATCAGCTGTTGCAGGTCGGTGAGGCGCTGGGCGTTGAGGGCCAGCGTGGCCGAGTCGGACGGCACGCCGACATCGTCGACGAAGACGCCAAACTGGCGCACGCCGAGGTCGTGCATGAGGCGGAACTTGCTCATCACGCGGTCGAGCACGTCGCCCTGTGCCTTGTCGGTGAAGGCGCCACCCGGATGGATGGCCCAGATGAAGTTGACCTTGGCGCGGTGGGCGGCGTCGGTGAGCTGGCGCATCATGCCCTCGGTGAGCATGCCCACCTCCTGCTGCTCAGGGGTGATGGTCTTGGGATAGGCCTTGTCCCAGTATTGTGAGTGATAGGGGTCGCTCTTGGCACCATACATATAGGTGTTCATCTTGTAGCGGGCCATGAAGCGGAAGAGGTCGGCCGTGACCTCGGCCGAATAGGGCACGCCATAGTAGCCCTCGATGACGCCGCGATACTGTGTGTTGGCGAAGTCGTAGATATCCACGCACTGGAGCGCGCCCTGCTTGGCCTGGTCGAGCATCTGCTCGAGCGAGGCCAGACCGCAGAAGGTGGCGTCGGTGTTCTCGCCGACGATCACCACCTCGGCTGTGGTGCCCTGCTGGCGCACGGTGAGGGCGTGGCGGTCGTAGCCTTTCTGGCTGAAGACGTCGCGCTTGAGGCCCAGTCGCTTGGCCTCGCGGTCGGCTTGGTCGCCACTGCCGTTGACGCCCAGATAGAGCGTGGCGGTGCCCTTGGCGGCCTTGCGGGCCACGACTGGCGTCAGGCCGTGCTCGGTCAGCACCTCCTTGGCGCGGTCGAGGGTGTAGGCATCGATGGCCGGTCCGGCCACGAGGGTGACGCGCCCGGCCAGCGTGGCGCTACCGTCGACACGCTCCTGCTGCTGGGGCACGGGGCGTATGTCATAGACGTTGCCTGCCACGGCGACAGCCGACAGCAGGCAGAGGATTACTCCCAAAATGGTTTTGCGAAATGTCATATCGTTGCTTAGGTTATAATATCTCATATGTCAGGTTGTGTGCAAAGGTAGCCATTATTTTCGTAAACGATTACGGATTTCCCACTTATTTTTGAAATTTGTCGCAGAGCCACTGACCAACGGGAAGTAATTCTCCGAATGCAGATGGTTTGTCATTCACGTAACCCAACGCCTTCCCATAACTCGTCATTCGGTTAATTCGTGTTCGAAAAAAAACGTGGGCGACTAATGCACAACCCGTCACTCGTCATTCGTTATTTTAAACGAACACTGGTTATTTTAAACGAACACGAATAGCTCGAATATTCCGAATGCAGACGGTTTGTCATTCGGTTAATTCGGTTAATTCGTGTTCGAAAAAGTGGTCCTTGGTTTTGTCTACAATCACTTACAACTTTCTTAACAAAAAGTCTCTCCAGAATCGCGCGAAATCAATCAAGCGTCCTTTTGCTCGCAAATACGCGATTCTGAGAGGGTTTTGCATAAACAACTGACAGATAGGGCGTTAAGCGGAAATAAGCCTCGTGGAAAACTCTGCGCATGCTCAGGGTTTTGCGATAGATATCTTATCGAGTCTCCGTTAAGCATCTATCGAGTCTCGATAAGATATCTATCGAGTCTCGATTCGATATCTATCGCAACTCGATTAGGCC
>JBNMMB010000051.1:0-25795 GCA_050875105.1 Prevotella sp. | reverse complement strand
GACCCCAGGCTTCTCGGGTGCCGACATAGCCAACGTCTGCAACGAGGCCGCCCTGATCGCAGCGCGCCACAACAAGCCCAATGTTTCCAAACAAGACTTCCTCGACGCCGTGGACCGCATCATCGGCGGACTGGAGAAGAAGACCAAGGTGATGACGGCTGAGGAGAAGCACTCCATCGCCATCCACGAGGCCGGACACGCCACCATCAGTTGGTTCTGCAAGCATGCCAACCCCCTGGTGAAGGTGACCATCGTGCCACGCGGACAGGCACTGGGCGCCGCATGGTACCTGCCAGAGGAGCGCGTCATCACAACCAAGGAGGAGATGCTCGACGAGATGTGTGCCCTGCTGGGCGGACGAGCCGCCGAGGACCTCTTCGTGGGACAGATCTCGACGGGCGCCATGAACGACCTGGAACGCGCCACCAAGAGCGCCTACGGCATGGTGGCCTATGCAGGCATGAGCGACAAACTGCCCAACATCTGCTACTACAACAACCAGGACTACCAGTTCCAGAAGCCATACAGTGAGACCACGGCCAAGATCATGGACGATGAGGTGCTGAAGATGATCAACGAGGAATACGCCCGCGCCAAGGACATCCTGACCCAACACAAGGAGGGACACCACCAGTTGGCCGAACTGCTGTATAAGAATGAGGTCATCTACGCTGAAGACGTGGAGAAGATCTTCGGCAAACGCCCATGGATCAGCCGTTCGGAGGAGATCATCCAAGAGAATGAGCAACTCGCCAACGAGAAGAAAAAGGAAGAGGAAAATGGTCCGAAGTTGGAAGACATGCCCGATATCGTGAAACAGGCACAGGCTGAGCATGACGCTGCACAGGCTAAGCTCGACAATCGTCAAACTGCCGACAACGAGCCGCAAGACGGCCAGCAACCTGCGACCGCCGACCAAGACAAGGACAACGCCTAAGCGACGTAGGCGCCCCGCAAGTGGCCAGCGCCTGCCGCCAAGGCTAAACAACAGAAAGCAATGACTGATAAACAAAAAAACTTGATCGTGAGGTCCATCACCGGCGTGCTGTTTGTCGCCGTGATGGTGGCTGGCCTGCTCCATCCGAGGGCCATGGTGTTGCTTTTCACACTCATCACCGGACTGACCGTGTGGGAGTACACAGGACTGGTGAACGACCATGCGCCATCAGTGCAGGTGAACCGCTTCATCTCCACCGTGGCTGCGGTCTATCTTTTCATCGCCGTGGCCGCATGGCGCACAGGACTGGTGCCCGGCTTCATCGCCATGGTGCCCTACGTGCTCACATTGGTGTATCTGCTCATCAGCGAGCTCTACACCAACAATAAGAACGCCATCAACGACTGGGCCTACACCATGTTCGGACAAGTCTACATTGCCATGGGCTTCTCGCTCATCAACGTCCTGTCCTTCAACATGGCTCCCGACGGCAGTAGTCTCCACTACGACATGCTGTTGCCGCTGAGCATCTTCGTCTTCCTCTGGGTCAACGATTCGGGCGCTTACTGCACAGGTTCTTTGCTGGGCAAGCACAAGCTGTTTCCGCGCATCTCACCGGGCAAGACCTGGGAGGGCAGCATTGGGGGCGGTGTGCTGGTGCTCATCGTGGCAGCCATCGTCGGCCACCTGGCCAATAGCGGCGACAACCCCCACATGCTCAGCATGGCTGGCTGGATAGGCCTGGGGCTCGTCGTGGTGGTCTTCGGCACCTGGGGTGACCTGGTGGAGAGCCTCTTCAAGCGCACCCTGGGCGTGAAAGACAGCGGCAACATCCTGCCCGGACATGGTGGCATGATGGACCGCTTCGACTCAAGCCTCATGGCCATACCTGCCGCAGTGGTCTATCTCTACACCATCACGATGTTCTAAACAAAAAGAAGGAAACTCCTCAGCCCCCAAACGGACCAACAACAAAAAACGCGAGGCGCTTGTCCAACTGGTCAAGCGCCTCGCGTTTTTATGTTCTTACTCACTGCCTAAGCAACGCCACCATCTGCCGAGCAGCGTTGTCGGGTGCCACCTCGTGGCCCAATGCGGCACGAACCGCCTCATAATCGCGCATCATCTGCTCGCGTCCCGCACCACCAGGCAACAGCCGGGCGAGCTCCTGGTGGATGGTGTCCACCCGAAAACGGTCGGCAAACAGTTCCTGCACGACCTCCCTGTCGGCAATGAGGTTAACCAGGGAGATAAACCGGCACTGGATGATGTGGTTGAAGGCGAAGCGCATGATGTGGGGCAAGGGTGTCTTGTAACACACCACCTGTGGCACCCCGAAGAGCGCCGTCTCGAGCGTGGCCGTGCCGCTGGTGACCAGCGCAGCCACAGAATGGGCCAGCAAGGGATAGGTCTCGCCTGTCACCATGTGCACAGGCTTGTCCGCCACGAAGGGCGCATAATAGTCATGGTCGATGCCAGGCGCGCACGCCACAACGAGTTGGTAAGGGCCATCGGTTGTCTGCGCCGGCGCAACGCCAACACCTTCTTGCCGCGCAAACGGAGTCGCCGCTGCAATCATCGCCGGCAGGTTGTCCTTGATCTCTTGCTTACGACTACCCGCCAACAGGGCGATGATGGGTCGCTGCGGGTCGAGCTGGTGGCGCTGGCAGAACGTCTCACGACTCTCATGATAAGTGTCAAGAAAACCGTCCACCTCCTCCACAGTCGGGTTGCCCACATAATGAATCTTGAAATGGTGCTTGCCCTCGAAGAAAGGCACCTCGAAAGGCAAGATGGAGAAGAGTTCCGTCACGTCGCGCTTGATGCGCTTGATGCGCCACTCCTTCCAGGCCCAGATCTTGGGGGAGATATAATAATAGACAGGGATGTGCGTCTCAGCGTGTACAAACTTGGCAATGTCAAGGTTGAAACCGGGATAGTCCACCAAGATCACCACGTCGGGGTGCCAGGCCACGATGTCGCGCTTGCACATGGCCATGTTGGCAAAGATGGTGCGCAGGTGGAGCAACACGGGCACAAAACCCATATAGGCCAGCTCGCGGTAGTGGCGCACACGATGACCACCCTCGGCCGTCATCAGGTCGCCACCAAAGAAGCGAAACTCGGCGCGGTTATCCTCACGCTTCAAGGAGCGCATGAGGCGCGAAGCGTGGAGATCGCCCGAAGCCTCCCCCACTATCAGATAATATCTCATGAGCTATCGTCTTTCAAGAAAAATCACAATGAATTTATTCGTATGTCTTCTTGAGCTCATCCATGAACTCATAGGCCGTCACGTCAATCTTGGTGGGGGTGATGGCCACATAACCCTGCTCCAAGGCCCACTGGTCAGTCCCCTCAGCGCCTGGTTCGTCGTTGCGGTATTCGCCCACCACCCAATAATAGTCGTAGCCACGGGGATGGCGCTCCTTCACAATCTCGTTGACCCAACTGCCATTGGTCATCCGGCACACCTTCACGCCCTTAAACTCCTGAGCCGCAGGGAAGTTCACATTGAGGCAGATGCCCTTGGGAAGGCCATCGCGCAACACGTCCGCGACGATACGACGAACAAACGGGCGCAGGGGCTCCAAGTTGGCATGCTCGTCATAATAACAACTGGAGAAGGCCACCGACGGGATGTATTTCATGCACCCTTCCTTGGCCACGCCCATCGTCCCGCTGTAATGATTATTCACAGACGAGTTGTCACCATGGTTGATGCCACTGAGGATCAGCGTTGGCCGACGCTCACGGCACAACTGGTCGAGAGCAATCTTCACACAGTCGACGGGTGTCCCCGTGCAGGAATAGACCGTCATCGGGTCCATGTTGTGGCGGGGCTTCAGTCTCAGATAGTTCTCGGCCGAGAAGGCACAGGCGTAGCCCGACCGGGCACTCTCGGGCGCGCACACCAACACATCAGCCAAGTCGCTGACAAAGTCCACCAATTTGCGTATTCCAGGAGAGTGATATCCATCATCGTTGGATATCAGTATCAAAGGTCTTTCTTTTTCCATTTTATAAAAAGTTTTGCGTTGCAAAAGTACGAAAAAACCTTTAATTATCTTCTTTTTCCTACAAAATATGTATCTTTGCATTCAAAACCTTGTGGCAACAGGGTTTCCCCTCGTAAAAAGATAAAGACATTCGGAAATGGCAAAAATCATTGCATTAGCTAACCAAAAAGGCGGTGTGGGCAAGACGACCACTACCATCAACCTGGCCGCATCGCTGGCCACGCTCGAGAAAAAGGTGCTCGTTGTCGATGCCGACCCACAGGCTAACGCCTCCAGCGGACTGGGAGTGGACATCAGTGAGGTGGACTGCTCGCTCTATGAGTGCATCATCGACCATGCCGATGTGCGCGACGCCATCTACACCACCGACATCGACGGACTGGACATCATCCCCAGCCACATCGACCTGGTAGGCGCGGAGATCGAGATGCTCAACCTCGACAACAGGGAGAAGGTCATCAAGAAGATATTGGAACCGCTGAAAACGGAATACGACTACATTCTCATCGACTGCTCACCGTCGCTGGGCCTCATCACCGTCAACTCACTGACGGCGGCCGACTCGGTCATCATCCCTGTGCAATGCGAGTATTTTGCCCTTGAAGGCATCAGCAAGTTGCTCAACACCATCAAGATCATCAAAAGCAAGCTCAACCCGAAACTGGAGATTGAGGGCTTTCTGCTGACCATGTATGACAGCCGCCTGCGCCTGGCCAACCAGATCTACGACGAGGTGAAACGCCATTTCCAGGAACTCGTCTTCAAGACCGTCATCCAGCGCAACGTGAAGCTCTCCGAGAGTCCCAGCCACGGACTGCCCGTCATCCTCTACGACGCCGACTCCACTGGCGCCAAGAATCACCTGGCCCTGGCCAAGGAAATCATCAGCCACGAACATTAAGCAAGTTCACATGACAGTTAGAAAGAAATACAACGCTCTGGGCCGTGGCCTCGACGCGCTGCTCTCCACAGAGTCGGTGCGCACAGCGGGCTCATCCACCATCAACGAGATACCGCTCGACCAGATTGAGCCCAACGCCGACCAGCCACGCAGCCTCTTCGACGAGGAGGCGCTCAAGGAACTGGCGCTCAGCATCCACGAGATTGGTATCATACAACCCATCACGCTCCGCCAGATAGCCGAGAACCGGTTCCAGATCATCGCCGGTGAGCGCCGCTGGAGGGCCTCCCAGATGGCAGGACTGAAGTCCATCCCTGCCTACATACGCACCATCAACGACGAGAGTGTCATGGAGATGGCCCTCGTGGAGAACATCCAGCGCGAGGACCTCAACGCCATTGAGATCGCCCTGGCCTACGAGCACCTGCTCGAACAGACGGGCATGACGCAAGAGAAGGTGTCGGAACGTGTGGGAAAGAGCCGCACTGCCATCGCCAACTACCTCCGACTGCTGAAGCTCCCGGCCCAAGTGCAGATGGCCTTGCAGAAGAAAGAGATCGACATGGGTCACGCACGTGCCCTCCTCGCCCTCGACAGTCCGTCACTACAGCTCAAGGTCTTCAAGGAGATCCTGAAGAACGGGTGGTCGGTGCGCAAGGTGGAGGAGATTGCACAACACCTGAAAAACGGCGAGGACATTGAGGAAGGCAAGAAGAAGATCGTTGCCAAGCCACAACTGCCCGAGGAGTTCAACCAGCTGAAGGACCGTCTCTCATCGTTCCTTCAGACCAAAGTGCAAATGACCTGTTCCAGCAAGGGCAAGGGAAAGATCAGCATCCCCTTCAACAACGCCGACGAGCTGGAGCGCATCATGACGATCTTCGACCAAATCAAACAGCAATAGGTGAAACGTCTTAAGTCCATAACCCTGTTGGCATCCTTGGCCGCGGCCCTGCTCTTGGGCACGCAGACGGCTCACGCCCAGACCGACACCCTGATGAAGGAGAGCGCGCCTGTCCTGACGCCGCAACGGGCCACGCTGGCAACCGACACTCTCCGTCTCGACGGCAACAGTCTGCTGGCGCAAGACAGCGTGTCGCTCATCGTGGTCGACAGCGTGTCGCACCGCCACAAGCGCGACTGGAGCACATGGCGCCCCACGCCCAAGCGGGCATTGTGGTTGGCCCTCGTCCTGCCAGGTGCCGGACAGATCTACAACCGCAAATACTGGAAGTTGCCCATCATCTACGGCGGTTTCGTGGGTTGCGCCTACGCTATGCGCTGGAACAACATGATGTATCGCGACTACAGCCAGGCTTATCTCGACATCATGGACGACGACCCGACGACCAACAGCTTCAACCAGTTTCTGCATCTCGGGAGTCAAATCACCGAGGCCAACAAGGCCCGCTGGCAGGAGATCTTCCGCAAGCGCAAGGACCGCTATCGCCGTTGGCGCGACATGAGTTTCTTCGTCATGGTGGGCGTCTATGCCCTCTCGGTTGTCGACGCCTACGTCGACGCTTCCTTGTCTGAGTTTGACATCTCGCCCGACCTCAGCCTCAACATTGCACCTGCTGTGTTCAACGCCAATCCGGCCAAGGGCTCTTGGAGCAGCGCGGCCATAGGCTTGCAGTGCAGCCTCAACTTCTGAACCGCGGCCGACAACCCTTTCGGCTGGCCAAGGAGAGGGACAGCCAAACGGTGACAAATAAAGAAAATAACAACTACAGATTCGTCCCACACGGGTGGGACACATAAAAAGAAAACATTGTGAAGAAGATATCATTATGGATTGCCCTGCTGATGATGGGTTGCGCCACCCCCACCCTCGCCCAGATCAACGAGGAGGAGTCGGTGACGGTCACCAATTACCAGGGTAAGAAGGAGAGCATCGAACTGCCCGCCTCAATGACGCAGGAGCTCGACAGTCTCATGAACCTCTACAACGCCAAGACATATCTCAAGGCCGATGAAGACTGTGACTTGCCTGATGTCAATCCGGTCTACGACGAACAGGTCTACAAGGACCGGCTGGCTCAGTTGCCCACCGTCATCGAGATGCCCTACAACGACATCGTGCAGAAGTTCATCGACCGCTACAGCAGCGACCTCCGCCGCAAGGTGGCCTACATGCTCGGTGCCCAAAACTTCTACATGCCCGTCTTCGAGGAGGCGCTCGAGGCCTACGATCTGCCCCTGGAGCTCAAGTATCTGCCTGTCATCGAGTCGGGCCTTAATCCCAAAGCCACCTCACGGGCCAAAGCCGTGGGCCTGTGGCAGTTTATGTTGCCCACCGCCAAGCGTTACGGCCTGACCATCAACTCGCTCGTCGACGAGCGCCGCGACCTCATCAAGTCGTCGTACGCGGCGGCCCACTACCTGAGCGATCTCTATAAGATTTTTGGCGACTGGAACCTCGTCATTGCCGCCTACAACTGCGGACCGGAGAAGATCAACAAGTCCATCCACCGCCTGAAGGGTGAGAAAGACTACTGGAAGATCTACTCTTTGCTGTCCAAGGAGACACGTGGCTACGTGCCGGCCTTCATCGCAGCCAACTATATCATGAACTACTACTGCGAGCACAACATCTGCCCACTCACCGCCAGCCTGCCCGCCAAGACCGACACGGTAATGCTCGACCGTGACGTTCACTTCGAACAGATTGCTCACGTCATCGGTATCGACCTCGCCCAGCTGGAGGATCTCAACCCGCAATACCGCCGTGACATCGTCAACGGCAGCAGCAAGCCATCGGCCTTGCGCCTCCCCGCCGACATGGTCAACGCCTTCATCGACAATGAAGACTCTGTCTATGCCTTCAACACCAAGAGCTATCTCACCAAGCGCAAGGAGGTGGGGCCCTCTGACAACGCCACCTACGTGGTGCGCAACAACCAGGTGACACGCATCGAGAACCGCAACAGCGCCTCAGCAAGCACCAAGAACACGGAGACAGGCAACGCCACAACCGACGACACGACAACCAGCAACACTGCCGATAACAATACTGAAGAGACCAAAGAGCAAGAGCGCACCACCACAACACGCAAGAGCAGCTCCAGTCGCAACAGCAGAAGCAGCAAGCAGAAACAACAAAACAACAAGAAAAAGAAAGCCCAACCCAAGTCGAAGAGCGTCACCATCAAGAATGGAGACACGCTGAGCGAGATTGCCGAGCGCAACCACACCAGTGTGTCGAAATTGCGCAAGCTCAACGGCATCAAGGGCAACAGCATACGAGCCGGCAAGAAAATCAAGGTGAAATAAGCGTCAGGCACCTTGCGGACAAACACTCACCCCTGCCGCATCATGAGTTTACCCAATCGTCATTTCTTACCTTTTAAAACCTACAGTCATGGATGATCAAGAGCTGAAAAACAAAGAGCGCGAGGCCGCCGACGACAAGATGATCACCGATGCGTTCCATCATCTGCTGGACACCTACCTCCACTCGCGGCACCGCAAGAAGGTGGACATCATCACCAAGGCGTTCAACTTCGCACGACAGGCCCACAAAGGTGTGCGCCGCCTGTCGGGAGAGCCCTATATCATGCACCCCATCGCCGTGGCACAGATAGCCTGCGAGGAGATGGGCCTCGGCTCCACGAGCATCTGCGCAGCCCTGCTCCACGATGTGGTGGAAGACACCGACTACACGGTCGAGGACCTGCAAAACATCTTCGGACCCAAGATCGCACAGATCGTTGACGGCCTGACCAAAATCAGTGGAGGAATCTTTGGCGACCATGCCTCAGCACAGGCCGAGAACTTCAAGAAGCTTCTGCTCACCATGAGCGATGACATCCGCGTCATCCTCATCAAGATCTGCGACCGCCTGCACAACATGCGCACCCTGGCCTCACAACCGCCCAACAAGCAATATAAGATTGCAGGCGAGACGCTCTACATCTATGCGCCCCTGGCCAACCGACTGGGGCTCAACAAGATCAAGACGGAGCTGGAAGACCTGAGCTTCCGCTATGAGCACCCGCAAGAGTATGCCGACATACAGAAAAAGCTCTCGTTCACCAAGGAACAACGCGACAAGCTCTTCGACGACTTCACGGCGCCCATCCGCAAGAAACTCGACGAGATGGGCATCACCTATCACATCAAGGCACGCATCAAGAGTCCTTACTCCATCTGGTGCAAGATGCAGAACAAGCACGTCACCTTCGACGAGATCTACGACATCCTTGCCGTGAGAATCATCTTCACACCCGACGACAAGAAGGACGAGATCAATGAGTGCTTCCGCATCTATGTGGCCCTCAACCAGATCTATAAGAGTCATCCCGACCGCCTGCGCGACTGGGTCAACCACCCCAAGGCCAATGGCTACCAGGCCCTGCATGCCACCATGATGAGCAACCAGGGCCAGTGGATCGAGGTGCAGATACGCTCCGAACGCATGGACGAGATAGCCGAACAAGGCTTTGCCGCCCACTGGAAATACAAGGAGGGCGACTTCAAGGAGGACGACGACGAACTCAACAAGTGGCTCGGAACAATCAAGGAGATTCTCGATGACCCTCAGCCCGACGCCATGGACTTCCTCGACTCCATCAAGATGAACCTCTTCTCATCGGAGATCTTCGTCTTCACACCCAAGGGCGAGGTGAAGACCATGCCAGCCGATTGCACCGTGCTCGACTTTGCCTTCCAGATCCACACTTTCCTCGGTAGCCACTGCATCGGCGCCAAGGTCAACCACAAGTTGGTGCCCATGAGCCACAAGTTGAAGAGTGGCGACCAAGTGGAGGTGCTCACCTCCAACTCACAGCACGTCAAGCCCGACTGGATCAACTTTGTCTCCACGGCCAAGGCCAAGGGCAAGATACAAGCCATCCTGCGCCGTGAGAACCGCGAGGCGCAAAAGAAGGGCGAGGACATCCTCAACGACTGGCTGAAGGCCAACGACGTGGAGCCGGGCATGAGCAACATCGACAAGCTCTGCGATTACCACAACTTCGACAAGCACGAAGACTTCTTCCAGGCTCTGGGCGACAAGTCCATCACCCTCGACGACAAGGACCTCGACGCCCTACAGGGCAAGACTGGCAAGGACAAGAGCGGCGGGGGCTGGCGCAAGTTTGTGCCTTTCCTCGGAAAGGGAAAGAAAGAGAAAGACGCTCCTGTGACGGTGCCGCCCAGCAAGGGCCTGCTCGTGGTGGGCAAGGGTTTCGACAAGAAACAACCATGTGTCATCAGCGAAGACACCATTGGCATGTATATCTTCCCCTCTTGCTGCCACCCCATTCCTGGCGATGACATCCTCGGGTTTATCGACGCCAACCACCACGTGGAGATCCACAAGCGCTCATGTCCCGTGGCCAGCAAACTCAAGACCAGCTTTGGCCCTCGCATCCTCGACGCCAAGTGGGAGATGCACAAGCAGCTCTTCTTCGACGCCACCATCGAGGTGCACGGCATCGACCGCAAGGGCATGCTCCACGACGTGGCGGAAGTCATCTCGCAGAAGATGGACATCAACATCCACAAGGTGAAGTTCACTGCCGACCAGGGCATCTTCGAAGGTCAAATAGAGGTGCGTGTGCACGACCGCGACGAGGTGAAGGTCATCCTCGACGCCCTGAAGAAAATCGACGACATGCAGGAGACCCAACAGATCATGTGAGGCGCCCCCATACGCGAAAGAGCCGTATCAACACTCCCATCGGAGTTTGATACGGCTCTTTTGCGTTTCTTCGATACGATTTCTCGCGACTTTCTTGATGCGGTTCTCTGTGTCTTTTCTTCTCAGATCTTTTATGCATTCGCGCACCACAAGTCTTCAACCTTGCAGCTCAGACCAGTCCGTTGAGCTGGTCACGCAAGGCCTTTAATTCGTCGCGCACGCTGGTCAGCGTCTCCAGCACCGTCGACGACTTGTCCACCGACTGGCGGTTCTCGCGCATAAACTTGCGGGCCGCCGCAATCTTGAAGCCCCGCACCTTCAGCAGGTTGTAGATCACCTTGAGCTGTTCCACATCCTTGTCCGTGTATTGGCGCACCTTGGTGGAACTCACCGTACGGGGCCGGATGCTGGGAAACTCCGTCTCCCAATAGCGCAACGTGCTGTCGCTCACACCAATGAGTTGCGACACCTCCTTGATGGAGTAATAAAGTTTCGTGTTTTTGTCCGTGTTCAATGCCATAGCAGCGAGGATAAATGTTGCACGCAAAGGTACAACAAAAAGTTGAAAGTCAGTAAGATTTGAGGCAAAATCATTGATGGCTCCATCATGGGTAAGTACAAAAAAATGGTAAAGCATTATCCATATGGAAATGACCGGGGCAATGGCGCGAGCGTCATTGCCCCGGTCGTCGTGTGGCCTCACCACGTTCTGTGGTCAGGCGCAGATGCAGTGTCCTCGGTGGTCAGCGTGCGCCACGCATGGTGCCACGCCTCATGTCATGCCTTCCGCGAATGGCCTCCGGACTATTGTTGCGAAACTCGCGGTGGGGCTTGCCCATCTCCTTGTGGCCCCTGCGTGGACCGCCCTTCATGTCCTTGCCCGGATGTCCCATGGGACGGGGCTGCGGATAGCGTGCATAGATGTTGTGCACGTAGCAGTTGTCGCGCCAACCAATGGGGCGATAGAAGTAATTGGCAGCCTTATAGCGTTTCCACTGCTTGGCCGAGAGCATGCGCTTGAGTTGCTTGTTGCGCTGGTTCCAAGCCCACGAGTCAATGTCTCGATAGCTGTTGATGCCGTTGAGATAAGTCAGGTTGATGTCCAGGATGCTGTTGCGCTGTGCTGTGGTGAGTCCCAGTTCGGCCACCATCTTGTCGGTGATGTAACGAGCCTCGGCACGGATGCCAGTGAGTCTCTGTGCGCTGACTGATAAGACCATCATCAGCGTAGCGGCGATTGTCATAGCTAAGCGTTTCATAACTTTCTGTTTTTAATGGGTTATTACTTTTCGAGGTTGTTTTCTCATGCCGCAAAGATATGACATTTTTCACAAGGCAGCAAGAGGAAAATCCATAATCTGGCCGAGGATTTCCCTAAAGCGCCTGGGGATGTCCCCCGCCGTCAGACAACGGCTATCGGCGGCCTATCATACTCCTGTCATCCTTGAAGAGACCTCTCGGCATCGTCATTAGCATGCGTCAACAAGCCCTGGGATAAAATATCCCACCTATTTTTTATAGGAACGGGGCTTTAATTCGGGATTTTTGTCTAAATTTGCAGATGATTAAGAAGACATCACAAAAAACAAAAAATAGACACGCAAAATGATGACAGCTAATGAAATCCGCGACTCATACCTGAAGTATTTTGAGTCAAAAGGACACGTCATCGTTCCTTCGGCTCCTATCGTAGTCAAGGACGACCCCACACTGATGTTCACCAATGCAGGCATGAACCAGTGGAAAGACATTATTCTCGGCACCAAAGACCCCAACCCATGCCGCCGCACCGACTCGCAGAAATGCCTGCGCGTCAGCGGCAAGCACAACGACCTGGAGGAGGTGGGACGCGACTCCGCGCTGAGCCACCACACCATGTTTGAGATGCTGGGCAACTGGAGCTTTGGCGACTACTTCAAGGAGGGCGCCATCGACTACGCTTACGAATACCTGGTGGACGTGCTCCACCTCGATCCCAAGGACCTCTACGTCACCGTCTTCGAGGGCGACGCCGCAGAGAACCTCACCCGCGACGACGAGGCCGCCGGCTATTGGGCCAAGCACTTCCCCAAGAACCACATCGTCAACGGCAACAAGCACGACAACTTCTGGGAGATGGGCGACACGGGACCTTGCGGCCCCTGCTCAGAGATCCACATCGACTTCCGCTCCGAGGAGGAGAAGGCCAAGGTGCCCGGCGAGCAGCTGGTCAACAAGGATCACCCGCAGGTCATCGAGATCTGGAACATCGTGTTCATGCAATACAACCGCAAGGCCGACGGCAGCCTGGAGCCGCTGAAGATGCACGTCATCGATACGGGCATGGGCTTCGAGCGCCTGGTGCGCCTCATGCAGGGCAAGAACTCCAACTACGACACCGACATCTTCACGCCCATCATCTCCGAGATCGAGAACCTCTCGGGCAAGAAGTACAACCACACCTTCCCCGAGGGTGCCAATGGCGAGGGTGTCAACGCTGAGGAGAAGGTCGACATCGCCATCCGCGTGGTGGCCGACCACCTGCGTGCCGTGGCTTTCTCCATCGCCGACGGCCAGCTGCCCAGCAACGCCAAGGCCGGCTACGTCATCCGTCGCATCTTGCGCCGTGCCGTGCGCTATGCCTACACGTTCCTCGACCAGAAGGCCCCGTTCATGTATAAGCTCGTTCCCGTGCTGGTGCACGAGATGGGTGGCGCCTATCCTGAGTTGCCCGCCCAGCAGGAGCTCATCAGCCGCGTGATCAAGGAGGAGGAAGACAGTTTCCTGCGCACGCTTGAGAAGGGCATCCAACTGCTCAACGGCGACATGGACGAGTTGAAGGCCGCCGCCAAGACTCAGCTCGATGGCGAGAAGGCATTCCGCCTCTTCGACACCTACGGCTTCCCGCTCGACCTCACCGAGCTCATCTGCGGTGAGAACGGTTTCTCCGTCGACGAGGAGGGCTTCGACCGCGAGATGGCCAAGCAGAAGGCACGCGCCCGCAACGCCGCCGCCGTGGAGAACGGCGACTGGGTTGAACTGAAGAAGGGCGAGCAGGAGTTTGTGGGCTACGACTACACGGAGTATGAGTGCCACATCCTGCGCTATCGCAAGGTCACCCAGAAGAAGAACACGTTCTACGAGGTGGTGCTCGACCACACGCCCTTCTATGGAGAGATGGGCGGCCAGGTGGGCGACCAGGGCACCCTGGTGTCGGAAAATGAGACCATCGAGGTGGTGGACACCAAGCGCGAGAACAACCAGAGCATCCATATCATCAAGAAACTGCCCCAGAACCCTGAGGCCGACTTCATGGCCTGCGTCGACACCGACAAGCGCGACGCCTCGGCAGCCAACCACACGGCTACCCACCTGCTCGACTATGCGCTCAAGCAGGTGCTCGGCAACCACGTCGAGCAGAAGGGCTCCTTTGTCAGTCCCACCACGCTGCGCTTCGACTTCTCTCACTTCCAGAAGGTGACCGATGAGGAGCTGCGCCAGGTGGAGCGCCTCGTCAACAAGATGATCCGCGCCGACTATCCGCTCGACGAGCACCGCAACGTGCCCATCGCCGAGGCCAAGGAACTGGGTGCCGTGGCCCTCTTCGGCGAGAAGTATGGCGACAAGGTGCGCGTGGTGCGCTTCGGTCCCTCGGCCGAGTTCTGCGGTGGCATCCACGCCACAAGCACAGGCCGCATCGGTTTCTTCAAGATCATCGGCGAGAGCAGTGTGGCCGCCGGCGTCAGGCGCATCGAGGCCCTGACGGGCGACCAGTGTGAGGAGGCCATGTACGAGGTGGAGGACACGCTGAAGGCCATCAAGGCCCTGTTCAACAACGCCAAGGACCTGAAGGCCACCGTCGCCAAGTACATCGAGGAGAACTCATCGATGAAGAAGAGCATCGAGTCCTTCCGCCAGCAGGCTGTGGAGCGCACCGTCAAGAAGCTCCTCGACAACACCGTCAACATCAATGGCACCACAGTGGTCAAGGCTGTGCTGCCCGTTGAGCCCGCATCGGCCAAGGACATCGCTTTCAAGGTGCGTGAGAACCTCGGCAGCAACCTGGTTTGTGTGCTGGGCACGGTCTACGAGGGACGTCCCTCACTCTCCGTCATGCTGTCTGAAGACATGGTGAAAGACCACGGGCTCAACGCCGGCAAGATGATCCGCGAGGCCGCCAAACTCATCCAGGGCGGTGGCGGCGGTCAGCCCCACTACGCCCAGGCCGGCGGCAAGAACGCCGACGGCGTCAGCGCTGCCGTGGACAAGCTGGTCGAACTGGCCAATCTCTAATCCACAGAGCAAACGTCAAGCATCATGACACCCAACATGAACGCACAAGACACGAGTCATATCCGTCTCAGCGAGAACATCATCGTCGCCGATGCCGATTACATCGACTACGTGGCTTTCCAGTTGAGCGTGCAGTTTGAGCGCATGCTCAACCGGCGCATACCGCCAGCCGACCTGAGTCGATGGGCCATCAACGTGGCCCTCGACGGTGGGCTGCGCGCCAAGGAAGGCGTGAAACACGAGACACAGGTGGTGCTCGTGCACGACAAGGGAAAGGTGAGACTCGACAACTTCGTGCCGGCCAACTATGCCGACGAACTGAGCGCCAAGGCCTTCGAAGACCCCACACTGGGCGAATTCCTGGTCAACGCCTACGCCGTGGGCGACGTGGTCAGCAAGGACGACTACATCCTCGACACCGTGCAGACCATCACCCAGCACCCTGAGGTGAAGCGCCTCATGATCATCCCCAACGGCGAGGAGGGCGACCTCTACGCCAAGTTGCGCCACGCCTTGCGCGATGTGGACAACGACCAGCGCATCACCCTCTTTGCCATGCAGCCCATGGAGGGCGGCAACTTCAGGCAGGAGATCCTGGGCTACTCGCTCATGAACGCCTTAGGCATACGGGGCGACGAGCTCAAGTGAAGGCGTCAAGCCACAAACAGATAACATCATGAACTTAGAAAATCACAAACAAGACAATGCATAAAGTATTAATGATCGGCGCAGGTGGCGTGGCCACTGTGTGCGCATTCAAGATCGCCCAAAACAAGGACGTGTTCTCAGAGTTGATGATCGCCAGCCATCACAAGGAGAAGTGTGACCGACTGGCCAAGGCCATCCACGACAAGGGCTATGACCTGAACATCAAGACGGCTGAGGTGGACGCCGACGACGTGGAGCAGCTGAAGACGCTCTTCAACGACTACAAGCCCGAGCTGGTCATCAACCTGGCTTTGCCTTACCAAGACCTGACCATCATGGACGCCTGCCTGGCCTGCGGCTGCAACTACCTCGACACGGCCAACTATGAGCCGAAAGACGAGGCTCACTTCGAATACAGCTGGCAGTGGGCCTACAAGGACCGCTTCGAGAAGGCTGGCCTGACGGCCATCCTCGGTTGTGGCTTCGACCCGGGCGTGTCACAGGCTTACACAGCTTATGCCGCCAAGCACCACTTCGACGAGATCCAGTATCTCGACATCGTGGATTGCAACGCCGGCAACCACCACAAGGCCTTCGCCACCAACTTCAACCCGGAGATCAACATCCGCGAGATCACACAGAAGGGCCTCTACTATGAGGATGGCAAATGGATCGAGACCGAACCGCTGGAGGTGCACAAGGAGCTCAACTATCCCAACATTGGCGGACGCGAGAGCTATCTGATGCACCACGAGGAGCTGGAGAGCCTGGTGAAGAACTATCCCACCATCAAGCGCGCTCGTTTCTGGATGACCTTCGGCAAGCAGTATCTCACCTACCTCGACTGCATCCAAAACCTGGGCATGAGCCGCATCGACCCCGTGACCTACGAGGCTCCGCTGGCCGACGATCCCACCAAGACGGTCAAGGTGAACATTGTGCCGTTGCAGTTCCTCAAGGCTGTGCTGCCCAACCCGCAAGACCTGGGCGCCAACTACGACGGCGAGACCAGCATCGGTTGCCGCATCCGCGGACTGAAGGATGGCAAGGAGCACACCTATTATATCTATAACAACTGCAAGCACCAAGACGCTTACGAGGAGACTGGCATGCAGGGCGTGAGCTACACCACGGGCGTGCCCGCCATGGCTGGCGCCATGATGTTCCTCAAGGGCCTGTGGAGCAAGCCCGGCGTGTGGAACGTGGAAGACTTCGACCCGGATCCATTCCTGCAGGTGCTCAACGAGCAGGGCCTGCCCTGGCACGAGGTGTTCGACCAGGACATCGAACTGTAAGCATCGACTTTACATAACCTTATAATCCAATCAACATTATGGCAAAAACAGAAGAACAACTGGCAGCAGAGAAGGCCGCACAGCAGAAGGCTGAGCGCGAGGCGAAGCTCAAGGCTCTCCAAGCTACCATGACCAAGATAGAGAAAGACTTCGGCAAGGGTGCCATCATGCGCATGGGCGACGAGAGTGTTGAGGCGGTAGACGTGATTCCCACTGGTTCCATCGGACTCGACGTGGCCTTGGGCGTGGGCGGCTACCCGCGCGGCCGCATCATCGAGATCTATGGTCCGGAGTCGTCGGGTAAGACCACTCTGGCCATTCACGCCATCGCCGAGGCTCAGAAGAAAGGTGGCATCGCCGCCTTCATCGACGCCGAGCACGCCTTCGACCGTTTCTACGCTGAGAAGTTGGGCGTCGACGTTGACAACCTCTGGATCTCACAGCCCGACAATGGTGAGCAGGCCCTGCAGATTGCCGACCAGCTCATCAGCTCATCGGCTGTCGACATCCTGGTGGTCGACTCCGTGGCCGCCCTCACCCCGAAGAAGGAGATTGAGGGAGGCATGGGCGACTCTGTGGTGGGTCTGCAAGCGCGTCTCATGAGCCAGGCGCTCCGCAAGCTCACATCGACCATCGCCAAGACCAACACCTGCTGCATCTTCATCAACCAGCTGCGTGAGAAGATCGGCGTCATGTTTGGCAATCCCGAGACCACGACAGGCGGAAACGCCCTGAAGTTCTATGCCAGCGTGCGCCTGGACATCCGCCGCGTGACCAGCCTGAAAGATGGTGACAACATCATCGGCAACCACGTCCGCGTCAAGGTCGTGAAAAACAAGGTGGCGCCTCCCTTCCGCAAGTGTGAGTTCGACATCATGTTCGGCAGCGGCATCAACAAGGCTGGCGAGCTGGTGGACCTCGGCGTGGAGTACAACATCATCCAGAAGAGTGGCAGCTGGTTCAGCTACAATGGCTCGAAGTTGGCCCAAGGCCGCGACGCCACGATGTCGTTGCTCCGCGACAACCCCGAACTCTGCGAAGAGCTGGAAGGCTTGGTCATGCAAGCCATCAAGGACAACGCTGAATAATTGCGCTCAAAAAGGGCGCAGTCCTAATATGCAATAAGGCGCATCAGAGATACCATCTGATGCGCCTTTTTGCGTTTATGGGCTGACCGTCTGAAGACCGAAGGCACCAAGGGCGCCATCGTCCGCAACATCAACAAGCCGGTGGACGACTACAAGGGCAAGCGTGGGGCGCGAACCTATGCGTAAGTGAGCAAGAACTTCAGTGTGCCGTCCGTCTTGAGTGCTTGCGTTGTGGCGGGATAGAGCAGTGTGTCGCCAGCCTGCACCTGCACCGCCTGTCCCTCTGCATCGGTGATGGAGCCCTGTCCGCTCACCACAATGACGATGACAAAACTGTCGAGCTCATGCAGGTCGATGGTGGTCGGCTTGGTCAGGTCGTACACATAGGTGTGGAAATAAGGACACCGCACCAGGGAGATGCCCTCATCTTGCGCGGGCACATAAAACGTGCGGTAGCTGTTCTCCACATGATAGTCGATGCTCTCGGCCGCTTGCTTGGTGTGCAGTTCGCGGTAGTTGCCGTCCTTGTCCTTTCGCTTGAAGTCGTAGATGCGATAGGTGACATCGCTGTCTTGCTGGATCTCCACCAGGAAACACCCTTTTCCGATGCTGTGGATGCGGCCGGCGGGCAGGAAGAAGCAGTCGCCCTCCTTCACCGGATAATGGGCGATGGCGTCGGTGATGGTGTCATCGTGCACCATCTGCTCATATTGCTCGGGCGTGATGCGCTTGCTCAAGCCCGCCATGAGCGACGCGTCAGGGTCGGAGTGCATGACATACCACATCTCGGTCTTTCCCCTTTCCTTGCCTTGGCGGCGTGCCACCTCGTCGTTGGGGTGCACCTGGATGGACAGGGGCTCATGGGCGTCGATAAACTTGATGAGCAGGGGGAAGTCGTTGCCGTAGCGGTCATAGTTGGCCTTGCCCACCAGTTGTTCCTTCAGCTGGCCCACCAGGGCCGGCAACGTGAGGCCTGCATACTCACCCTCGCTGACGACCGTCTCACTGCCGTGAACGCCTGAGATTTCCCAACTCTCACCCACATTGGTGAGTGGCGTGTCTATATGTTTGAACGCCGCAATCTTGTCGCCTCCCCACAGGGTCTGCTTGAGCAACGGCTTAAATCTGAATGGTCCCATAATACTCTTGTTTACAAATTGTTACGTTATTCCTTATCGGGGAAATTGTTGTTCTTTTGATGCCCAGCCCAGCGCTCATCGAGAGGCTCCAGGCATAGGCTTTTTTATACGTGAAGAAGGTTCTGCTCTCCTTCTGGTCAGTTTTCTCTCCAAAACTGCGGTGTGAGGATGACCAGCACGGAGAATATCTCAAGACGCCCCACGAGCATCATGATCGAGCACACCCACTTGGACAGGTCGGGCAGGTCGGCCCATGTGATCTGTGCCACCGAACTGAACGTCAGCGACGGACCTGAGTTGGCCAGGCAACTGACAGCCACCGTGACGGCATTGGCGGCATCGATGTTTTGCGCCGTCAGGATGGCCACGGTGACAAACAGCAGCAACATGTATGACGTGGTGAAGGCCAGCAACGACACGCGTTGCGAGTTGCCCACATTCTTGCCGTCGATCTTCAAGGGCAACACCGCATTGGGATGCAACCGCTGGCGCATCTCGTTCTTCACGATCTTGAGCAACATCACCACGCGGGCGCATTTCAGTCCGCCCGTGGTGCTGCCGCCACATGCGCCGATGATCATGCAGAGCCAGAGCACCAGCCAGGTCACGTGGTGCCACATCGTGGTGTCGTCGTTGTTGTAGCCCGTCGTCGTGATGAACGACACCACCTGGAAGAGGGCCGAGCGGAAGGCGAGCTCCACGCCATAGCCATTGCGCGCCATGAGTTCTGCCATGACGATGCCTGTGCAGACGAGGGTGAAGATGGTGTAGAACTTAAACTCCGTGCTCTTCCAGAGATGACGGAGCTTGAGCTTGGAGACGGAGTAATAGAGCAGTGTGAAGTTGATGCCCGACACAAAGCAGAAGAATGTGCAGGTGTATTCCAGTCCCGGCACATTGACAAAGATGGTGTTGTTGTCGATGGCAAAGCCACCGGTGGACGCCGTGGTCATGGCATAGTTGACAGCGTGGAACCAGTCCATGCCAAACAACAGGTAGCACACGCTGCATCCCACCGTGATGAAGAGGTAGACGAGCCATATCCACTTGGCACACATCGACAGCTTGGGGTGCAACTTGTTTTTCACGGGTCCCGTGGCCTCGGCTGCGAAGACCCTCGTGCTTCCGCCCACCACCGAGGGCAAGACGGCGATGGTGAAGAACACGATGCCCAGTCCGCCCACCCACTGGGTGAGCGAGCGCCAGAAGAGGATGCCGTGTGGCAACACCTCCACATCATTGATGATCGAGGCGCCCGTGGAGGTGAAGCCCGACATGGTCTCAAAGAACGCGTCGGTGAAACTGTTGATGTATCCGCCGAAGAGAAACGGCATGGTGCCAAAGAGCGAGAACAACAGCCACGTGACGCTCACGACGAAGAAGGAGTCGCGTCGGGAGAGCCGGTTCTCGGCGTTGCGCCCAAAATATTTGAAGATGAACCCGAAGAACACCGTGACGACGATGGAGACCATGAAGGGCAGGATGTCGTCTTCGCCGAAGAGCAAGGCCATGCCGAGGCAGACCGCCATCAGCAGGGCTTCCAGGAAGAGGAGCGACCCCAGGATCTTGTTGATGATTTTAAAGTTGATCACGTCTTATATCCTCTGTTATCTGTCAAAACAACTTCTCTATCTGCTTCATGTTCACATCATGGCAGAACACGACGACGATGTCGCCCGGATTGATCTTCGTGTTGCCCGACACGAGCATGCCCTCACCGTTTCTCACCAGTCCGCCGATGGTCATGCCGATGGGCAGTCCCAGGTCTTTCACGGGCTTCATGGTGACACGCGAGCCCTCCTTGGCCACAAACTCGCCCACATCGGCGTTGGCCGACATGAGGAACGTGACGTTCATCACGTCGGCGTCGAGCATGAGCTGGTAGATGCGGCTGGCGGCGATGGCCTTCTTGTTGATGATGGTGCCGATGTCGAGGCTCTCGGCCATGCTGGCATAGTCCATGTTCTCCACCACGGCCACGGTCTTTCTCACGCCCAGCCGCTTGGCCGTGAGACAAGCCAGGATGTTGGTCTCGGCGTTGCCGGTGAGCGCCACGAAGGCTTGTGTGTTCTTGATGCCCTCGTCCATGAGGAGCGAGATGTCGCGTGCGTCGCCATTGATGACGAGTGTCTTCTCGCCCAGCAACTGGTTGAGTTCCTCACAGCGGTCCTCGTCGATCTCGAAGACCTTCACCTTCATGTATTCGGGCATGGTGCGGATGGCCCTCACAGCCGTGGCGCCACCGCCCATGACCATGACGTTCTTCACGTCGGCGTAGTTCTCCTTGCCCACGATCTTTCGGATGTAGGGGATGTAGGGTCGCGTGGTCATGAAGTAGGCCAGGTCGAAGCATTTCAGTTCGTCGTTGCCACCCGGTATGATGGTCTCCCCGCTGCGCTTGATGGCCACCACGTGATAGGGGTCGTTGGGTCCGCAGAGGTTCTTGAGGGGTTGGTTGAGGATCTCGCAGGTGTCGCGCAACTTGATGCCGAGCATCACGAGGGCCCCGTCGTGCACATCCCATCTCCGCCTGACCCACGACATCTTCAGGCCGCTGTTGATGTCGCGCGCGGCCAGCACCTCGGGGTAGATGAGCTTGTCGACGCCCAGTCCCTTGTAGAAGCTCTTGATCTCCTCTTCCGAGTATTCGGCGTCGCCCACTCGGGCCACGGTCTTCTTGGCTCCCAGGGCATGGGCCATCATGCAACTCACGATGTTGGCATTTTCTTCTGGCATGACCGCGATGAAGAGGTCGGCATCGCCGGCATTGGCCTCACGCAGGGTCTTCACATTGGTGGGCGATCCCTGTATGGTCAGCAGGTCATAGTCGAGCCCGATCTTCGCCAGTCGGTCGTTGTCGTCGTCGATGACGGTGATCTCCTCTTGGTTGCGCGAGAGCAACCGTGCCAGGTGGGTTCCGATGGCATAAGCGCCACAGATGATGATTTTCATGCCTTTTTCAACTTCTCAATTGTCTGTTTGATGCTATCCTTGTCGTATCCGCACAGTTGGCGGAGCTGTCCCACGGAGCCATGCTCCACAAAGTGGTCGGGCATGCCGAGGCGGTGCACGTCGGGCGCAAAGCCATGGTCGCTCATCCACTCGAGCACAGCCGAGCCCATGCCTCCCTCGCGCGTGCCGTCTTCCACGGTGATGAGGGTGTGATAGTGGGTGGCCACCTCCTGGAGCAGGGCCTCGTCGAGCGGCTTGAGGAAGCGCAGGTCATAGTGGGCCACATCGAGACCACTCTCCTCGATGGCCGCCTCGACGTCGCAGCCCACGGGACCGATGCTGAGCACGGCCACGTCGTGACCCGCGCGGAGGCGTCGGCCTGTGCCCACGATGATCTCTTCCAGGTCGCACTTCCAGTCGACATCGGCACAGCGGCCGCGTGGATAGCGGATGACGAAGGTGCCCTTGCCGGGCAACTGGGCGGTGTACATCAGTCGGCGCAGTTCCTTGCCGTCCATCGGCGAGGCGATGGTGAGGTTGGGCACGGGGCGCAGGGCGGCCATGTCGAAGGCGCCGTGGTGGGTGGCGCCGTCCTCGCCGACGATGCCGGCACGGTCGAGGCAGAGCACTACGGGCAGGTTGAGCAGCGCCAGGTCGTGGATGACATTGTCATAGGCGCGCTGGGCGAAAGAGCTGTAAATGTTGCAGAAGGGTTGCAGTCCGTCCTTGGCCATGCCACCGGAGAAGGTGACGGCGTGGCCCTCGGCGATGCCCACGTCGAATACGCGGTCGGGCATCTGCCGCATCATCGTGATCATCGAGCACCCCGTGGGCATGGCGGGCGTCACGCCCACGATCTTCGGGTTGCGCTCGGCCAACTCGAGGAGCGTGTCGCCAAACACGTCCTGGAACTTAGGCGGCAGACTGCCGCAGTCGTCCACCAGGCGCTTGCCGGTCTCGGGGTCAAACTTGCCGGGGGCGTGCCACACGGTGGCGGCCTTCTCGGCGGGGGCGTAGCCCTTGCCCTTGACGGTGTGGAGGTGGAGCAGCTTGGGGCCTTCCATGTCCTTCAGCTGGCGCAACACGCGCACCACCTCTTTGACATCGTGGCCGTCGAAGGGTCCGAAATAGCGGATGTTCATGCCCTCGAAGATGTTCTGCTGATGGCTGATGGCACTCTTGATGGCGTTGTTGAGACGGATGATGCCCTTGCGGCGGTCATCATTGAGGTAGCCCTTGCTGTGGAGCCACTGTGAGGCCTTGAAGCGGAGGCGGTTGTAGGTGGCGTTGGTGTCGAGGTTGAGCAGGTATTTCTCCATGCCTCCCACCGCGCGGTCGATGCTCATGTCGTTGTCGTTGAGGATGATGAGCAGGTCGTTGGGGGTGGAACTGACGTTGTTGAGTCCCTCGAAGGCCAGGCCGCCGCTCATGGCTCCGTCGCCGATGACGGCCACCACGTGGCGCTTCTCATGACCGGTTTTCTTGGCGGCCACCGCCATGCCGAGCGCCGCAGAGATGCTGTTGCTGGCATGGCCGCAGGCAAACGTGTCGTACTCGCTCTCGACGGGTGTGGGGAAGGGGTGCAGGCCGCCCAACTTGCGGTTGGTGGCAAACAGTTCGCGGCGTCCCGTCAGCATCTTGTGGCCATAGGCCTGATGGCCCACGTCCCACACGATGCGGTCATCGGGCGTGTCGAAGACATAGTGCAGGGCGACGGTGATCTCCACCGCCCCCAGACTGGAGGCGAAATGGCCGGGGTTGACCGACACCTCGTCGATGATGTCCTGGCGCAACTCGCTGCAGACCTCGGGCAACTGCTCGATGGGCAACTTGCGCAGGTCGGCCGGACTTTGTATGTGGCTTAACAGTTGATACTTCTCCTGATCCATGAACATTCTTATGGATTAACCTTGCAAAGATACAACAAATCTGTGAGAATAGGCCCTTGTGAGGCCACAAATTATGTGGCTACCGCATTTCCCAAACCGGCAACACCTCCACCTTCACCCCACTGCGCTCGATCGTTTGGCGCTGGGAGAAAGTGATTATGCGACACGTTGTGCAACCTATTGCGGAAGATGCCGCCAACAGGCCACCAATCTCTCGCTCGATGTTACTGTCATCCAGGGCCCAGCACACCTGTATCAGTTCTGCAATGCGCCCGCCCCGTTGCACCACAAAGTCGCACTCTTTCGACTCATTGTAATAATAGACGCGGTCTTCTTCACCCAGACTTCTCTCCAAATCCAGGTAGACGATATTCTCCAGCGCCTTGCCTGCCTCATCGCTTTCCGGCAACAGCACTGCATTGCGAAGCGCAATGTCGGCCACATAATATTTGGCAGGGGCAGAACGTTGCTTCACCATCGACCAGTCGTATTTCTCCACCTTGCGAAACATAAAGATGTTACAAGCATAGTCAAGCCAAAGATAAAGGGAGTCCTTCGACACCTTTAGGCCTTGCGACTTCAAGTCGTTATAGATATTGTTCACGCTTGTTGGCTTCGTGAGGTTGTTCATCACACGCTTCAAGAAATAACGCACCACCGAAGGGGAAGCACTGATGTGGTAATGCTCCATCAAATCCCTAAAGAGCATGGTGTTGAAGTAAGACTGTAAGATCTTGACTTTTTCTGTCTTGCTTTTCTGAAGCACCACCTCCGGGAAGCCTCCTTCGTCACAATATCCCCGGAAAGCCACGGCAAGCTTCGCCCTTCCCGCCTCGCTAAACCCATTGGCCTTGACGCCCTTGAATGACAAATACTCGTCAAAGCTCAGCGGATATTCCCGATACTCATCAGGCCAGCCACGCAAGGCGGAAGCCATTTCCGCTGAGAGCATGTTGGCCGTACTTCCAGTCACAAAGACATGCCTGCAATAGTTTTTATACACTCTCAACACAAAGAGTTCCCACCCCTCAATGAGCTGTATCTCATCAAAAAACATATAGACATCCTGAAGTGGGGTCTCTGGATACATCTCACGATAAGCTTGCAACAACTCATCAAAGTCACTGGGACTCATGGACAGAAAGCGCTCGTCATCAAAGCCCACATAGAGAATGCGCTCTCTGGGCACGCCTTTTTCCAACAAGCGATTGATCGTCAGCCCCAACAAGGATGACTTTCCACAACGGCGAATGCCAGTTACGGTCACGATGCGGTTTCCTTCCAATGGCAATTGCGTGTTTCTGGCCTGCAAAGACAGAGGGAACTCCTCTTGATGCAGCGATATGATAGACTGAAAAGTACTGCGTAAATCCATTTGGGTATCTTGTTTGCTTTGTTTGTTATCAATCATTAAACTTCGGGTACAAAGATACAACATTTCCTTTTGAAAAGGAAAGAAAAGACAAATTGTTTCCTTCTGAAAAGGAAAGAAAAGGCGAATTGTTTCCTTTTCGGAAGGAAATGGAGCGCCGACCGCGCTTCCTTTCACTCGCCATTCGGTTAGTTCGGGAAAACAAAATCTCGTGTTCGAAAGAAGAACACCATTTGCTTTTGTTGAACACGAATAACTCGAGATTTGTCGCAGACCCACTGACCAAAGGGAAGTAATTTTCCGAATGCAGACGGGACTTTAATCGTGTCATCCAGCGACGAATGCGCTTTTGATAGTCATTCGATAAATTCGATAAATTCGTGTTCGGAACAAATAACGTCTCGTGCTCGAAAAGAACACCATTTGCTTTTGTTGAACACGAATAACTCGAGATTTGTCGCAGACCCACTGACCAAAGGGAAGTAATTTTCCGAATGCAGACAGTTCTTTATTCGTGTCATCCAGCGACGAATGCGCTTTTGATAGTCATTCGATAAATTCGATAAATTCGTGTTCGGAACAAATAACGTCTCGTGCTCGAAAAGAACACCATTTGCTTTTGTTGAACACGAATAACT
>JBNMMB010000050.1:0-26333 GCA_050875105.1 Prevotella sp. | reverse complement strand
CTCTGCGCATGCTCAGAGTTTTGCGATAGATATCTTATCGAGTCTCCGTTAGGCATCTATCGAGTCTCGATAAGATATCTATCGAGTCTCGATTCGATATCTATCGCAACTCGATTAGGCCTCTTTCGCCGAACAATTTCGTACAAATTAACCGACTTTAAGACTTTTAACGAAATTTAATCGGACAAAAGCGGTTTATTTTTCTCTAGAAGGTGCAGTCGCCAGGTACCTGTTTTTTCAGAATTTCCAAGACAAAGCGACAAAAAACGTGCGCACCACCACTTGCTCGTCGGCGCATGACCTGCTTGCTCATCTACAGGCGAGGGCATGAGCGAACGAGAGAACGAGGTGGAAAAAGGCGCATGTACATACCACGAATCGAACAGCGCGCCGAGCATCAGCGGGAAGCATCGGAGGCATCAGAGAAGGCTGGCGCTCCTGTCTTCGCTTCACTTCTTGGGCGAGAAGGTCTCCCAAGTTTGGTCGTCGTAGAACACTCTGATCTCGGTGATCTTCCTTTGCGGTCTGTCAATATATTTGATTTGATTTTGATAGGCGCCTGCAGGCTCGCCCACACTGCGCTGCTCGGCTGAAGCCTGGGCGACGTCGAAAAGGAGAGGAGAGGAACCGGCCACATCGGCCTGGCCAACCTCTGGGCGATCGGCCGGAGCTTCGCCATCAGACGAACCAGCAGCGGGCTCCATGGATCCAATGCCATACATGAGCCACTCCAACGACACTTGTGGAAAATGCTTGTGAATGGCGTCGACCATCTGAAGGGTAGGCCGCGTCTTATTGTTGAGCACTCCGCTCAGCGATCCTTCCGAAATTCCGGTGAACTGAGAGAAGATTTTTTGGGTCATGTGATTTGACTCCATGATTTTCTTAATTCGATCTTTCATACCCGACAATTTGTGCTTACGGTGACTTTGGGGGCTTTTTGGGCCCCATTGCATTCGATTTGCAAAGTTAAAACATATATTTGAAATCTCCAACTAATACGAAGGGAATTTAAGTTGGTGAACTTTTGATTTTAAATTCAATATTTCAAATAACCGAATTGACGTGGAGCTGAATCTTGGATTCAAATGTAAGAATTCAAATTTCAGTGCAAAATGAGGCATAAAGCCTTATAATAGCGGTTTTAGGCAAGAAACTGACTTCAAATAAGATATATGGCATCGTCTATCCTCAAAAATGGCGTTTATGCGAGATAAACAAGCGCATAACGGGGCGTTCGTGTCTTATTTGGTTTTCATAATTAGTATAATTAGGTGATTTTCAGTGTTTTATATAGCACTTGGTTTATATGCATAATAATCAATGCGAATTTAAGAATGTGATTATTCGGATTATGAAACCATTCGAATTCATGTTTTGAAATTAAGAATATACGGATTTTAAAATTTAGAATATCGAAAGAACGTGTCGTAAATTTCGGTTCGTTATTCTGAATTTCGTATTATTAAATGATAACAAACGTTAATCATGAATTGCTGGTGACAGAAATTGCTTAAAACGAAAATGCAGGAGATTTTCCCGACTGGCGTGCAGGTCGCTTCCAAATACGCGATTCCTGGAGGCATAAAAAGAGGCCAAACTCCCCTATTGTCATGGAGTTAGGCCTCAAAAAAGGTATCGTGGGACCTGCACCTTCTAGAGTGAAAAAGGCCCTTTTTTGCGAAAAATTAGTGGAGAATGAAGAAAATTAGCTCCTTCATGAGGTCGCCAACATCGGTATTTTGGTTGTCCAACCCCTTACTTTTGGCGTCAATCTCGCGTAGTTTGCCCAAAATCTGGAGAGTTTTTGCGGCCGAGTAATTTCTCAGGCCTGCCAAGAAGTCTTTTGCGAGCCACGCCGAACGCAGTCCGAGATAGTTCGCAAGGCTCTGCGGATCGTCTTTTTCGGGCGCATAAAAGGCAATCATCAAATTCTGGAAAAAGCCGAAAAGCAAAGGAAGCAACGAATAGAGCGAACCAGCCTTCGGATTACTGTTAAAATAATTGATTATCTGATTGGCCTTGAAGATGTCCTTCGAGACGATGGCGTTGCGCAACTCGTAGGCGTTGAAGTCCTTGCTCACCCCCACGTTCTTCTCCACCACCGCTGGCGTCACTCGCCTATCGTCTTCGGGCAGCGAGATCAGCAACTTGTCGAGTTCCGACATCATACGGTTCAGGTCGGCGCCGACATGGTCGGCCAACATGCTGGCACTCTTGTCGTCGATCGAGGCATTCTTCTTTTTCAGATAATCACGGATGAAGGCTGGCAACTGGTAATCCTTGAGCTTCTTGCTCTCGAACACCACGCCCGTGCGCTCGGCGGCCGACACAAAGCGAAGGCGCCGGTTCATGGCTCCATTCTTGTAGCAGATGACCAGGACGGTCGAGGGCAACGGCTTTTGGGCGTATTTCTCCAGCCGGTCGAACGACCTCATGGCCTGAGCCTCCTTCACGATGACCACCCGATGGTTGGCCATCATCGGATAAGACATGCTGAGGTCGGCGATCTTCGCGGCGTTGGTGTCGGCGCCAAAGACCACGGTCTGGTTGAAGGCCTGCTCGTCGGGCGTCAGCACATGCTCCTGAATGTAGTCGCTGATCTGGTCAATATAATACGACTCTTCACCCATTAATATATAAATAGGTGCAAAATGTCCCGCCTTCAAGTCTTTCATGATGGCGTCGTACGTGATGGCAGGTCTCTTTTCCGGCATAATTCTTTCTGTTGATAATTGACGTATCTCGCGGCAAATGACTATCTTTGCACACGAACCACATGCAAAGATAGTAAAATGATTCCGTTAAACCTCCCCACTTTCGACATAAAATTACAAGGCTCGCGCGAACATCCCCGCATTCTCGACGTGCTGCGCCGACGCTACGTGGCGCTGACACCAGAGGAATGGGTGCGCCAGAGCTTCATCCATTACCTCATCGAGCACATGGATTACCCGCAGACGCTCCTGGCCAACGAGGTCGCCTTGCGCATGGGCGACAAGCAGCTCCGGGCCGACAGCGTGCTTTACGACCGGGACCTTCGGCCAAAGATGATCATCGAATACAAGGCTCCGACAGTGGCCATCACCCAGCATGTGTTCGAGCAGATAGCCACCTACAACATCCTGTTGCACGTCGACTATCTGATGGTCTCCAACGGACTCGTCCACTACTGCTGCAAGATGGATTATGAAGGTAAAAGATGTTTATATTTGGATCATATCCCAAAGTACGAAGAATTATGACAAAATGAAGGTCGGCTACAATGCCTCCGCCGCGTCGCAAGGCGTCCCTGGGCCTGGTTTCAAGACAAGACAGGACGCGAAAATGCGAAAAGCCGTCTCTGCCCGAGGGCAAAGACGGCTTTTCGCGCGTCAGCGCATCGCTGGCTGGCGACGGCCTTATCCTACAGCGTTGTAACCACGCGTGCTGTTCTCGCGCATGATATCGCGCACGTTGAGCTCCTTGTGGGGACCTTTTGTAGCCGTTGGATCCGGATGATGTGGCTTGTCTTCCTCATAGTGGAAATCCTTGTAATGGGCCTCGGCAATGCCCCAAACCAACAAGGCCGCCACCAAAAACAGGATAAAAGCAAATGCTATATTCATTGTGATTGCTTGTAAATAATGATTAATTTGGCGCAAAGGTAGTGAATTTTCGTCAAACCATGGCCATCAGACAAGGATTTTTTGCTAAATTTGCAACGATTTGCGCACTGAGGCTTCGGGCACAACTGCCACAGGCTCTTTTCGAGCAACAACCAGCGGTATACCAGCCCAAAAATGCTCAAACAGAACATAGAAAATGCTCAAAGGCACCAAAAGGCCGCTTTTCGGCACGCGCAAGAGGCGTTCGGGGAACACCCTTGCCTACCTCCCGCCACACGCGCGGAAGCGCCGCCAGAACGCGGAAAAACGCGTTTTCGGCGAAATTTGGCGCCGGCAAGGCACCCGCAAACGGCCGCAAGGCACATTTCAAGCCCTTCTGAGGGCATTTTTCAACCCATCAACACAACAAAACGATTATGGCATTTGGCAAATGGATAGGGGGCTTTTTAGGGCTCCAACTGGGCGGCCCGTTGGGTGCGCTCGCAGGGTTTATTCTTGGCGCAATACTCGACGGCATCCAAACGGATGATCCAAGTAATGGCAAGGTATACGACGGCGACGGCAGTTACGGCGACGGAAGGTCGCAAGAGGAGCAATATCGCAAATACCAAGAACGCTCCGCAGAGGATCAACGCAACACTTTCCGCTTCTCACTGCTCGTTTTGGCGTCGTACATCATCAGCGCCGACGGCAAGATTATGCACTCGGAGATAAACCTGGTGAGGCAATGGCTACGCACCAACTTTGGCGAAACGGCAGTACGTGAAGGCGAGCAAATATTACTGCGACTCTTTGAACAACAGAAGGTTATGGGCGCAGCGGAATATGAAGAGACCGTGATGAAATGCTGCGAGCAGCTGCGTGGCATGATGAGTTACGAGCAACGCCTGCAGCTCCTTCATTTCCTCTCCATGATCGCCCAAGCCGACGGTGTGATCGCACCGCAAGAGGTCGACGCCCTCAGGCGATGTGCCGCAGGCCTCGGACTGAGTCCCTCAGAGGTCGACAGATTGCTCAACCTCCACGATGCAGGAAGCAGCCTGGAAGCAGCCTACAAGGTGCTCGGCGTGAGCGCCAGCGCCACAGACGACGAACTGAAGCAAGCCTACCGCCGCTTGGCCCTGCAAAACCACCCTGATCGCGTGGCGTCACTTGGCGAAGACGTGCGCCGTGCGGCCGAAAAGAAATTGCAAGAGATCAACGCCGCCAAGGAGACCATCTGGAAAGCGAGAAGCATCCGGTAAGTCAAGCTACACGTCAAACTATCAAATAAAGTCTCTTATAATATATAACATAAACTTCATTTGCACCCGCTTCGCATAGCCATAACAATATATCCCGTAAAATAGCGCGACTTATAACGCGTTAATTTTACGGGATATATCATTTTCCACTTTCGTTATATATTATAAGCCGTTTCCGTTATATAACATAAGCTACCCGCAATTCACAGGTCGGCATATCCACTGATATATCATGATACAACACACGTGTTACAACACAACATATCGCCCGCAGTATCTCTCAAGCCACTAACGATGTATGCCATATTCTATATCATACAGCCAGAACAGCTATCTTACAGTATATATCATAACGAATCACATAAAGGCACCTTATGAGTTATAGTGCGAAATTACAATATGTAACACGCGATATTCCGTAGACTACCCTGTATCAAAACTGTATAGAAAACAGGATATCGCATAAACCATAACGGATTAATACAACAAAGAAGATAAGGTGTATCACAAACTATAACATAGAAACATAATATAGAAAACGGAATAGCTTACGCGATATATCGAACCATGTCGCTTCTTACAATACAGCTTATGAGATATTCCGCAGTTCCACAATATTGAAGTCACGATACATTACGGGATATCGCGTGACATAACGCCACCAGAAATGGAATAGTTTATGGGATATTCCATAATATAGTCCACGTAAATACACGGCAACTTACGAGATATATGATAAGCAACACCGAAAGGACGAGATGCCGTCAAAAGAAAAGGACCCGACGACTCATCATCGAGCCATCGGGTCCCTGTTCTATCATTGTTTAAACTTATCTCCAATTGTTCGCACCCTAAGGTGCAGGATGGTCGGCGCTTATTCGCTCACCGCGTCGTCGGCCTTCTTGGTGCGACGCGTAGTACGCGTCTTACGCTTCGGCTTCTCCTCCTCCGGAGTCTCCACCTTCACACCTGCCAACTCTGGGTCGATGAGGATACGGCCGCAATATTCGCAGACGATGATCTTCTTGTGCATCTTGATGTCGAGCTGACGCTGTGGCGGAATCTTGTTGAAGCAACCACCGCAGGCGTCACGCTGCACATAAACGATGCCCAAGCCATTGCGTGCGCCCTTGCGGATACGCTTGAAGCTACTGAGCAGGCGAGCGTCCACCGCCGTCATCTGAGCTTCCAGCTCCTTGGCCTTGGCCTTCAACTTCTCCTCTTCCTCGCGTGTCTCCTGCATGATCTCGTCAAGCTCGCTGCGCTTCAGTTCCAAATCTTTCTGTCGCTCAGTGATGGTCTCCTGAGTCTTCTTCAGTTCCTCCTGGCGCTCCGTCACCTTCTGACTGGCCTCACGAATTTTCTTGTTGCAGAGCTCGATCTCAAGCTCTTGGAACTCGATCTCCTTGTTCAGCGTATCGTATTCGCGGTTGTTGCGCACGTCGTCGAGCTGTTTCTTGTAGCGCTCCACGCTTGTCTGGGCCTGCTCAATCTCGTTGCGCTTGGTGGCCACGGCGTTCTGGAAGTCGGTGATCTCACCCTCAATCTTGGCGAGACGGGTGTTCAGTCCCTCGATCTCATCCTCCAAGTCGCTCACTTCGAGAGGCAACTCACCACGAAGGGCGCGCTTCTCATCGATACCAGACAGGGTGGCTTGAAGCTGGAACAAAGTCTTCAGTTTCTGCTCCACCGTCATCTCGGCGGGTTGTTCTTTCTTTACAGTCATAATATTTTACAGGTATATGATTGGATTTGTATTTGTTCTTGTCAAGTAGCACTTCACGCCCGGGCATGCTTTTTCGATGATGTCTCGGAAGATCTCGTTGGTGAACTGCTCACTTTGGTAGTGGCCTATGACCGCAATCTGGATCTGCTGCTCATGGCCGAAGTACTGGTGATAGTGCATCTCTCCCGTCACAAAGACGTCGGCACCTTGCCGGATGGCCTCGTCGAGCAGGAAGTCGCCTGCGCCACCGCAGAGCGCCACCGTGCGTATGGGGCGGCGCAGCAATTGGTTGGCCATGACACACTCCACATCGAACGTGCGCTTCAGCATGATGACCAGGTCGTCGGCCGCCACAGGCTCGGGCAACTGGCCAATGACACCTTCGCCGCCATCCACGCCGTCCACAGTCTGCTGCTTGCCGAAGAAGCGCAACTGCTCGAGCCCCATCTTCTCCGCAATCTTGTAGTTCACACCACCTCGAGCACTGTCCATATTGGTGTGCATCGAGACGACGCAGATGTTGTTTTGGATGGCCTTCATCACCGTGCGTTGCACAGTGTTCTCGCCTGTGATGTGGCTCAACTTGCGGAAGATCAGCGGATGATGCGACACGATGAGGTTGCACCCCAAGGCAATGGCTTCATCGATGATTTCCACAGTAACGTCAAGACACAATAAAGCCCCTGAGACTTCCGCCTCTGTTAATCCGATCTGCAAGCCGGCATTATCATAGTCTTCTTGCAGGGGCAGAGGCGCGAATTGTTCAAGGGCATTGAGCACTTTTACTATTTTCACGCTAATAATACGTTTTGGATTACAAAGTTAGCAACTTTCCCTATAATATAAAAAGGAGAGTCTATAAGTTTTAGAACATTTAACGTTTTTATATATATTATAAGACATTATTTCTTTTTCGCCTCGTTCTGCCGCTGCAAGGCAGGTCTCGGCACATCAGGTTCAGCCGCCATACCCATGTTGGCATCTTCCTCCTCGATCGACGGGTAACTAACGGTGTGATCAGCGAGATAAAGGCGGTTGAGCGTGAAGGCCAGCGATTCCAGCGTCTTGTTCCTGACAGTCTTGGCCAACTGACATTCCCACACCGTGATGCAATGCCACCCCATAGCGGCCAACCGTTGTTGGACCTCACGGTCGCGTTGTTTGTTGCGCGTGATCTTACCTTCCCAAAAGGCAGTATGGGTCTTGGGCAGGCGAAAGGCACCACAATCGTGTCCATGCCAGAAACAACCATTGACAAAGATGCACGTGCGATACTTTCTCAACACGATGTCGGGATGACCAGGCAGACGCCTATGGTTGACCCGGTAGCGAAAACCATGATGCCACAGGTAATGGCGCACCACCACCTCTGGGCGCGTGCCGTCTGAGCGGATGGCGGCCATGATCTTGCTTCGTTTTTGGGGAGAAAACTTGTCCATCGGTTGTCCTTTCTATCCAAGCAGGATGCATCTCCGAGTTCGCAGAGTACTCACCGTCAGTCCCTGGGATGCAATCCTGTATTTACAAAAGTACAAACAATCGGGCAAACGCGCCTCCTTTCGTTCCCACTTTTGCCCTACTTTTTGCTTTTGCGACAGAAAAACATCGTTTTGTTCCTTGCTTTCATCAGAAAACGTTACTTTTGCAAGGACGTCCCCGTTCACCTTCGGGCCATCATCAACCCACTAATACCTAAAGGCGTTCACAACGCCTCATCGTTCACCCTACAGCCCACGCGCCATGTCTCTCATCGACCTCATCTTTGGCCGCAAGCCATCACAGGACTCCACAACGCATATGCGCGACGCCTCCAAGTTTGCTTTTGTCGACGTGGAGGTGAGCCTACGCGACCACCAAGTGCACGACATCGGCGCCTTGCGCTATGATGGCGCCACCTTTCATGGTTGCGACCAGCAGGCTCTGGCCCACTTCCTAAAAGGCATCAGCTATGTCTGCGGGCACAACATCGTGCACCACGACGCTCTCTACTTGACAAGCCACACGATCACGGAGCACACTGGCCACTGGCGAGGCAACTCCACACCAGGCGAGGCTCCATGGCTGTGGGTGGACACGCTCTACCTGTCGCCACTGCTCTTTCCCGATCGACCTTATCACCGACTGGTGAAAGACGACAAGTTGCTGACCGACCAAATGAACAATCCTGTGAACGACTGTGAGAAGGCGCGGCAGCTGCTTTTCGACGAGATAGCCCAGTGGCGTTCCCTACCCGAACGTCTGCAGACCATCTACATCGGACTCTTGGGCGCTACGCCTGAGTTTAACGGCTTCCTACAGATGATGGGCACCCCTCCACAATCTGCTGACGCCAAGCAACTGAGCGATCTCATCCTCGCCGAGTTTGACGGACGCATCTGTAGCCACGCCGATGTGGCTTCACTCATCGCCCAGTCGCCCGTGGCCTTGGCCTACGCCTTGGCGCTCATCGGGACAGGCGACCGACACTCGGCCACCCCCGGTTGGGTGCTTCACCATTATCCTGAGGTGGAGCACATCATCAACCGCCTTCGTCTTGTGGCGTGTGCTCAGGGTTGCCATTATTGCAACCAGGCCCACGACGCCCGACTTCACCTCCGCAGACTGTTTGGCTACGACACCTTTCGTACCTACGACGGCGAGCCCTTACAGGAGCGTGCCGTCCAGGCCGCCGTCGGCGGACGGTCGTTGCTGGCCGTGTTTCCCACAGGTGGCGGCAAGTCGCTCACCTTTCAACTGCCTGCTCTGATGGATGGCGACGCCTGTCACGGCCTCACGGTAGTCATATCCCCCTTGCAGTCGCTCATGAAGGACCAGGTGGACAATCTCTACAACCGCGGCATCACCGACGCCGTGACCATCAACGGACTGCTCAATCCCATCGAGCGCGCCGACGCCATTGAGCGCGTGGCAAGTGGCGAGGCCTCTCTCCTCTATATCGCACCCGAAATGTTGCGTTCCAAGACCATCGAGCGCATACTCTTAAACCGCCATGTCGTGCGCTTTGTCATCGACGAGGCCCACTGTTTCTCCGCCTGGGGACAAGACTTCCGTGTCGACTACCTCTACATTGGAAAGTTTATCCACGACTACCAAAAACAGAAGAGGGGCCAATCGCACGTCTGCGTGTCGTGCTTCACGGCCACAGCCAAGCAAAAGGTGATACAAGACATCTGCGATTATTTCAAACGCTGGCTCGACATCGACCTTGAACTCTTCGCCTCAAAGGCCACCCGCACAAACCTGCGCTACTCGGTCATCCATGTCGACACCGACGATGACAAGTACGTCCGACTGCGCTCGCTAGTGACCGAAGGCGCCTGTCCCACCATCATCTATGTGTCGCGCACCAAGCGGTCAAGAGAGTTGGCCGAACGCCTGACGCGTGACGGACTGCCCGCCCTGCCCTATTACGGCAAGATGCTGGCCGAAGACAAGACCCAAAACCAAGACGCCTTCATGGGCGGCAAGGTCAACATCATCGTGGCCACCTCAGCCTTCGGCATGGGCGTGGACAAGAGTGACGTGGGGCTGGTGGTCCACTACGACATCTCCGACTCGCTGGAGAACTATGTGCAAGAGGCTGGACGTGCCGGACGCGACCCGCACATCCATGCTCGTTGCTATGTGCTCTATAGCGATAACGACCTCGACAAGCACTTCATATTGCTCAACCAGACCAAACTGAGCATCAGCGAGATCCAGCAGGTGTGGCGCGCCATCAAGGACTACACGAAGGCCAGGCCCCGCGTGTGTTGCTCGGCCTTGGAACTCGCACGCCGCGCAGGATGGGACGACTCGGTGTCAGACATCGAGACACGGGTGCGTACAGCCATCGCCGCCCTGGAACAGAGCGGATATGTGGAGCGCGGCAACAACGTACCCCACGTCTACGCCACAGGCATCACCGTGAACAACATGGAGGAGGCCCGCAGACGCCTCGCCAACTCGCCACTCTTCTCCGACGACGAGACGGAGGAGGCCGTGCGCATCATCAAATCACTCATCTCGCAGAAATACACCGCCAAGACACGCAACGCAGAGGCAGAGTCGCGCATCGACTACCTGGCAGACATCCTCGGTCTCAGCAAGCAGACCGTCATCTCCGTCGTGGAGCGCATGCGACAAGACGGCATCCTGGCTGACTCTCGCGACATGTCGGCGCACCTGAAAGACCTGGGCGGCAACGAACGAAGGTCACAGACCATCCTCGACCGCTTTGGCAAACTGGAACGATATGTCATCGAGCACATCCCCGACGAGCGCATATGCCTGTCTTACAAGCAGCTCAACGACAACGCCATCAAGGCTGGGCTGACGACCGCCACAGAAAAGGACATCCGGACGCTGCTCTACTTCCTGATGGTGAAAGGCTACACACGGAAAGCGGAGAGCGGAGCCCACACCGTCGTCATCCGTCGCAGCGCCAACCTGGACACGGCCCTCCGTCGCTATGAGCGTCGCATGGCTATCTGCCAGTTCGCCATCAGTTGGTTATACCAATTGGCCAAACAGGAGGAAACAAACACACCGCCTCACGACAATGGAACAGAAAATGTGGAAGCGAAAGACGGCAACGTGCAGTTCTCCGTCGTGAAACTGGTCAACGAGATACAGCGCAATGGCCTGCAACTCTTTGGTCTCACCGATGACGTGACCATCGAAGAGGTGGAGGAAGCCTTGCTCTATCTCTCCAGGATAGGCGCTCTCAAGCTAGAGGGAGGCTTCCTCGTGCTCTACAATGCCATGGAGATACGACGCCTAAAGGACAGCCGCCTACGCTATAAGCAAGAAGACTATCGCATGCTCAATGAGTTTTACAAGCAGAAGATCCAACAGATCCACATTGTCGGCGAATACGCCAACCTGATGGTGAAGGACTACGACGCTGCACTGAAGTTTGTGAGAGACTACTTCCAAATGGACTACCAGCACTTCATGAAACTCTATTTCCAAGGCGAGCGCGAACACGAAATCGAACGCAACATCACGCCGGCACACTACCGCAAGCTCTTCGGCTCGCTGTCAGAACGACAGATGGAAATCATTAGCGACAAGGAGTCACGTTGCATTGTGGTGGCCGCAGGCCCAGGAAGTGGCAAGACACGGGTGCTGGTACACAAGCTGGCATCGATGCTTCTGCTCGAGGACGTGAAGCACGAACAACTGCTCATGCTCACCTTCTCGCGTGCGGCAGCCACTGAGTTCAAACAGCGCCTCATCAGCCTTATCGGCAATGCGGCCCACTTTGTGGAGATCAAAACGTTCCATTCCTATTGTTTCGACCTTTTGGGACGACTCGGCAACATCGAGGACGCTGACCACGTGGTGAGCGCAGCGGCCCATCTCATCGCACAGGGAGAGGTGGAGGCCAACAAGATCAAGAAGGCGGTGCTAGTCATCGACGAAGCGCAAGACATGGATGCCGACGAATATGCGCTCGTGGTGGCCCTGATGGAAGCCAACGACGACATGCGGGTCATCGCTGTCGGCGACGATGACCAAAACATCTTTGAGTTTCGCGGGGCCGACGCCCGTTACATGCGTCAACTGAGCGCCTTGCCTGGCGCTCGTCTCATCGAGATGACCGACAACTACCGCAGCGCCCCCGACATTGTTGCGGCGGCCAACGACTGGTCCAAGCTTCTCAACTACCGCATCAAGAAAACACCGCTCACGGCTGTAAGACAAGAGGCAGGACTGGTGAAGGTGGTGTATCACCCCATGACAAGCGGTGGTGACGAAGTCGGCAAACAAGAGCCAACCGCCCTCTACCTGCCCTTATTGGAAGACGTGAAACGGCGGAGCAAGGGCTCCACATGCGTGTTGACCCAGACCAACAAGGAAGCAGCCATCATGGTGGCCTTGCTTAACAAGCAGGGCATGCGCAGCAAACTCATCCAGTCGATGGGCGGACTGAGGTTCTGCAACATTGCTGAGACACGTTACTTTCTGAAATACCTTTTGCAACGACAAAAGGCGCCCATCATCCCCGAAGGGTTGTGGAGCGAGGCCAAGGAGCGCACAGCCGAGAAATATAAGACGAGCCAGGCCCTACCTTATCTCAGACGTTGCTGGCAGCTGTTTGAGCAGACCAACCCCGCCAAATATTACAATGACTTTTGGGATTTCATCTTCGAGTCGTCGGTAGAAGACTTCTGTGCCACCACCGAGGACGAGATCGTCGTATCGACCATCCATAAGGCCAAGGGGCGCGAGTTCGATCATGTGTTTATGCTTTTCACAGAGCCTCAGCTCATCACCGAGCCTGTGGTGCGCCACCTCTACGTGGGCATCACACGTGCCAAGAGCAGTCTGGTGATCCACACCAACAGCGACTTGTTTCGTCACATGCACGCCACACAACGCCTGCGTGATGTCACCCAGTATGGCCTACCCGACGAGATCGTGTTTCAACTGACGCATCGCGACGTCTATCTCGACTTCTTCAAGGACCACAAACAGCAGATCCTTGCCTTGCAGAGCGGCGACCGTCTGACGTACAAGAGTCATTATCTCTTCTCCGCCAACAACAATGCTGTGGCTAAGTTGTCGAAGGACATGCAACAGAAATTACAAGACTGGGAGGCTCGTGGCTATCATGCCGACTACGCCACCATACGTTTCGTTGTGGCCTGGAAGTCCAAAGACGCTCCCAAACAGGCACCAGAAACAGCTGTTTTGCTCGTAGACCTGCACGCCAAAAGGACGTAGACCTGCACGCCAAGAGAATGAACGCCAAGCCCTCTCCCACTGCTTGACAGCATGCCTCCAACCCATTAATAGAATATAGACTTACAAAAGGCTGTTTCCCTACAACTAAATGGTAAGTCGCTTTCACACCACCTTTCCTTGTTTGTGCAAAGGTGAAACACACAAATGGGCAGGCATGAAAAAAGCCCTCGCAGATAATCAATCTGCAAGGGCTTGCTTGAGGGTGGGGGGTGGGACTCGAACCCACGACATTCAGAACCACAATCTGACGCTCTAACCAACTGAACTACACCCACCGTGTGTTGGTTGCCTTGGTATCTCAAAGCGAGTGCAAAGGTAAGGGATTTATTTGAAACCACCAAATAAATCCCTCACTTTTTTCAATTAAATGTTTATTTTGCAGGTGAAGCAGGCTGTGCGGGAGCTGCCGGAGCGCTCTGCTGACCGCCCTGAGCACCTTGCTGTCCGCCCTGTGCACCTTGCTGAGCACCCTGTGCGGCACCCTGTGCAGGAGCGTTCTGCTGCTGGCCAGCCTGGAAACCTTGTGTATTCGTAGGATTGGTGGTCTGAGTCTCAGTGGCCGCCTTCTCCAGCACGCTCTGCGACGCGTTGGACTGAGGAGCGGTGTAAGCGCAGATCACGCTAATGACAACCATGGCTGCTGCGAGTCCCCACGTAGCCTTCTCGATGAAGTCGGTGGTTTTGCGCACGCCCATGATGGCGTTAGAAGAAGAGAAGTTGCTGGCAAGGCCGCCTCCCTTCGACTCCTGGATGAGCACGATGAAGATCATCAGCAGCGACACCAGGACGATGAGAATTACAAATAATGTGTACATAATTCTTTACTTATTGTTTTTATTGTTTAATATCAACTTTTCCAAGAAACGTATTTGATCTGCAAAGTAAGCATTTTTTTTCGGATAATTCAAATTTAATCGCTGAATTATTTCAAGTGCTTTGTTATAACGGCCTTGTTTGATGTAAATTTTTGCCAATGTCTCCGTAAAATAGCTTTCCTCGCCGTTTTTATCCTCACTAGAGCCCGATTGCGCACTTTCTGGCACATACTCCACATCGGTCTTCAATTTGATTTTACCATTCTCATTGTTTATGAAATTATCAATCAAATCTTGACCTTTCAATTGGGGTGCCGCGCTTTGTTCCGCTTCCTTTTCCTCTTCGCTCTCCGACTCCAATAGATAAGACACATAGTCGACGGCTGCATCGGCTGGCGTGGGCTTCCTTTTGTTTTTCTTCTCCTTTTCTTTCTCCTCTTCGGGGATAGACTCAAGAAAGTTGTCAATCAGCGAGATGGTGCGATTGCCATTGGGTTTCTTGCGGTCTTCCTGTGGCTTGGCAGGCGCATGGCGCATCTGGTAGTGTGCTGCCTCCACGAGGTTGAAGATCACCTTTCGGTCGGTGATATAGATGGCGGCCCTGCGCAGTTCCTCGTCAAACGTGGGATCGTGCAACAGATAGAGGTTTTGCAACAGCAGCAAGCGTGCCGTCTGGTAATAAGGATAGAGCGCAAGAAGGCTCCGGAGATCATAAAGGGTCTCGCGGTCAAGCAGTTCTGGCTGTTTTATGAGTTGCGCTATGTCCATATTCGTTTGGATAATAAATCATGAGTGACGATGGAAAGTTACCAGTTGGCTACCGTGGCATTGAAGATCTGTTCTGTCAAGTCCTTGCACATTTGCGTGACCAGTTCCTCTTGCACACTGTTTAGGCTCCTGGTGGTCTCATAGCTCTTGGAGGCTGTGAACGACCTTTCGAAGTCCTCATTGTGGTTGTTGTTGTTGGTAAACCTCACGTTGACGGTTATCGAGAGCTCGGTCTGCGCCGAGTATCCCTCGCTCGAAACCGACTTGTTGCGTTGCGAATACTGTGTGATCTCACCCTCGATGACCAGGTCGCCATTGCGTTTCACCTGTCTCAGACGGGTGTGATTGGCAAAGACATCCTTCAGTTGGTTGTTGAAGATGGGGCCCATTGGTCCCCACACATAACTGCTTCGGATGGGGAAGTCGGCTATCTGTATGGTCTTCGTCGTGGTGTAGTCTATGCTGGCGCCGTTAAACTTGTAGCTGACGCTGCATGCAGTGAGCAGCAACAGAAAGGTTATGGCGAGATACGACAGTCTTTGTTTCATTGTCACTTTCATCGAGATTTCACTTCTTGTCCAAGCCGTATTGCTTGATGCGGCGGTAGAGCGTTCGGTCGGAGATGCCCAGTTCTTGTGCAGCCTTCTTCCTGTTTCCATTGTTACGTTCCAGCGCCTTTTCCACCATTTGGCGTCCGAGGTCACTCAGGTTGAGACATTCCGGTTCGCCTTTGATTTCCTCCGCCTCAGCGTCCTCCGCCGAGGGAGTGTATGGCGAGATGCTCGGCTCATGACCGCTGATGGCCGGCATTTGTTCCTTGCCAGTGCCGATGAAGCCAGGCGAGAAGTGGCTGGCCAGCTCACGCATGTCGCGCGTCTCGTCGATTTGCTTGCGAAGCGTAGACACGTCGCGCCTCAGGTCGGCAATGTTTCCTCTCAACTCATAGAGAATCTTATAGAGGATCTCTCGTTCGCTCTCATATGAGTGCTGTCCTGGCTGACTGATGGTGGCCAGTTCTGTGCTCTCTGGGTCTTGCGGAATAAATCGTTTCAAGGTCTCCACGCCGATCTCTCGCTGCTCGCTCAACACCGACATCTGTTCCGTGATGTTCTTCAACTGGCGCACATTGCCTGGCCACTTGTATTGCAGCATCATCTTCTTGGCGTCCTCGGTCAGCGTGATCTTCGGCAACCGATACTTGTCGGCCATCTGCATGGCAAAGAGGCGGAACAACAACAGGATGTCCTCTCCCCTGTCGCGCAGGGGCGGCATCTGGATGGGAATGGTGTTGAGGCGGTAATAGAGGTCCTCACGGAAGCGGCCTTCCGAGATGGCCTTCCGCATGTTGACATTGGTGGCCGCCACGATGCGCACATCTGTCTTGCGTATTTCCTGTCCTCCCACACGGATATATTCGCCCGTTTCGAGCACGCGCAAGAGCCTTGCCTGTGTGGCCATGGGCAACTCTCCCACCTCATCGAGGAAGATCGTACCTTTGTTGGCCACGCCAAAGTAGCCCTCGCTCTCGCCGATGGCACCCGTGTAGGCGCCCTTCTCGTGGCCGAAGAGCTCACTGTCGATGGTGCCCTCAGGGATTGATCCACAGTTGATGGCAAAGTAGCGTTCTCTTCTGCGAGGCGAATTGTCGTGTATGACCCTTGGCACAATCTCCTTGCCCACGCCACTCTCGCCGACGATGAGCACACTCAAGTCGGTGGGAGCCACCTGCAAGGCCACATCCAGCGCATGGCATAGCCCTTCGCTGTTGCCCACGATGTTGTATCGTTGTTTTATCTTTTGCAGTTCTGACGTATTCATTGGATGACAAAATTACACATTTTTCGATAAATCCGCAAAAATGGCAGTCGTTTTTATTCTTTCTCTTTCTTTTCGAGCTTGATGAGCAGCAATCCGATGCCTGTCCACACCAATTCCCTCATTCTCACGATCAGGGCGACAAAGATGCCCGCACTGGCGCTGATGCCCAATGTCGTAGTGGACATGAGGAAGCCACCCTCGCGTCCACCCAACTGTAGGGGCATGAAGAACAAGAGGTTGGCGAAGAGCGACGTGAAGGCCAGCACCAAGATGCAGTTCAGGTAATTGACGCTGGGCATGAGCACGAGCAAGATGAAGAATATCTCCAGTGCCGAGCAGATGCGGCAGGCCAGTTCCAGTCCCAGCGCCCCCAAAAAGTTGTATGGGTTTTGGCTGTGCAAGGCCGCTATCTGGCTATCGATGTTGTCGAGTTGTTCACGATGCCGCTCCACGAACGGCTTCGCCCATTTCTTGACAAACGGGATATGCCGCAGCAGGTTCATCACCCTGTTGGCCAATCCCTTGCGGTATCCGGCGATGAAAAACCAGATGCCCAGCAAGCAAAACGCTGCGATGACCGCCATGAGCACACCCATGACCAGGTTGACCGGTTGGGTGCAGAGGAAGAGCCCCACCGAGAGCAGCCAAAACCAGAAATGGCTGAAGATGTGGGTCATGGCATAGAGGATGACCGACGACGAGGCCTTCTCGGTGCCGATCTTCGGTGCCAGTTCCATGATGCGATAGGGCTCGCCACCCATGAGGCCGCCCGGCGTCGCATAGTTGAGTGCAAACCCCGACACGGCCACCTTATAAAGCCAGAAGAACGAGATCTTGGCAGGTTTCCGCCCATCGTCCGTCCCACCGCCCGTCGTCCGCTGGCTGCACACGCCCTTGATGATGAGGTACCAGGATGCCGTGTTGAAGATGTAGAGAAACGCCCACAACACGACCACCGCCACAAACCAATAGCCAGCGTGGCGGAGTCCCTGCCACACTTGCGTGAAGTCGAGTTGGGTGACCATGATGATGAGCACCAACAGTCCGAAGACGAAGAAGCCGTTCTGATATTTTTTCTTCATGATCCGAAGATAGATTGTTAATTACTTGTGACGAGAAGCCTCCGAGGGCCTCCCGTGATCACTTGCGCTGCTCCCTGCTGACGCTCTCGCGCTTCTTGGGGATGGAGAATCGCACCTTCTCGCTCTCGTCCTTGCGCTCATGATAGAGCTTGGGCAGCGGGTTGGCCAGTGGCTCATCATAGTTGGCACGGTTGCGGAAACCGTCGATGGCCTGCCAGATGGCATGGCGGAATGCCGTAGCGTCGGCCGTTCCCTTGCCTGCAATGGCATACTCCGGCCCCTGGTCGGCAGCGGCGCAGACCAGCGGCAGTCCACCGAGGTAGTGGATGCTGTCTTGAGGCAGCAGCGCGTTGAAAGGCGCCACGCCCTGGTCGTGATACATGGCGAGGATACCGTCGAAAGCCGAGAAGTCGCCATTGGCGAAGAAGTCGTCGGCCAGATACGGTCCGAACACACAGACATCCTCCTCAGCCAGTTGGTTGATGGCCGGGATGATGGCCTCAGCCTCCTCCTTGCCAGGATGGTCAGCGCTGTGGTTGGGGTTGAGCGCCAGCACTGCGATGCGCGGACTGGAGATGCGGAAGTCACGTCTGAGGGTGGCGGCAAACGTCTTGACCCTGTTGGCCACCGCCTCCTGCGTGATGGCAGCGGGCACGTCCTTCAGCGCCACATCATCGGTCATCAGCGCCACACGGAGGTTGCCGTTGACCAAGATGTCGACAGCCTTCTGTCCCTCGCTGATGCATTGCTCGATAAACTTGTCGCTGTTGGGGAAGGCGAAGCCATCGATGTGCATGTTGTCCTTGTTGATGGGACATGTCACGAGCACGTCAAACAGTCCGTCCTTATAATCGGTGATGGCCCTGTCGAGGGCTTTCACGGCCGCGCGGCTGGCGTCTTGCGAGGGCACGCCCAGCTCCACCTTCACCTCCTCGTCGAACACCGGCAAGAGGTTGATCTTGCCATCCTGTGCCTCTTCAGCCGTGTTGACGATGGTGAAGTTGCCCGTCATGTCGAGGGCTTTGGCGTGGTAGGTGGCGATCTTCGGTGAACCATAAATAATAGGTGTGCACATGTCGAACATCTCCGGCTCCTCAAACGCCTTGAAGATCAGTTCGTAGCCGATGCCGTTTGTGTCTCCGTGGGTGATGGCCACGCGTATTTTCTGATTGTCCATATCTTGCTATTTCTTGATGATTATTTGCTTATTCTGATTGTTATTCCGATGGGTTGGCCTCCTATGCGCATGCTGTGGCGCGCCGTTCAGCGCTGTTCCCACTGCAAGGTGTAGAGTGCGGCCTCCAGTCGTCGGATGGCGTTGCGCTTCGTTTGTCCTGGGGCGAAGACAAAGCCCTCGGCCACCACGTCGCCCTTCTCGCGACCCTTCTGTCCGGGACGGACCGTCGCAGACAGTCGGCGACTGACAAACGGCCCGCCCATGTCGTCGCCACGCATCTCCCACAGGCCGCGGTAGAGAGTCATGGGGGCGTGTGCCATGTCGTGGTGCTGGAGCCACGACGAGCGGTTTTTCTCTTCCCTGAAGACCAGGCGTCGGCTGACCGACGGTGCGACCGTGGTCATCCACATGGAGTCGGCCTCGCCTTTGATATTTTGTCCGAGCACCCGGTCGCGCTGCGCCACAAAGCGATGCACGTCGCTTTTCTCGTCGGCGGCCGTCCGTGTCTGTTCGCGGTAGATGACGATGTTTTGCATCATCGTCGTGCCGTTGTTGCTCAGCCAGATGAAGTCCTTGCCGCGTTTGCTGGCCACCATGTCGACCGGTATCCAGAGTGACACGCCGAACATCCGTCTGACCGTCTCTTCAGCCTTGGTATTGCGCTTGTGCCTCAAGAGAGCGAGACATTTGTTGGCCTCCGCCCGGTTGAGCAGCGTGCGCAGCGTCGCTGCCACACCTGGTGCGCTCTGTCTCAGTGTGCTCACCGACGGCGCCCCGATGCGCACCACCATCTGTGGCTGGGCCCACACGTTCTTCTCGTAGCCCACATGGGGGCGGTCGTAGGTCTTGGGGTCGATGCAGACGATGACGATGTTGCGTGCCTGTCGCACGGCGGGGCCAAAGCTTGCGCTGTCGATGGCCGACACGTCAAACGACGGCTCACTCTGTGGCAAGCCCTCCACATCGGCCTCGAGCATCTGTCTGACGAGGCCCTCACGGTCGCCCACGAGCAACACCTCATAGAGCCTGCCACCCGAAGGGGGCAACAGGCCGTCGGAGCCAGTGCAAGCCACAAGCAGCAGACAAGCCAACAGGCAGACCACCACGCGCTTCATCGCTTCTCCTCATGGCGCACCTCACCAATCTTCTTGGAGGTGCTGAGCAGGCCACAGGCCGCATAGATGTCTTGTCCGCGCGAGGCGCGAATGGTGGTGAAGACGCCGTGTCCCGTGAGATAGTCGCGAAACTCCTCCATCTTCCGCTCGTCGGTGCCGTGCAAGGGCACGTCGGGTATCTGGTGGAAGCGGATGAGGTTGATGCGGCAGGTCAGTCCCTTGAGCAGTCTGACGATCTGGCGCGCATGGTCCAGCGTGTCATTGACGCCTCCGAAGACGATGTATTCAAACGACAGGCGCCGCTGATGGGCGAAGTCATAGTTGCGCAACAGGTCAACGATCTCCTCGATGGGCATGGCCTTCTCGGCCGGCATGAGACGTGCGCGGAGCTCGTGGCTGGGCGCATGGAGGCTGATGGCCACATGGCAATCGCTCTCCTCGAGGAAGCGCTGAAGCTTGCCCTTGATGCCCACGGAACTGACCGTGATGCGCTTGGGACTCCAGGCCCACCCGTAGTCGGCGGTGAGTATCTCGGTGGAGCGCAACACGTTGTCGAGGTTGTCCATCGGTTCGCCTTGTCCCATGTAGACGATGTTGGTCAACTTGTCCACTTCGGGCAGGCTGTAGATCTGGTTGAGGATGTCGGCCACGGTGAGATAGCCCTCAAAGCCCTGCTTGCCGGTCTGGCAGAACAGGCAGTTCATCTTGCAGCCCACCTCACACGAGACGCAGAGCGTGGCCCGGTCGTCTTCGGGGATGTAGACCGTCTCGACGAACTTCACGCCTTGGCAGTCGTCGGGGCGTGCGGTCCTGACGGGGAAGAGATACTTGATGGTGCCGTCCTTCGAGTGCTGTGCGTCGATGGGAGCGGCGCAGCCCACCTCATATTCCTCCTCCAACCGCGCACGATTGGCCTTGGAGATGTTGGTCATCTCGTCGATGGTCTTGACGTGGTTGCCGTAAATCCATTTGGCAATCTGCCCTCCCGTGAAAGCGGGCATGCCCAGGGCGGTGGCCACTTCTTTCAGTTCGGCGAGCGTCATGCCGAGTAATGTTTTCTTCTTCATCTCTGCAAAGATACAAATTTTTTGAAAAAGCTACACGTATTGTGGGCTAAAATCGCTATCTTTGCATAGGATAGGCTGCACTCGGCAACAGGAAAGTGGTCTTTCCAACTCAGATGAAGGACATGAAACAGAATCCGACCAACAACATACACGCAGAGAAGGTGGTGACGGCGACGGCCTCCCACCAGGAGCCCCGCGTCAGCGTGGGCATCGTCAGCGGCGAGCGCATCTGCTTCGCCCTCAACAAGCCTTATGAGGCAAACGGCACCGAGGTCCTGGGCGACCAGGCCGCCTCTCTCGTCGACGGTGCCATCGTGTGGCAGGGCAGACGCCACCACGAACTGCGCTTCCGCCCGACAAGCGCCGAGGCATCGTTCTCGCTGAAAGACGTGACCATCGGTGTCAACTTCCACTGGGAGCGTCAGGAGACGCAGACTTTTCTGGGTTCGCTGCGCCTCGTGGTCGACGGCGGTAAGATATGGGCCATCAACGAGCTCCCCGTGGAGCAATATCTCGAGAGTGTGATCTCGAGCGAGATGAGTGCCACTTCGAGCCTCCAACTGCTCAAGGCGCACGCCGTGATCTCGCGGTCGTGGCTGTTGGCCCAGATGGTGAAGCGACAAGCCACAGCCAGCGCCACAGCCTACCGCCCCTCGTTTGTGGAGGGCGCTGACACGATCATCCGCTGGTATGACCGCGAGGACCACACGCTCTTCGACGTGTGTGCCGACGACCACTGCCAGCGCTACCAGGGCATCACCAAGGAGACCAGTCCACATGTGGCTGAGGCCATCCGCCAGACGCGTGGCCAGATCCTGACAGACGGTGACGCCATCTGCGACGCACGCTTCTCGAAGTGTTGCGGTGGTGCCACGGAGGAGTTCCAGTATTGCTGGGAGGACAGCGCCAAGTCTTACCTGCGTGCCGTGCGCGACTGGCTGCCGCCACGGTTGGCGTCCCTGGCCGCTGCCGGCAAGGGCGCCCCTGCCCTACCCGATCTCACACAGGAGGCCCAGGCGGAGCGCTGGATACGCACTCGGCCTGACAGCTTCTGCAACACGGCCGACAAGGCCATCCTCTCTCAGGTGCTCAACGACTATGACCAGGAGACCACCGACTTCTATCGTTGGCAGGTGACCTACACCCAACACGAGCTATCGGCACTGCTTCTCGAGAAGTTGCACATCGACTTTGGCGACATCATCGACCTGCTACCCCTGGAACGGGGCAAGAGCGGACGCCTCGTGACGCTGAGGATTGTGGGCACGCGCCACACGCTCACCATCGGCAAGGAACTGGAGATACGGCGTGCGCTGAGCAAGAGCCATCTCTACAGTTCGGCCTTCGTGATCGACAAGGAGGAGGTCGACGCCCAGGGCATCGCCGCCCGCTTCGTGCTCACAGGAGCCGGATGGGGCCACGGCGTGGGTCTCTGCCAGATTGGCGCGGCGGTGATGGGCGAGCGCGGCTACGCCTACGACGAGATCCTGGCCCACTACTATCCCGGCGCCACCATAACGAAATCATATCAGTAAGGACCACACACATCATCATGCAACTCCATAAACGATCGCCCTGGCTATGGGTGCCGACGCTGGCCTTCAGCGACGGCCTGCCCCTCGTGGCTGTCATGAGCATCTCTGTCATCTTGTACAAACAGCTCGGACTCAACAATGGTGCCATCACCTTCTACACCTCATGGCTCTACCTGCCCTGGGTGCTGAAGCCGTTGCTCAGCCCCTTCGTCGACCTCATCAAGACCAAGCGCTGGTGGGTGGTCGCGATGGAGCTCCTGCTGGGCGCGGCCCTGGGCGGCGTGGCTTTCACCATCCCCACAGCCCTGTGGATGCAGGGCACGCTGTTCTTCTTCTGGGTCATGGCGTTCTCGGGGGCGTTCCATTGCATCGCCGCCGACGGTTTCTACATGCTGGGGCTCGACAGCCACCAGCAGGCGTGGTTCATGGGCATCCGCTCGGTGTTCGACCGCCTGGCCACCATTTTTGGACAAGGGGTGCTGGTGATGGCTGCCGGCAACCTGCAAGTGATCTTCCGCAACAGCATCGCCTACTCGTGGAGCCTGATGTTCTATGGCGTGGCGGGCCTGTTCCTGCTCTTGTGGCTGTGGCACAGCCAGACTTTGCCCCGCCCGACTGAGGATGTGGCGCGGCCTGGCATCAACGTGCACACCATCTGGAAGGAGATAGCCAACACGTTTCGCACGTTTGTGCAAAAGGAACAGGTGGCGGCGGCCCTGCTGTTCATCATGCTCTTCCGCATGCCCGAGGGCCTGCTGTCGAAGGTGGCGTCGCTCTTTCTCATCGACGCCGCCCACAATGGTGGCCTGGGCCTGTCGCCACAGGAGTTTGGCCTGGTGCAGGGCACGGTGGGCGTCATCGGCGTGGCGTTGGGTGGCGTGTTTGGCGGCATCGCGGCCAGCAGTGGGGGCCTTCACCGTTGGCGGTGGCCCATGGCCTTCGCCTTCGCCCTGCCCTCACTGGTCTATGTCTTCTTGAGCTATGCACTGCCGTCGAGCCTGCTGGCCATCAACGTGTGTGTGTTCATCGAGCAGTTTGGCTATGGCTTCGGCCTGACGGCCTACATGCTCTACCTTATATATTATAGTCGTGGGGCGTTCCGCACGAGCCACTACGCCCTGGCGTCGGCCCTGATGTCGCTGTCGATGATGGTGCCGGGCCTCTTCGCCGGCACCTTGCAGGAGATGCTGGGCTACCGCCATTTCTTCATCTTCGTCATCCTCTGTTGTTCGGTGACGTTCCTGGTGACGGCGTTTCTCAAGATAGACCCGCAGTTTGGCAAGCGCGATGGGGATGACAACGACTAAGTATTACGCCATCTGCGACTGCGACAGTTGTTTCTGTTCCTGCGAGCGCGTGTTTCGTCCAGACCTCAACGGCAAGCCCGTGGTGGTACTGAGCAACAACGACGGGTGCGTGGTGGCGCGGTCGAAGGAGGCTAAGCAACTGGGCATACCGATGGGCATCCCTTATTACCAGATGGCGGAGCGCTTTCCTGGACAGGAGATTGGCGTGTTCTCGAGCAACTATGAGCTCTATGGCGACATCACCCAGCGGGTCATGGAGATCATCCGGGGCGCCTGCACGGAGTTTTATCGCTACAGCATCGACGAGGCGTTCTGCGTGCTCGACAACCTGCCCTACGACCAACTGAAGGCGTGGGGCGAGAACCTCAACCAGAAGATATGGCAATGGGTGGACATGCCCGTGAGCATCGGCATCGCGCCCACGAAGACGCTGGCCAAGTGTGCCGACCGCTTTGCCAAGGACTATCCGGCCTACCGCCACTGCTGTGTCATCGACACCGAGGAGCGGCGTGTCAAGGCGCTGAAGCTCTTCCCGCTCAAGGAGGTGTGGGGCATCGGGCGCCGATACCTGGAGCGGCTGGAGGGCTACGGCATCCACACGGCCTACGACTTTGCCATGAAGCCGCGCGCCTGGGTGCGCAAGGAGTTCCACGTCACGGGCGAGCGCACCTGGCTCGAGCTCAACGGCATCGACTGTGTGCCCACCGAACAGCTCACGACGAAGAAGAGCATCTGCACCAGTCGCTCGTTCCCCGGCATGATCGACGACCTGCTCGACCTGCGCACGCAGGTGAGCAACTATGCGGCGCGCTGCGCCGAGAAGTTGCGCCGGCAACACAGCGTGTGCGCCTCGATCATGGTCTTCATCGACACCAACCGCTTCCGCACCGACCTGCCACAATACAGCAACTCGGCCATGGAGGTGCTGCTCACGCCGGTCAACACCACCCAGGAGGTGGTCGACGGGGCGCTCAAGGCGCTCAAGCGCATCTTCATCAAGGGGTTCAAGTATAAACGGGCGGGCGTCATCGTGTCGGCCATCAGCGACGAGAACCTGGTGCAGACCAACTTTCTCGACTACGACGCCGAGAAACGCGAGAAACTGAAACGCCTCACCGCGTCGATCGACAAGATCAACAAACTGAATGGCACCGAGACGGTGGTGCTGGGCAGCCAACAATACACGGCAGCCCACGGCAAGGGCAAGGCGGGCTCCTTCCGCGACGCCATCAAACACGACTTCCGCAGCCACAACTTCACCACGCGCTGGGAAGACATCATCAGGGTGAAGTAAGGCCACCAAGAGAAGGATTTTCGCTTTTAAACAACTTTGTTTAAAACAACCTTGTTTAAAACAACACGCCATTGTGAATGGTCTGCACACGGGTTTCACCCAGACGGCCGTCTTGAATGCCTATCGCCTGGGGACAGCCGCCAATGTCACGCACTTAAAGAAGGCTTTGATGGAGAAAGACCTGATCCTGACCACCGCGCCCAAGCATATGGAGATGAGCGACCCCATTCTCGCGTTGTGGCTGAAGAGAAGAGCGTGGAAAGAGGCGTGAACTTTCTTGCCAACTCATCTTGATAAGTAGGACACCTTACCTCAATATTCATTGGCATTAATCTGCGATAAACTTCAAACGACCGAAACGACCGAAAAAACGACCGAAACGACCGAAACGACCGAAAAAACGACCGAAACGTCTTAAATCTCATGATTGTCCTCCGCGTGACGTGAGACACGTCACCCACTACAGATTGTCCCCCGTTGTCCCCAATTGTCGTCAAAAACATTCGTGCTATTCATCGCCCCACACGCTCCCTGTCAACTGTCATTCGTTAAATTCGAGTCATTACTTCCCTTTGGTCAGTGGGTCTACGACAAGTCTCGGGTTCGAGATAAAATCCGCGTGAGCCGTGAGCCACAGGCGAACAAAAAAGTTGTCCGTGTTGTCCGCCCGTTGGGCCCGCAAGGACAAGTTGTAACGAGTTGTAAAAGTTGTATGGGTTGTCTTTTTCAGATGGCGTGCGGTCTTTGCCGCGAGTGGCTTAATTCAGAATTATCCGAACAAAAAGTCTCTCTAGAATCGCTTGAAATCAATCACGGGTCCTTTTGCTCGCAAATACGCGATTCTGAGAGGGTTTTACGTAAATAATTGATATTCTGAGTGTTAAGCAGAAATATGCCCTTTGGGAAACTTTGCGCATACTCAGAGTTTTGCGATAGATATCTTATCGAGTCTCCGTTAGGCATCTATCGAGTCTCGATAAGATATCTATCGAGTCTCGATTCGATATCTATCGCAACTCGATTAGGCCTCTTTCGCCGAACAATT